>DATAFP010000033.1:0-26275 GCA_036257415.1 Gemmatimonadales bacterium
CCGCCAGCGCTGCCGGCCGGTAGCGAGATCGAGCGCGTACACGTTGCCGTCGGCCGCGGCGAAGATCGCGAGGTTCCCGGCGACCACCGGCGACGAGATGTAGAAGTCCCACCCCTCGCGGCCCCAGGGAAACGGCAGCGCCGCCTCGGTCGAGACCGACCAGCGCGGCGTCCCGTTGGCCGCGTCGAGCGCGACGAGCGTGCCAGTTCGTGTGGCGAACAACACCAGCCCGGCGGCGACTGCGGGCGACGACAGCACCGATCCCCCCGCGTTGTGCTTCCAGCGGACTCTGCCGGTCGCGCGGTCGAGCGCGTAGAGGTGTCCGTCGCTGCTCCCGACGTACACCCGATCGCGGGTCACCGCCGGAGAGGAGCGCACCGTTCCCTCGGTGGGCGTGCGCCATGCGAGGCCGCCCAGACGTGAGACGCCCGACACCGGATAGACGCCGAGGTGCGCGGGGTCGCCGCGGAACATCGCGGCCTCCGCGACCCAGCCCGCCCGAGCGGGCACCGGCGCCGGGCTCTGCGCGGGGGCGACGGACGGGATCAAAATCGAGGCAAGGCATGAGCACTGCGCGAGGACAGAACGCGCGGTCATTCGATGGCTCGAGAGCTGGAGGTGTAACCCGGTACGGGTGCGGCGGTCGGCGAGTTTCGAAACTGCCTTCCGTGTTCTCCGTGCTTCCGTGGTGACCTCACTCCAACTCGTCGATGGATCTTGGCCAATCCGCGCCGAGCAGGCGAGACAGCGAGCGGTCGGCGAGGACCCGACCGCCGGTCTGGCAGCGGGCGCAGTAGTTGGTCTCGTTGTCGGCGTAACGGATGCGCTGCACCGGAGCGCCGCACACGGGGCACGGCTCGCCGAACCGTCCGTGGACCACCATCCCGTCGCGAAATGCCGTGACCTTCTCGGGAAAGCTATCCCGGGCTTCGCTGCGCAACCGATCGATCCATTCGAGCAGCACCGCTCGGGTGGCGTCGTGGAGCCGCATCACGTCCGCGTCCGAAAGCCGAGCCGTCTGTTGCAGCGGCGAGAGCCTGGCGCGGTGCAGGATCTCGTCGGAATACGCGTTACCGATGCCGCTGAAGAGTCGAGGATCGGTGAGCGCGCGCTTGAGCGTATGGTTCTCGCTCTTGAGCCGATCGGCGAACGTCGCGAGATCGATCTCCAACGGCTCCAGGCCGCCGCGGTCGAACCCCGCGACCTGAGCGGCGCCGCGAACCAGGTGAAGCGACGCGCGGCGCTTGCTGCCTGCTTCTGTAAGCACCAGCTGTCCGTTCTCGAACTCGAATCCGGCCAGGGAGATCTTGCCCGGCGGCTTGGCCCCGGGCGCGAGCCAGCGAAGCCGGCCCGCGATCATCAGGTGCAGCACCAGGAACAGCTCGTCCTCCAGGCCGATCACGATGCGCTTGCCGAGACGGCGGAGCTCGAGAACCCGCCGGCCGGCCGCTTCCGTAATTGGGGGATCCACGGAGCGGAGCACGAAGGGATTGAGCACCCGGACCCGCACCAACGTCCGGCCCAGCAGGTGGGCCTGCAGTCGCTCGATGTAGACCGTAACGTCGGGAAGCTCGGGCATTTGCCCAATGTACCCGTGGCTGGGCAAGATTGAGTCGACCTCATGATGCGCTCCATCGCCGTGACGGTTCTGCTGGCCAGCGCGTCCACGGGCATTCTCGTTGCGCAGGAGCCGTTCGTGATCCCCCGGATCGAACAGGCGCCGGCCATCGACGGACGCCTGGACGAAGCGGTGTGGACGTCGCTCGTCCCGCTGCCGATGGTCATGTACAAGCCCACGTTCGGGCTGGCACCGAGCGAGTCCACCGACGTGCGCGTAGCCCATGACGGCCATGCGTTCTACGTGGGCGCGGCGCTCTACCATCGCGACCCGGCCGGCGTGAGGGCGTGGACCCGCGCCCGCGACCAGGACGAAGGCGGCGATTTCCTCAACGTCATGCTCGACACGTTCAACGACAGCGAGAACGCGGTCACCTTCTCGACCACGCCGGCAGGGCCCCGCCTCGATTTCGCGGTCGCCACCGATGCCGAGGGTGACAATTCGCTCACCAATGCGTGGAACGGCGTCTGGGATGTGCGCACCCGCCGGGACGAGCGGGGTTGGTATGCGGAGTTCCGGATCCCTTTCTCTACGCTTCGCTACCAGGCAACCACCGGAGTCGTGCGGATGCGGCTCATCGTCAACCGGCTGATCTGGGAAAAGAACGAGCGGGTCATCTTTCCGGCGGTGCGGCCGCGCTGGACGTTCGGCCAGTTCAAGCCGTCGCAGGCCCGTGAAGTGGAGTTCCGCGGCATCGAAGCGGGACGGCAGTTGCTGCTGACACCGTACGCGCTGGGCGGCCACGACCGCCGGGTCCGGCCCGATCCCGTCGGGGGGCAATGGATCGCCGGCTCCGACCTCCGGCACGAGGTGGGCGCCGATCTCAAGCTCGCCCTGAGCAACGACATCAACCTGGATCTCACCGCCAACACCGACTTCGCCGAAACCGAGGTGGACGACCAGCGGATCAACCTGACCCGGTTTCCACTCCTGTTTCCCGAGCGCCGCCAGTTCTTCATCGAGCGGGCGGGGATCTTTTCCTACGACTTCGACTTGATCAATCGCCTGTTTCACAGCCGCCGCATCGGACTGGCCGACGACGGCTCTCCGGTGCGGATCTACGGGGGCGCGCGGGTCGTCGGCCGGGTAGGAGGGGCCGATCTCGGTGCTCTGGTGATGCAGGTCGAACAGGACGCTACGTCGCTGGGCGAGAACTTCGCGGTAATACGCTTTCGCCGCCGCGTATTCAACCCGGAGTCCTACCTCGGCGCGATGTTTACCTCCCGGCTCGGCGCCCGCGACGCGGCCGCCGGGGGCTTGGATGGCTCGCTCCGCCTGGGCGGTCCGTACTATGCCCGGTTCACCGCCGCGGCATCCACCGCACTCGGCCAGGTGGCGCCGGCCCCGAGCACCTTCGACCGCACGGCGCTCGGTTTTCGTCTGGAGCGACGGACGGTGCAAGGCCTCGGCATTACCGCCGGCGGGCTTCGATTGGGCAAGACGTTCGATCCGCCGATCGGCTTCCTGGAAGCAAACGGCTTGATGAAGGCCGACGCGAGGGTGGCGTACGGCCACTTTCTGCCCGAGCGCTCACCACTCAGGGTCGTAACGCCGGCAGTCTTCGTGACCCGGGTGTGGGACTTGCGGGCGGATGAGGTGCAAACCAGTACGGCCGCCGCCGAACTGACGGCAGAGTTCAAGAGCGGGGCGCAACTCATCGGGCTGGTGGAACAGCGTTCCGAGCTGGTGCTGGCCCCACTCCGGCTTTCCGAAACGGTCGTAGTGCCGCCGGGGGACTACGACGCGACATCGGTGCAGGCGACGGCCGCCACCGCGAGCAGCGGCGCCCTGAGCCTCACCGCCGAGGGAAGCATCGGCGGCTTCTACGGCGGCCACCGCACCTCGGGCCGCTTATTCGTGTCGTGGCATCCCACGCCGCCCCTCACCCTGAGCGCCGAGTATCAGCAGGAGCGGCTCGATATTGCCGCCCAGAAAGAGACGCTGCATCTGGTCCGCGGCCGGGCGGCCGTGACCTGGACCCGGCAACTCTCGACCTCCCTGGTGGTGCAGCACAGCACGGCGGCGCATCTCACCAGCATCAACGCGCGAGCCCGGATGAACTTCCGTGAGGGCAACGACCTCTGGCTGGTCTACACTCACGGACTCAACTCCGACCGCGACCGCATCGCCCCGGCGCTGCCCGAAACCCAGGCACGCGCGGTGGTAGTGAAGTACACCTACACGTTCGGCAACTGACAGTTCGCCCTAGCTTTCCCGCATGCGAACCGAGTACGACTGCTACGCGATCACCGCGCCGGGCATCGAGCAAGTCACGGCACGGGAGCTCGCCGCGCTCGACCTCGCGGCGAACGAGGTGGAGCCCGGGGGCGTGGCGTTCCGGGCAACGAAAGGCGGGTTGTACACCGCCAACCTCGAGCTTCGCTCCGCGTCGCGGGTGCTGGTCCGGCTGGCGGCGTTTCATGCGTCCTCCTTCCACGAGCTGGAGCGGCGGGCCAGGGGGCTGCCCTGGCACCGCTTTCTCGGTCCCGGCGCGACCGCGGAGTTCCGAGTCACCAGTCGAAAGTCGAAGCTGTATCACCAGGACGCGATCGCGGAGCGGTTGGCGGGAGCGGTCGGGAGCAATCCGGAGCCGGCGGGAGCAGGCGGGAACGGTGCGCAGCTCTTCGTGGTCCGATTCTTCCGCGACGAGTGCACCATCAGCGTGGACAGCTCGGGCGAGCTGCTGCATCGCCGCGGCTATCGCGTGGAGGGCGGCGAGGCACCACTTCGCGAAACGCTCGCGGCCGCGATGCTGCTCGAATCGGGGTGGGACGGCCGAGCCCCGTTGGCGGATCCGTTCTGTGGCTCGGGCACGATTCCGATCGAGGCCGTGCTGATCGCGCGGCGGCGGGCACCGGGGCTCGAGCGCGGGTTCGCCTTCGAGCGCTGGCCGGAGCTCGACGCGCATGGCTGGAAGCGGCTCAGAGACGAAGCCCGCTCGCGAACGCTGGAGCGCTCGCCCGGTCCCATCATCGGTGCCGATCGTAAGGGAGCCGCCATAGCTGCTGCGGCGAGCAACGCCGAGCGGGCCGGCGTGTCGGCGGACCTCGAGCTCCGCTGGGCCGCGATGGCGGGGTTTGAGGCGCCACCAGGCGCTGGGCATCTGGTGACCAATCCCCCTTATGGGGTCCGGGTGGGTGAACGCGCCAGGTTGCGCGGGCTCTATGCCCGGCTGGGTGAGGTCGTGCGGGAGCGCTGTCCCGGGTGGCGAGTAACGATGCTCTCACCCGACCGGTCATTGGAGCACGCGACGGGGCTCCGGTTCGAATCTCGGTGGTTGACGACCAACGGCGGGATCAAGGTGCGGCTGGTGAGCGCCCTCTCATGACGCCCGGCGGCGGCCTCGGCGACGCGGCTCCTTCCACTGGGCGAGATAGCCTTCGAGCCGGTCGGGCGGCATCGGCGCGGCGAAGAGATGGCCCTGGCCCAGCTCGCAGCCGAGCAGCGTGAGCGAGGCTCGCTGCTCCGCCAGCTCTACGCCCTCGGCCACGGTGCGAAGCCCGAGGGTCTCCCCCAACCCCACCACCGCGCGGGCCAGCGCGGCCCGCTCGACGCCGGCGCTCACGTCGTCGACGAAGGGCTTCGCGATCTTCAGCATGTCCAGCGGGAACCGCCGGAGATAGCCGAGCGACGAGTAGCCGGTGCCGAAGTCGTCGATCGCGAGCCGCACGCCCAGGCGGCGGAGCTCCTCCAGCCGCTCCAGCATCGCTTCGGTCTGCTGCATCAGCACGCTCTCGGTGATCTCGAGCGTGAGGGCGGCCGGCGACAGCCGCGACGCATCGAGCGCGTCGCGGGTGATGTTCACGATCTGCGGGTCGAGGAACTGACGGCCGGAGATGTTCACCGCGACGGTCAGGTCGAGCCCCACGAACACCTGACGCCAGTCGGCGATCTGGCGGCAGGCCTCGGTCAACACCCACTCGCCCAGCCGGAGGATGAGCCCGGTCTCCTCCGCCAGCGGCACGAAGTGCTGGGGCAGGAGGCAGCCGTGGCGCGGGTGGTTCCACCGGACCAGAGCTTCTACCCCGCGCGGCTGCGCGGTCCGGAGGCACACGATCGGCTGGTAGTGGAGCGTGAGCTCGTTTCGCTCGATCGCGAGCGCGAGGGCGCTCTCCAGCTCGAGCCGCTCGTGCACCGCGGCGTGCATGTCGGATCGATATACCTCTGAGCGACCCTTGCCGGACTTCTTCGCGGCGTACATCGCCACGTCGGCGTTCCGGAGCAGGTCGTCCGCGGTATCCGCGCCCGAGGCGGTCGCGATGCCGATGCTCGCGTGCACGTGCACCTCGTTGCCGCCGAGCAGGAACGGCGGCTCCATCGCCTCGCGCAGGCGCTCGACCAGCGCGGCGGCGTCAACCGCGCCCCGCTCCTCCAGCAGGATGGCGAACTCGTCGCCGCCGAACCGTGCCACCGTGTCGGTCACCCGGCTGCAGGAGTTGAACCGTTCCGCCGCCGCGATGAGGAGCCGGTCGCCGACCTCATGGCCCAGGCTGTCGTTCACCTTCTTGAAGTCGTCCAAGTCCAGGAACAGCACGGTGAGCGCGTGCCCGTGGCGACGGGCGAGGGTGAGCGCGTGGCTCACCCGGTCACGGAACAGCGCCCGGTTGGCGAGCCCGGTGAGCGGGTCGTGGAAGGCCTGGTGGACCAGCTGCTGCTCGAGCCGCTTCCGCTCGCTCACGTCGCGGGTGTTGAGCACGATGCCGCGCACCGTGGGCTCGTCCAGCAGGTTGGTGGCGATGATCTCCGCGTGGAGCGCGGAGCCGTCCGGCTGGCGGAAGCGCCACTCGACCGGCGCGCCCACCCCGGGCGTCCGCGCCGTTTCGGCGATGAAGACGCGGGCGTTCTCGATGTCGTCGCCATGCAGCAGGTCGGCGATGGAGCGGCCCTCCACCGCGCTCGGCTCGTAGCGCAGCACGCGGCGCGCGGACGGGCTCACGAACCGGATGCTGCCGTCGGGCCGGATCACGATGATCACGTCGGACGAGTGCTGCACCAGCGCGCGGAAGCGCGCCTCGTTCTGGCGGAGCGCCGTCTCGGCCAGGAGCCGCACGTTTTCCCGGACCGCAAGGAGCTGGCGGACCACCACGAGGCCGGTGACGCACGCCGCGCCCACCGCGACGCCGCTCACCGGATCGGTCCACTCCCGGAGCGCGGTGTAGAGCAACAGGGCGTACGTGGTCCCCACGGCGAAGTACGGCAGCGGGCTCAGCGGCTGCGCCCGGGGCCGGAATTCGCCGGCCGACGCGACGTGGGGGATCGGGAAACGCAGGTACAGCTCGCCGCCCGCCACCAGCAGCATGTAGAACAGCAGGTAGACGCCGTCGATGACGCTGGCGGTGCGCCCCCCCTCCTCGAGCTGCACCAGGTCGAAGGTGAGGTCGGCCACCACGCTGAGCAGCAGGCCGCTGAGGATCAGATTGAGCGCCCGGCGGTTGGGGTCGAGCGCGCCGCGGAGCAGCACCGTGGTTACGCCGAGCAGCACCAGCAGGCTCACCATCGGATAGGCCGACGTCACCAGAGTCACGCTGAGGCTTTCGATGCCGGCGGCCATGGTGGGGCGGACCGAGAAGTACCAAATGCCCACCCCGCCGGAGATCAGCACCATCGCCGCGTCGAGGGCGAACTTCCACCGCTCGAGCCGAGTGCGCCGGGAGATGGGCAACGACAGCAGCGCGGCGAAGATCAGCGCGCTGTCGCTGAGATAGAACGCGTCGGCCCAGGAGACCTGGGGGTTAGCATCGAGCGCGAGGACGTAGTAGGTGGAGACGACGTTTCCGCAGAAGACGAAGACCGAGCCGAGCGCGAGGAGCGCGAGGGCCTGCCGGGTGCCGGAGGGAAGCGAATCGTTTCGGGATGCCCGTCCCAGGATCGCCGCCACCGACAGGTTGAGCGGCATGAAGGCGACGTTGCTGACGACGTTCCGCAGGGTGTCACTGCCCCACCCGGTCCGCTCCCATGCGAGGTACAAAAGCCCGTAAATCGCCACACCCAGCGTGGCGGGACCGGGCCGGTAGGCTGCGGACGGCAGGCTTCGTTTGGGGGGCGTCTGCTCCCCGTCGCTTTCGCTCCCTAGTGAAGTCACTGACTTCCTTGACGTTACGGGATTCTACCGGCCGCCCGTCGAAACGCCCCGGTCGCATATTGCAACACGAGGAGCGTCTGGGGGCAGAATTGGCGGGCGTAAAAGCAATGATGATGCCGGGCTAGGCGTAGGTGGGCGGGGCCTCAGACAGCTCGAACTCGGATGGCGCCAGCTTGCTGGGATGCCCCCGGCCGCGCTGGTCCACGGCCTCCGAGATGCCGTTGACCTGCGGCACGTTGACGAACGCCATCGACCACCGCCGGGCAACGTCGTCGCGACCCTGATCCACTGGCACCCAGCTCGCCTCGCGAAGCAGGAGGAACCCGGTCTGCTGCCGGAGGTAGTCCGACAGCCGGAGATTCATCAGGAAGTCGAGACTGCCGTGGACCGCGCCGCGGTGAAAGAGGCAGGAGATGCTCCATGGGGCCGTGTGCCCCGCGCTGCCCGCGGTCTCGATCCGGTCGTCCGCGATCTTCGGGGCGATCAGCTCGACGGCGCCGCGCTGCACCGCGAAGAACGGCACGACCTCCCCGTGCCCCGGCACCCGCGCGTCGGTGAGCTTGAGAAAGGCGCCCGCGTGCTCCAGAAAATCCTGGAGGCTCTGGGTCTCGGGCACGACGAACGTACCCTCGAGCCAGCCCGCCGGCAGCAGCACGTCAGCTTCCACGCGCCGGAAGCGCGCCTGCTGGATGGTCGTCTGAGACATCTCGGTCCTCCTGAGGGGGCCTTACCAATCCTTCTCGCCGGAGGCGGGCTTGCTGGAGCGCTTCCCGTCGTGGCTGGCCAGCTGCTCCCGCTGCACTGCATCGAGCAGCTGGCGCGCCTCGCTCTCGCTCAATTCTTCGGCCGACTCGCCTTCCGCCGAGCCGAAGCCGCCCCCGGCCATCGCGCCCACGGCGGCTTCCTCGTTGCCTTCGTATCCCGGGACGTTCTGAGCGCCGCGGCCGTAGTCCGCGTTGCGGCCGCGGCCGGACGAGCTTCCAGTTGGCCGGTCTCCCCGGCGGCGCACCGCGATCTCGAGATTCCACTTTGCGTCCGAGTCGGCCGGCGCGATCCGGAGCGCCTCTTCGTACGCGACGATGGCGCGGTCGAGGCTCGCGGCCTTGGCGTTCTCGTTCGCCTCTTCTGCCACCCGCAGCAGCGTGTTTCCGAGGTTGTAGAGGCTCCGCTGCCGCAGTTCGGGCGACGCGCCTGCCGCATCGCGGAACTGATGCTCGGCGGTCTCGTAGCGCTTCATCCGATAGAGCGCGTTGCCGGAGTTGTACGCCAGCGCCGGATCACCGCTCTTCTCGAACGCCCGTTGGAACCGGTCGTTTGCCGCCCGCCACTCGCCCTTCTCGTACAATCGCTCACCGGCGGCTGCATGGCGCGCGGCGGTGTCGCATGACGCGAGTAGCAGTACGGGTACGAGGAAGGGGCGAGAACAGGCGAGAACTGCGGCTGTGGCACTTGTATTCCCGCCCTGTCTCGCCCCTTCTCGCCCGTTCCCGCCTGTTCTCAGCAACACCAGCGGCTCGATCAGCAAAAACAGCGCCGCCAACCCGAGCGGCCATTGGAAGCGATCGGCACGCTTGGTGGCCACACGGCCGGTGAGCGGACGGGTCGCCAGCTTAGCGAGCTGCGCGGCCACGATGGGCACGCCCGCTTCCGAGTTCCAGCGCTCGTACGCGCCACCGGTTTCTTCCGCCACGTGGAGGAGCTCACCCTCCTGGAGCTGGCTCACGACGACCCGCCCGATGTTGTCGCGATGATAGGGCTCGCCCGTTTCCGCGCTGTCCCCCGGAACCGGCCCACCCTCGACGCTGCCGACGCCGACGCTGAACACCGGGATCATCTGCTTCTTGAGCCGCTCGAGCGGTGGATCGACGTCGCCCTGCACGCTCTCACCATCGGAGAGCACCAGCACGGCCTGGTAACCGCGTTCGCCCTCCCGCTCGAACGTCTTTGCCGCCGCGTCGAGCGCGGCGGAGAGATCGGTGGCGGGATCGCCCAGATCATCACTGCTCACCGCGTCGAGGAACAGCTTGAGCGCTGCGTGATCGGTGGTGAGCGGGAGCTGGAGGAAGGCGCTGCCGCCGTACACGATGAGCCCCACTCGATCGCCCGGCGAGGCGGCGGTCACGTCCCAGCCGGCGCGCTTCGCCGCGGCGAGCCGAGTCGGCCGCACGTCGGTAACGTTCATCGAGCGCGAGAGATCCAGCAGCAAGAGGACGTCGCGGCCGGTCCGGGTGAGCGTCGCGGGCCGTTCGCCGGCCTGCGGCCGCGCCAGGGCCACGATCGCGAGGACGAGCGCCAGAAGCCGAAGCCCGTGCCGAAGCATGCGCCGCCTCGGATCGGGCAACGGCGACATGCGGGCGAGGAGAACCGGATCACCGAACCGCTCGACTGCGGCCAGTCGTCGCAGCTCGGCGCGCCGCACCAGCCAAGCCACGACCGGCACCAGCGCGAGCAACGCAAGCAGCTCGGGCCAGGCGAAGGCCAGCCGGCTCACGGCAGCCCCCGCCACGGGCCCAATCCCAGCGCGAGCTCCGCCCCGAGCAGCAGCACCGCCGGAATCAGCAGAAAGGGGAACAGCTCGCGGTAGTCGCGGGTCTCGCCGATCCGCACCTCGTTCCGCTCCAGCTGCTCGACCTCCCCGAAGACCTTTTCCAGCGCCGCGGGGTCGGTGGCGCGGAAGTACTTACCGCCGGTGCGCGCCGTGATCCGCTTCATCACCGCCTCGTCCGCCCGGGTCAGCCGGTCGGCCTGGCGGCCTTCGCGCCAGACGAAACCGTCGGTGTCGAAGCCGGTGGTGTCGGCGGTGCTGAGGCCAATGACGTGAATCCGGATCCCGAGCGCCTTCGCCGCCTCGGCCGCCACGTATGGCGTAGGCGAGCCGGTGTTGTTGGCCCCGTCGGTCACCAGCACCACCGCGCTCGCCGCGGGCGGGAGATCCTTGAGCTGGCCGATCGCCAGCGCCAGTGCCGTGCCGATGGCGGTGCCGTCGGGCAGCTGCCCGATGTCCACCTGCTTGAGCAAGCGATCGAGCAGCTCGACATCGGGCGTGAGCGGCGCCTGCAGGAACGCCCGGCCCGAGAAGATCACCAGCCCCATCAGATCGCCATCCCGCTGGCGGACGAAATCGGCGAGCACCCGCCGGGCCACCTGCAGCCGGTTGCCGGGCTGGAAGTCGCCCGCCTTCATGCTGCTCGAGATGTCGAGCGCGATCATCAGGTTGCGCGACTTGATCCGGATGTCCTCGACGTGGTGCGGCGTTTGGGGCCGCGCCAGCGCGGAGACGAGCAGCGCGACGCCAAGGATGCGGAGCGCCCGCGGCAGCCAGGGCCACCTTGTGCGCGGTGTGGCCGGCGCCCCGGCCAAGAACTGCAGCGCGGGGAATTCGATCCGCTCGGCGGGAGCGCGGCGGCGCGCGCGCCAGCGACGCCAGAGCTCTAGCAGCGGAAGCGCAAGCAAAACGAGGATCCAGGGCTCAGCCAGTCGCATCGGCAGCGCCTGGGGCTTGTCCCGCAGTTGTGCGCCAGCTCGCGAGCAGCGCGCGGGCGGATTCGAAAGAAGAGCCGACGGCGGGACCCGGCCGACCCTGGCCGAATTTCATCAGGTCGGCGTCGGCGAGCAGAGTCGCGAGCCGGTTGCGGTTCTCCCGCCCGTTCAAGTGCGCCGGCAGCGCCACCAGGAGCTCGGACGACGTCTGCTCGAGTGCCGGGATGCCGGCAGCCGCGGCCAGGCAGTCGCGTACCACGTCGGCAGCGCCGGGCAAGTCCGTGGGATCGAGCCGGGCCAGGCGCGCGAGCGCCGACGCATAGGGGTCGATGCGCGGAGGGACCGATGGTCCGATGGACGAGTGCTCCTCGGCCCTCCTCGACCTCCGCGCGCGCCACCGCCGGATAGCCACGATCGCCGCCAGAAGCCCAGCCGCCCCGAGCCCGATGGGCAACCAGTCCACCCCGCCCGCCTGCGCCAAATTCTTGAGATCCCTGAGCGGCGGGTTGCCCGGCGGGACCACCGACGCAATCTCGATCCGGGCCGGTTCGCTCCTGATGGTTCCCCGCATGTTCGCGGATACTCGGAGAAACGGAATCTCGAACGTGGGGATGGCCGTGATACCGGTTCGATAGACCGCCACCCGGGCCTCACCCTCCAGGGCGCGGTCAGCCCGCCGGGCGAGCTTCTGCACCTCGAGGATGCGCACTCCTTCTGGAAGCTCGCCGGGCCGGGGCACCGAATCCGTGACCAGATCGCGCTCGTGCAAGGTGACACTGAAGCGGAGCGTGATCGGATCGCCTACCTCGGCCTGGCCGACGGAAGGCGCGATGGTGAAGCGGTGGCCGAGGTCCTGCTGGGCGAAGGCGGGGCCGGCGGAGAGCAACAACACGGAGGTGCAGATGCGGAGCATCGGCTAACGCTAGAGCGTCGCAGGTCCGGAAACCAGTCACCCTTGCCAACGGCTGACCGCTCCCCAACGTTCGGCGCACACACAACGGCAGGTCGGTCATGCTGCTCCGCTTCGGGATTCTCACAACGTTGTTCCTCTCGCCCTTTCCGGCGCTCGGCGCGCAGGAACACACCCACGACCATGCAGACACCGGATCGCCGCCCGAGACGCTCGGGCGGGTTGAGTTTGCGGCCGGGTGCAGCCAGGCCGGGGAGCCCAAGGTGGAGCGAGCAGTGGCGTTGCTCCACTCTTTCTGGTACGAAGAGGCCGAGAGGGCGTTCGCCGAGGCCACGAAGGCGGACGGCGATTGCGCCATGGGGTATTGGGGTCAAGCGATGAGCCTGCTGCATCCGCTCTGGACTCCGCCCACGCCGCCTGACGCCCGGCGTGGACTCGAGGCGGCGGAGCGAGCCGTCCGGACGTCGAAGCCCGGTACCCGGCAGCGAGATTATGCCGAGGCGATCGCCACGTTCTGGCGCGGCTACGATGCCCCGACCGCATTCAAGGTCCGCCTCACCGCGTATGAAAGGGCGTTGGAGCAACTGGTCCATCGGCACCCCGGCGACAACGAGGCCAAGGCGTTTTACGCCCTGGCGCTGATCGGCGTGGGCCAGCTGGACGCCGGCGACACGACCTACGCCCGGCAGCGAAAGGCCGGTGCGATCCTGGAGCCGCTGCTGGCTCGGAACCCCAACCATCCCGGGCTCGCGCACTATGTGATCCACGCCTACGACTCTCCGCCGCTCGCGAGCGAGGCGGTCGCCGCCGCCGAGCGGTACGCCAGCATCGCGCCGTCGGTGCCGCACGCGCAGCACATGCCCTCGCACATCTACACTCGGGTCGGGAACTGGGACGCGTCGGTCGCGTCCAACCTCCGCGCCGCCGAGGCGGGCCGCGTGTTCGAGCAGCGGCTTGGCATGCCGGGACTCTGGGATCAGCGGGCCCACGCGTGGGACTATCTGATGTACGCGTACCTGCAGCTGGGGAAGGAGGCGGAGGCCAAAGCGTTGGTGGACGAAGCGGCCGCGGTGCGTGCCGAAGCGGAGCCGAACTCGCTCACCAGCAACTACGCCCTGGCCGCGATACCGGCACGCTATGCCCTGGAACGGGGCGAGTGGCGCGAGGCCGCGGCACTCCCGGTGCGTCCGGCGCCCGCCTGGCGAGCCACCGAGGGCATCACGCGGTTCGCACGCGCAGTGGGCGCGGCCCGGACCGGCAACCTCGCCGCGGCGCGGGTGGAGGTGGACAGCCTGGCCGCTCTGGAAAACGTCCTTCAGGCTGCCGGCGGGGTTCAGGCGTATTGGTCGACCCAGGTGCGGATTCAACGGATGGCGGCCAACGCCTGGCTGACGCTGGCGCAGGGCGATACCGCCAAGGCGTTCACCGAAGCCAGCGATGCCGCCGACCTCGACGATGTGACCGAAAAACACCCGGTCACCCCGGGGGCTGTGTTGCCCCCCCGCGAGCTCTACGGCGAGATGCTGCTCCAGGCCGGACGGCGGGAAGAAGCGGCCCGGGCGTTCGAGACCGCACTGCATCGGCAACCGAACCGGGCGAGGAGCCTCGCGGGCCTGCAGCAGTGCAGAGGAGCGGCGCAGACGAGCAGATGATCGTTATTGCACGGCCGCTCGTCCGCTCGACTGCTCTGTTGCTGCTTTGTTCTCACCTGCCGGCCTGTAGCCCGCAGGTGAACTTCCTCGACCCGGTGCGGCCGCGGTTCGAGGGGCGCTACGCCCCGCCCGCGCCCGACACCGCGCCCGACAAGATTCGAATCGTCACGTTCAACGTGAAGTATGCCACGCACATCGATCGCGCGATCGAAGTGCTCGAGGAGAGCGACAGCCTGCGGGGCGCCGATCTCATCGCGCTGCAGGAGATGGATGACGCCGCCGCCCAGCGGATAGCTCGGGCGCTCCGGATGAACTACGTCTATTTCCCGGCCTCAATCCATCCCTCCACCGACCGCTACTTCGGCCCGGCGGTGCTCTCGCGCTGGCCGATCGACTCCGCCTGGAAGCTGATCCTGCCGCACGCGAACTTTTTTCGCGGCGGGCGCCGCACCGCCACCGCGGCGATCATCCGTCTGGGCCGGGAGCGGGTCCGGTTCTACTCGGTGCACCTCTCCACCCAGGTCAGCATTACGGCCGACGAGCGGGAGGATCAGGCGGAGACGATCCTCCGGGACGCGGCCCCGGCCGCGGAGCCGGTCATCCTGCCCGGCGACTTCAACAGCTACGGGATCGCGGGATACCTCGAGCGGCGCGGTTTCCGCTGGCTCACGAAGAAATTCGGAGAGACGATCGTGTTGTGGAGCTGGGATCATATCCTGGTGCGGGGCTTCCACCCCGAGCAGATCCTGAGCGTCGGCGTGGAACGCAACGTGCGCGGCGCGAGCGATCACCGGCCGGTGTGGGCGGTGGTGCGGCTTACCGTGCCACCGCGCTCCCAGCCCGACGCCGCTCCCGCCGGCGAAAGAATCCGACCAGCGCCTCGCCGTAGGGCTCGGTCGTGTCCAGCGCGAGCAGGTCCGCGCCACGGTGCCGAAGCTCCCGCTCGACGTCGGCGTCGAAGGCTGCGGCCGATCGTGCGAAGTGCTCCCGCACGGCGCCGCTCGATGTATCCACCCAGCGCCAGGCTCCGGTCTCGGGATCGGCCAGGGCGGCGAGGCCCGCGTCGGGCAGCGCGCGCTCGCGGGGGTCGACCAGCCGCACTGCCACGACGTCGTGCCGTCGCGCCAGCCGTTCGATCGCGCCACCCCAGCCATCGGACATGAAGTCGGAAAGAATGAACAGGACCGAGCGGCGGCGGAGCACCGTATCGAGCCAGCCCAGGCTCGCGCCGAGATCTGTCTGCTTGCCCGCGGGATCGTAGGCCAGGAGCTCGCTCACGACCCGGAGTGCGTGCCGCCGGCCCTTGCGGGGCGGAATGTAGCGCTCGGCCCGGTCGGTGAAGCACAGCGCACCGATCCGGTCGTTGCTCCGCGCGGCGGCGAACGCGAGCACCGCGGCGACCTCGAGCCCGCTCTCCGCCTTGGCGCGCCGCCGGCTGCCGAACCGTCCCGACGCGCTGTAGTCCACCGCGAACATCACGGTGAGCTCGCGCTCCTCCAGATGCCGCTTGACGTACGCGGTGCCGAGCCGCGCGGTCACGTTCCAGTCGATGCTGCGAATGTCGTCGCCGGGCTGGTACTCCCGCACCTCGGCGAATTCCACGCCCCGGCCCCGGAACGCGCTGGCGTACTCGCCGGCCACGATGTCGCGGACGAGGTGGCGGGTGGTGATCTCGATCCGCCGGACCTCCGCGGCGGCGGCTTCGGGCGTCATGCGGGCGTCAGGGCACGCGGACGGCGGCGAGAATGCGGGTGAGAACCTGGTCGGCGGTGATGCTCTCGGCGTCGGCGCGGTAGGTGAGGATCACGCGGTGGCGGAGCACGTCGAGCGCCAGCGTCTTGATATCGTCGGGGGTGACGTAGCCTCGGCCCTGGAGCGCTGCGCGCGCCTTCGCGGCCCGGAGAAGAAAAATCCCGGCCCGCGGCGAGGCCCCGTATTCGATCATGGGAGTGAGATCGCCCAGGCCCGCGAGGCTGGGCTCGCGGGTGGCCGAGATCACGTCAAGCACGTACTCCTTCACCCGGTCATCGGCGTAGGTCTCCTGCACCGCCCTCCGCGCCCGGAGCAGCTTGGGCGCGTCCACCACCGGCCGGGCCGCGGGCTCGTCGAGGCCAGTCATCCGGTCGAGCACCAGCCGCTCCTCCCGCCGTTCGGGATAGCTCACGACCAGCTTGAACATGAACCGGTCCACCTGGGCCTCGGGGAGCGGATACGTCCCCTCATGCTCGATGGGGTTCTGAGTGGCGAGGACCAGGAACGGCTCCGGCAGCGGCAGCGTCTCCCCACCGATGGTCACCTGCCGCTCCTGCATTGCCTCGAGCAGTGCGCTCTGCACTTTGGCGGGGGCCCGGTTGATCTCGTCGGCCAGCAGGATGTTGGTGAAGATCGGCCCCGGTTGCACGGTGAAGTCGCCGGTGCGCTGGTTGAAGATCTGGGTGCCGATGAGGTCGGCAGGCAGGAGGTCGGGCGTGAACTGCACTCGCCGGAACGAGCCGGACACGGTCGCGGCGAGGGTCCGCACCGACAGCGTCTTGGCCAAGCCGGGCACTCCCTCGAGCAACACGTGGCCGTCGGCCAGGAGCCCGGTGACCAATCGCTCGAGCAGGTGGCGCTGCCCGACGATCACCTTGCCCAGCTCGGTGAGGATCTCCCCCGCGAGATGGGTCTCTTCGGCGGCGACGGCCAGGTGAGCCGGCGCCTCCACCCGCGCACCCGTGGTCATTGACGCCGAAGCGGCCCCAGCACGACCACGACACTCGCCGCCAACTCGCCCTGGACCATGAGGTCGCTCTTGAACTGCAGCGGACACGCGTTGAGCGCGGTGCTGCAGAACAGGTTGGTGCCTTCGTCGGTAAAGGTAAAGAACGCCCGTCCCTCGAGCCGCAGGCCCACCCGCGGATGGGGGAAGAACTTCGTGCCGGCGCCGCCGCCGAGCGCGAAGCGTGCCCGCGATTCGCCTTCCGCGATGTCGGTGCTGAATTGCGACACACCGAGGAGGAAGGACGCGAACGGCCGCACCCGGGCTGCCGGACTGCCGAAGCCCCTCCATGGGCCGACCATCCAGTGATCCACCGAGACCGTGAACGGGCCGGGCTCCAGCACGTCGCTAAGCGCAATCTCACTTCCTTGGTGGGTCCACACGAGCTCGACGCCAAGGTCGCGGCGCAGGTCGAGGTCTACCACGGCGCCGTAGCTCACCGCACTCTCGATGTCGTAGGAGGTGCCCGCGTTGTCGGCGAGGGAGCCACCAAAACGGTAGCCGATCAACGGTCCGATTTCGGCCTGAACCTGGGCCGCCGCCGACGCTGGGGCGGCAAGCAGCATGGTTGCGAAGACGTACTGCCAGTAGCGCATCGGATCCCCTCGCGCGAGCGGTGGAACCGCGGGTGTGAAGGCTAATACCGGATAAGCCTGAAACCGAGATTGGAAGCGCCAGTGGACGGCTCGCCCCGGCCACGGCTGCCGACGAGATAGCGGGTGCAGTACTGGTCGCTACAGAGAAACGAGCCGCCGCGGATGGCTCGCTCGCCTCGGCTGCCATCGGGCGGCCGAGGCGTGGCAGGATTTCGGGTGATGCGGGATGCCAGCGGTTTGTATGCGTCCGGGTCGTACCAGTCGGCGGTCCACTGCCACACGTTCCCGCCCATGTCGCGCAGGCCGAATCCGTTCGGCGGAAACGCCCCCACCGGTGAGGTGCCCGCGAAGCCATCCAGCGCCGCGTTCCGGACCGGGAAGCTTCCCTGGAAAATGTTGGCAGCCCACCGGCCCCCGGGCGCGAGCGAGTCACCCCAGGCGTAGCGCCGCCGGTCGAGGCCACCGCGGGCGGCGAACTCGTACTGTGCTTCAGTGGGGAGTTGCTTGCCGGCCCAGCGTGCGTACGCTTCCGCGTCCTCGAACGCCACGTGCACCACCGGATGATCCGCCCGGCCGCGAAGGTGGCTGCCGGGCCCTTCCGGGTGACGCCAGCTTGCACCCGGTACCCACCTCCACCAGTCCACGTAGCGGATTCCGGGAAACCGGCGGGCCGGCGGGCTGAATACCACGGACCCGGGGACCAGGTCTTTGGGCGCAACGCCCGGCAGGTCCCGCGGGTCCGGCCGCCGTTCCGCTACCGTCACGTACCCGGTGGCCTCGGTGAATCGGGTGAATTCGGCGTTGGTGACCGGACTCTGGTCCATCCAGAAGCCGTCCACCTCCACCGGATGTAGTGGGAGCGCGTCCGGCAGGTTGCAGCCCTCGCATCCCATCCAGAAGCGCCCGCCCGGCACCCATACCATGCCCTCCGGCGCGGGACCCGGCGGTCGCGCGTCGCGCACACCCGGAACGAATGCGATGCCGGCGGGTACGGCGGGGGCCGAGCGGCACGCTGCCGCGAATAGCGCGCCGGCCACGAAGACGAGACGTCGCTGCATGCTGCGGGAGACGCCGGTCGGGTTCAATTCGAGACAGCTCGACCTTAGAGGTCGAGGGGAACTCGCACGGACAGACTCCTGACATCCGCAAGTTATACCCCGGACCGCTCCCCCGGCTCGGCCGCCCCACACGCGGGTCCATCCGGCTACCATTCTGTTCGTGCCCGCCCGGGGAAACCGGAGCGGGCGTTGTGTGCGTACGGCGCCGGACGTTCGTCAACGTCCGGCGCAACCCCTCTTAGGAGACGTATGGTGCAGCCCGCCCTCCGCACCGGCCTGGTGTTCGCTCTCGGGGCCGCCTTCGCCGCCGCTTGCTCGTCGGGCCGCTCGTCGCCGGCTCCGAGCCCGGCCCCCGCCCCGAGCCCCGCCGCCGCCACTCGGCATTCCGATCCGAGAGTCCCGACCGGCCTTCGGATCGAGCCGAGCGAGGGATTCACCGCGGCGCTGGCGCGCGGCACCCGCACGCCCACCGGGCAGCCAGGTCCTCGCTATTGGCAGCAGTTCGCGCGGTATCGGCTCGAGGCGAAGCTGCAGCCGGTCGGCAAGCGGCTGGTCGGAAAGGGAACGGTCACCTACTTCAATCGCTCCCCCGATACGCTGCCGATGGTCTACGTGCAGGCCTACAACAACATTTTCGCCCCCGACGCCAAGCGGAATCAGCAGACCCCGAAGCTCGGCGGCATCGAGTTCGATCGAGTGGCGGTGGCGGGGCGGGCCATGAGCGGGACCGCGAAACCGGCAGAGCCGGGGTACACGGTGAACGGCACCGTGATGCAGATCCGCTTGCCCGAGCCGCTCCTTCCGGGCGACTCGCTGTCGATGGACTTCGAGTGGCATTTCCGGGTCCCGTCGGAAACCGCGCCCCGCGCTGGACAGGATGGCGAAGTCTGGTACCTGGCCTACTGGTACCCGCAGATGGCCGTGTACGACGACGTCAACGGATGGCAGATCGACCAGTACCTGGGCCAGGCCGAGTTCTACATGGGCTACGCCGACTACGACGTGGCGCTGACGGTCCCGTCGGGCTGGTTGGTGGATGCGACCGGCGAGCTGCAAAACGCCGCCGAAGTGCTATCGGCTCGCACCCGTGCCCGGCTCGACTCGGCCCGCACCTCCAAGACGGTCGTGCGGGTCGTCACCGAGCAGGACAAGACCGACAGCGCGGTCACCGAACGCGGCACCGATGGCCGGCTGACCTGGCGGTTCCGCGCCACCAACGTGCGCGACGTCGCCTGGGGAGCTTCGCCCCGCTATGTGTGGGATGCGGCCGCCGCGAACACCGGGTCCGGCTCGGCGGTCGTCAGCGCGTTCTATCGGCTGGAAGGCCGCCGGTCGTACTGGGACGAGGCGGCGCGCTACGGCCAGCACTCGATCGAGTTCTACTCCAAGCTGCTGTGGCCCTATCCCTACGCGCACATGACGGCGATGGACGGCCCGGTCGGCTGCGGCGGTATGGAGTACCCGATGATGACGTGCATCGGGGGGACGTGGGACAGCCTGACGATGTACGAGGTGGTGACCCACGAGATCGGGCACATGTGGTTTCCGATGATGGTTGGATCGGACGAGAAGCGATACACCTGGCAGGACGAGGGGTTCACCCAGTACCTCCAGTCGCAGTCGATCCCGAGCTTCTACAAGACGGTGGACGACGAAGAGGCGAATCGGAAGTTCTATCTCCAGATCTCCGAAGCAGGCCTGGAAGAGCCGCTGATGAAGTACGGCGACCGCTATTACAGCGAGCCGGCGTACGGCGCGGCGGGGTACTACAAGCCGGCGACGGTCCTGGTAGCGCTGCGCGGGGTGCTCGGCCGTGACACCTTCGAGCGCGCCATGCGCGAGTACGGCCGGCGCTGGATGAACAAGCATCCCACGCCCTACGATTTCTGGAACACCGTCGAGGACGTGAGTGGACGCGATCTGGACTGGTTCTGGAAAACCTGGTTCTACGAGACCTGGCGGCTGGATCAGGCGGTGGATCAGGTGGTGACCGAAGGCGATTCCACCCGGATCGTGATTGGAAATGAGGGCAAGGCGATCATGCCGGTGATCCTGGCGGTGACCCGAGAGGGCGGGAAGATCGACACGCTCACCATGCCGGTGGAGACATGGTTCGACGACCGGAACGAGCATGCGGTCACGGTGCCCGCCACGCCCAAGGTCATCAGGGTCGAGGTCGACCCGTCACACGCCTTTCCCGATATCAACCGCGCCAACGGCTCCTGGCCCCGTGGCGCGGCGAGTGCGGGGCGGCAGGCTAGACCGTGACCCTTCCCATCTGCTTGCGGGCTATTGGCCCGGCGACCGGCAGCTCCCACTCCTGGCCCTGATACGCCTTGTACATCAGGAGGAGCCAGATGACGAGACCGCCAAGCCCGGCAACGACGGAGATCAGAAAACCGACGATCCAGCCGAGAACCGGGACGACGCCGCTGATGACGGACAGCACGATCCAGAAGATCACCCAGATGACGCCGAAGACGATCGACTGGAGGGCGTGAAACCGAACGAAGGCGCTGTTCTTCTCGATGATGAGAAACAGGACTCCCGTAATGGGGCCGAGAAGGTACGACAGCGCACCTGCCACGTTGGGCGCGAGGCCGGTGCCGGTGCTCGGGGCGGGTTCGGGGCCAGCCATGGAGTTGCTCCGGAGTTGAAGAGTTTGGGGAGGGATGGCGCCAAGGTGACTTCCGGAAACGACGCTGTCAATACGCCGGCCGTCCCGGCCGGGTTCACCGACCGAATCCGCTCGGCGCGCCGCGCATACCGACTGCCGCCCGGCCTGGGCAGGGTGGCGGAGGAAGCCGCCGAGGCGGTGCTGGGATACCTGTTTCCCCACTTCGCCAAAGGGGCGGCGCCGGCCGAAACGGTGGAGGCGGAGGCCAGCGGGCTGCATGCACTCCTGAGTCAGTCGCTGCTCGGCTCCGACCTCGAGCCCGGGCCGGCCAGCGAGACTGCGAGCCGCTTTCTGGAGCAGCTGCCGGCCATCTACGAGGCCCTGCTCGCCGACGCGGACGCCATCTGCCAGGGGGACCCCGCCGCCGCCAGCCGGGATGAGGTCATCCTGGCGTACCCCGGCTTCTTCGCCATCGCGGTGTATCGGATCGCGCACGCGCTCCATCGGCTCGGCGCCCCGCTCGCGGCCAGGCTCCTTACCGAGTACGCCCACCGGCAGACCGGGATCGACATCCACCCTGCCGCGAACATCGGCGAACGGTTCTCGATCGACCACGGCACCGGCGTGGTGATCGGCGCGACGGCGGTGCTGGGCGACGGGGTCAAGCTGTACCAGGGAGTCACGCTGGGCGCCGCCTCGGTGCGGAAAGACCTCTCCCGCGTCAAACGGCACCCGACGATCGGAAACCGGGTGGTGATCTACTCCAACGCCACGATTCTGGGAGGCGACACGCTGGTAGGCGACGACAGCATCATCGGCGGAAACGTCTGGCTCACGTCCAGCGTCCCGCCGCGGTCGGTCGTGACCGGGGGGGAGCACCAGCAGCGGAAGCGGGTGTCGGTGCCGACGGCGGAGGACATGGTGGAGTTTCACATATAGCGGGAGGAGCAGCAGGAGCGGGAGGCAGGGAGGAAAACGAACGGTGGGCATCCGCTCCTCCCACTCCTCCCGCTCCTCCCACTCCTCCCACTCCTCCCGCCCTCAAAACCCCAACTCTGCCGGGTTCCGGAACAGGGTCCAGACAATCGACACTACGGTAATCAGTAGGACCGCCCAACCGATCCAGTAGAGTACGGCGCCCCGCCCACCCGATTCCTGCCCGGCCATGGAGCCTCCCCGAAACCGAAACCCAATCATAGTTTACAGGCGGGCGTTCTGCTCCCTCCCCGCCCCCGGAGGTAAACCGCATGGCCCGGCCGGCTAAGCGCACGTTCGTCGAGCGGCTGAGCGAGATGCCGCTCGCGAAAGTGGCGGCGTACTACGTGATCCTCGTCGCAGGCTCAGCCCTGCTGATGCGGTTCGTGCCCTCGTTGGCGACCTTGCTGTCCCCCGACCGTATGCAGGACGTCGTGGGTCAGGGGAACCGGGACTTCAGCACCCCCTTCGGGAACGTCGGCCCCTTGGCGTCGCCCGTAGATCCCGCCTTCGCCGCCGCGGTCACGATGCTCGGCTCCACGCTGCTCATGATACCGGTCGCGTGGATCTACACCATGACCCGGCAGAAGAAGGGCTACCGGCAGTCGATTGTGCAGACGCTGGTGATCCTGCCTGGGGTGGTGTCCGGCGTGGTGACCATCGTGAAGAACAGCCTGGCGCTCGCGTTCAGCCTCGCGGGCATCGTGGCGGCGCTCAACTTCCGCAACACGCTGCGGGACACCAAGGACGCGGTCTACATCTTCCTGGCCATGGCGATCGGGCTCGCTGCCGGCGTGCAGGCACTGCCTATCGCGCTGGTGGTATCGGTCTTCTTCAACGTCGTGATGCTCGCCCTGGCGTGGACCGACTTCGGCCGGATGCCGCAGGCGCTCGAGGGCGCCCGGGCGCGGGCACGGCTGGAACGGGCCCGGGCCGCGGCACAGGCGAACCGCACCGGAATGTTCGTCTCAGTGATGGAGCGCGAGGTCCTGCGCTCCTTGTCCCCCGAGCAGCTCGACGCGCTGAGCGAGCGGGCCAAACGGATCCGGCAGCGCAGCGCCGACGACCTCACCGGGGAGCTCAATGGCAAGGTGCTTGACGCAACGCTCCGGATCTACGCGACGGATCCGGGAACCGTGCGGCAGGCCATGGAGTTGGTTTTGGCAAGCCAGGTCAAGGCGTGGCGCTTCGGTGGGTCCGTCCAGGCGCCCGATGGCACTCCCGGACTCGAATATCAGGTTCGTCTCCGCAAGAAAGTCCCCGCCGACCTGCTCATGGCCCAATTGCGTGAGCGCGGGCGGGCGCAGAACGTCCGCGTCGAGATGGGCTGAGGAGCGTCGATGGCTCTTGAAGCCAGCACAACGCGCGACACGTATCAGCGGCTGCAGGCCGCCCTCGCCGGGCGCTACGTCCTGATCCGCGAGCTGGGCCACGGCGGCATGTCCACGGTCTTCGAGGCCAAGGACATCCGCTTGGACCGGACCGTGGCGGTGAAGCTCTTGGACCGTGCGGTCACGGGCACCATCGGCGTGGAGCGGTTCGTCCGCGAGATCGCGATCACCGCCCGGCTGCAGCATCCGCACATTCTCACTCTGATCGAATCCGGGAAAGAGGACGGGCTGGTCTACTACGTCATGCCGTTCGTCGGCGGCGAGTCGCTGCGCGAGCGACTCACCCGCGAGCCGCGCTTCCCGGTGGGCGAGGCAGTGGAGATCGCGCGGGACGTGGCGGACGCGCTGGCGTACGCCCATGCCCAGGGCGTGGTCCACCGCGACATCAAGCCGGAGAATATCCTGCTCTCCGGCGGGCACGCGCTGGTGGCGGACTTCGGGATCGCCCGCGCCATCGAGAGCTGCAACGTGTGTGGTCCCTCCGCCGGCATCACCGCCGTCGGCCTGCCGATCGGAACCCCGGCGTACATGAGCCCGGAGCAGGCGGAGGGCAGGCCCGACGTGGACGGGCGGAGCGACGTCTACTCACTTGGCTGCGTTCTCTTCGAGATGCTCGCCGGTCGGCCGCCGTTCATGGGTCGGAATGCGCGCACCGTGATGACGCAGCACGTCACCACCCCGCCGCCGTCACTTCCCCAGCTCCGGCCGGGACTCGCGCCGGGCGTGGTGGAGGCGATCGAGCGCGCCATCGCCAAGGCCCCGGAGGAGCGATACGCCACGGCGAAGGAATTCGGCGATGTCCTGCAGCTCCTGGCTGCAACGCAGGTCGTCGCTATGGCCACGCCACCGGAGGCGCGGGCCAGCGCGGGCGGGCGCCGGGTCACCCCGGCCGCGGTGCCAGCGGTCGAGCCGGAGGCGGAGCCAGCTCGCGGCAGCCGCGCGGGACTCTGGCTCCTGCTTGGCGCCGCGCTGGTGGCGCTCGCCCTCGGGATCGTGATGCTCACCGGCGGGGGTAGTCGGCCGCCGAATCCAGCCGCCAGTGGACGGTCGAATCAACCCCGTGCGGCGTCCATCGCCGTCATGCCGCTCGCCAACTACGGGAGCGATTCCGGCTCGGCGTTCCTGAGCGAGGGTCTCACCGAGGAGCTGATCGCAAAGCTGGCCGGGGTGCGCGGCCTCAAGGTCATCTCCCGGACCTCGGTGATGGCGCTGGCCGGCAAGGGGCTCACCATTCCGCAGATCGCCGACACACTCGGGGTGGACCACGTGCTCGAGGGATCGGTGCAGCGCTCCGGCGACCGGATCCGGATTACCCTGCAGCTCATCGACGCGCGCAGCGACGCGCATCTCTGGGCCGAGTCCTACGATCGGGAGCTGGCGGACGTGATCGCGGTACGGCAGGAGATCGCCGGGAAGGTGGGCAACGCGCTTCGGATGACGGTTCCCGGACTGGGTACGCCGTCGCCGGCGGAGACTCCCTCGAGCCCGGCATACGAGGCGTTCCTCCGCGGCAGCTTCTGGGTAGGCAGGCCGACACCGGAAGGGCTCAACCACGCCATCGACGCGTTCAGCGAAGCCATTCGGCTCGACTCCAACTACGCGCCGGCGTATGCCGGTCTCTCCGAGGCGCTTCGGTCGTGGGTTCATCTGGGCTATCCCGGAACCCGGGAGCCCTACGCCACCTTCGCCGAAGCCGGGCGCTACGCCGACCGGGCGCTCGCGCTCGACTCGATGCTCGCCGCCGGGTACATCGCGCGGGGGCTCGTGCGAGCCTTCGGGGGCGCGCCGCCGCCCGAGATGCGCTCGGATTTCGAGCGGGCGCTGGCGTTGCAGCCGAACTCCAGCCAGGCACACCTCGCGTCATCGCTCGGGCTCGCGCGGGAAGGCCGCTATCCCGAGGCACTGGCGGCGGCGCAGCGCGCGGCGCAGCTCGACCCGCTTTCTCCATCGGTCCGCGCGATTCTCGCGCTCACCGCGCTGGGCGCGGGGCGGCACGACATCGCCATCGCGGAAAACCGGCGGGCGCTCGCGCTCGAGCCGGGATTCGCCGGAGGGCACGCGATCGAAGCGCTCGCGAACGTGCTGCAGGGCCAGGCGCCACGATGTCTGGACCTGGACCTCAACGGCTACCCCGAAACCCGAGCGATCTGCCTTCGCGCGGCCGGCCGCCAGGCGGAGGCGACCGCGCTGATCGACTCCACCCTTACCGCTTACCAGGCCGGCTCCTTCGGCCACGTGTTCCAGGTCGGCATCGCCGCCGGCTACTTTGCCCAGGCCGGCGACGCCGCGCGCACCGTGCAACTGCTCGATCGAGCCTTCACCCTTTCGCCGGTCGGCTTCGACTTCCGGGTGCTCGATTCCAGGTTGTTCGACCCGGTACGAAACGACCCGCAATTCCGGGCGGCGCTCTCACGCATCCGCGAGCGAATTCACCAACGCGTCTTCACCCAATGAAGCGGTGGGTACCGGTCTTGAGCCTCGCCGTGGCGGCCTGCGGCGGGGCGGCATCGGGCTCCAAACCGGCGCCAGCGGTCGAGCCCGCCCAGGTAGAGACCACCGTGTTTCTGATCGGCGACGCCGGCGCCCCGGACCGCCGAAACGAGCCGGTGCTTCGGGCTCTCGCCACCGACCTGGCGAAGGCCTCCGGCGAACGGGTGATCGTCTTCCTGGGCGACAACGTCTATCCGCGCGGTATCCCCGACACCGGAGCGCCCGGCAGGACCGAGGCGATCCGGCGGCTGGACACGCAGATCGATGTGGCCCGCGAAGCCGGGGTGCAGGCCATCTTCGTGCCCGGCAACCACGACTGGGCCCGCATGGGCGCCGACGGCTGGAACTCCATCCGCCGGCAGGCCAGCCACATCGCCGAGCGGGGCGGGAAGCGGATCCGGATGCTTCCGGAAGGCGGCTGTCCGGGTCCCTCGGTGGTGGACGTGGGGCAACGCCTCCGGCTCATCGCGCTGGATACCCAGTGGTGGCTCCACGCCGGCCCCAAGCCAGTGGACCCGACGTCCGACTGCCCCGCCGACAAGGAATCGGAGGTCACCGACTCGCTCAGAGCCGATCTGGAGGCGACCGACACCAGCCGGCGGGTGGTGATGATCGCGCACCATCCGCTCGCGTCTGGGGGTGAACACG
>DATAFP010000046.1:0-2811 GCA_036257415.1 Gemmatimonadales bacterium
CCCGGCGAGCTCGATCCTGGATCGTGCCGCCCTGGCGCCCTACCTGGACCGCCTCCACGACGACTATCCGAGGCAGGCGCTGTTCGTGACCGAATTCGGAGCGGAGGCCAACCGCGCGGGCCCGCCCACCGAGAAGGGCACGTGGGACTTCCAGGCGGATTTCCTCAGCTACCACCTCGGAGTCTTCGCACAGAAGCCGTACCTGAACGGGGCGCTGGTCTGGATTCTGCGTGATTTCCGGGTGAAACCGGGATATGACGGCGGCAACCCGCAACCCCAGTCTCCGTACAACCAGAAGGGGTTGGTGGACGCCGCCGGCGCGCCGAAACCCGCCTTCGAGACGGTGAAGCGGCTTTTCCGTAAGGAGGCCGGGCTACCCTAGGGAACTAGCTCCACCACTCCGCAGGCTCCGGTGCGCACCCGTCGAACACCGCAACCTGGCGCCGGCGGATGCGTTCCAGCAGTGAGCCGCGACGCGGCGGATCAGTTCAACCCACCAGCAGGGGACCACAGAATGCCACGAGCCAGATCTCAGATCTCATACGCCTGTGCATGCGCCGTCCTGGCCGCGCTCACGGTCGTGCTCGCTCTGCCGGGCGCCGCGTCCGCGTCGCGGACGCAGTGGTCGATGGTCGAGGACCATCCCTACCTGGTGCGCTCCGGCCCAGACGTCCGGGAGGCGACACTGAACGAGATCAAGGCCCTGGGTGCCGATGCGCTCCGGATCGAGGTCAAGTGGAACGAGGTCACCCGGGACCCGGGCGCGAATTCCCAGCCGTCGTTCGACGCCACCGACCCGGGCGCATACCCAGGCTTCGAGCCGTACGACGACCTGGTTCAGCGCGCGTATGCCAAGGGTCTGCGCGTGATGATCACGCTCGCGCCCGACGCGCCCGACTGGGCGACGGCCGGTGGACGCGGCGGCAACTACAAGGTCGATTCGCGCGACTTTGCCGACTTCGCACGTGCGGTGGGCACGCGCTACTCCGGCACCTACTCGGGTCTGCCCAAGGTCACATGGTGGTCGATCTGGAACGAGCCCAATCACGTCTTCTTCATCAAGCCCCGGTCGCAGGCCCCACGGGTCTACCGTCGCATGGTGCAGCGAGGGGTGCCCGCGCTGAAGTCCGCTGTGCCCGGGGCTCGGGTGCTGGTCGGGGAGCTGGCACCGGTCGGGACGGCGACCAAGGTGATCGGGCCGTTGCGCTTCGTGCAGCAGTGGCTGTGCGTCGACGCCCGCTACAAGCGCCTGCGCGGCGCCAAGGCGCGCGCGGCCGGCTGCAACGGGTTCAAGCGCGTGACCGCCAACGGGTTCGCCCACCATCCCTATGGGCCGGCGGGCACGATCTTCAAGGGGCGCGACATCGTGAACATGGTGGGCATCCGCCGCCTCGCGTCCGCGCTCGACAAAGCCGCTCGGGCGGGGCGCATCAGCCGTGGCCTCGGCATCTACAACACCGAGTTCGGCTACCAGACGAACCCGCCCGACCCGTTCATCGGCACCACGCCGAGCCGTCAGGCCGAGATCCTGAACACGCTCGAGGAGTTCTCCTATCGGTACCCGCGACTGAAGAGCTACTCGCAGTACCTGGTGTACGACGACCCGGCGCGCAGCGGTCCCGCCGCGCTGCGGTGGGCGGGCTTCCAGACCGGGCTGCGCTATCACGGTGGAGCCGTGAAGCCGTCCTACGATGCCTACCGGCTGCCGATCAGCGTGAAGAAGCAGCGGAGCGGCGTGCGGATCTGGGGCCGGGTGCGGGTCGGAACCGGCATCCGCTCCGTCCAGATCCAGCGCGTATCGGGCGGCGAGGCGGTCAACGACGGTGCACGCCTGAGCACGAACTCGAGCGGTTACTTCACGGTCAAGCGCAGTTCGAAGACCGCCACCTACCGCTTCACCGCGTTCTCCGATGCCTCCACCAGCCAGGTGATCGGTACGAGCCGCGCGGCAAAGCCGCAGAAGTAAGAGGTCGAACTCGCAATGTCCCGTCTCAGAAAGATCCTGCTCCTCACCACGCTCGCCGCGCTCGTCGGAGCGCTGCTCGTTCCCACCGGCGCGATGGCGTCCAAGGGGCAGTGGTCGGTGTTCGAGGACCACACGGCACTCGTGAAGTCCTCGTTCGCGGAGCGCGCGCGGCGGCTGAAAGAGGTCAAGGAGCTCGGGGTCGACACGCTGCGGATCGAGGTCAAGTGGAACGAGGTCGCACCGGATCCCAGCTCGAAGACGAAGCCGAAGTTCGATGCCTCGGACCCGGCCGCCTACGCCAGCCACCCGAACGCCTATCCCGGGTTCGGAGGTTACGACGACCTGGTTCGCAGCGCGCGGGCGCTCGGTATGCGGATCATCATCACGATCACCGGCGACGCCCCGCGCTGGGCGACGGACGGCGGCAACGGCACGGGCGCGAACGTCAACCTCCGGCCCAGCTCGGGCGAGTACGCAAACTTCGCGGCCGCGGTGGCGAAGCGATACTCCGGCATCTACGCCGGTCTCCCCGCCGTCTTCTACTTCACGATCTGGAACGAGCCCAACCACCGCCAGTTCATCAAGCCCACCAAGAGCGCGCCCAACATCTACCGCAACCTGGTCGACGCCGCGATCCCGAGGATCCGTGCGGCGAACAAGAACGCGAAGATCTTCATCGGCGAGACGGCACCGGTCGGACGCGCGCCGAAGGCGATGGGCCCGAAGGAGTTCTTCCGCAAGTGGCTGTGCCTGAACAACCGCTTCAAGCGGACCTCGAAGGGCAGCGGGTGCCGCAACTTCAAGAAGATCGACGCCGACGGCTACGCGCACCACCCCTACGGCCC
>DATAFP010000050.1:0-6322 GCA_036257415.1 Gemmatimonadales bacterium
GTTTTCGTTCTTCAACGCAAAAAAGTGTACGACGGGGTGCGAACCTCCTTAGTCTCTTCCCGTCGGCTCAGCTGCGCTCGAATCACGTCGAGAAAGTGCGGAAGGGTGAACGGCTTCCAGAGGAGCACGCTGGGATCGAGGTCGGCCCGCCAGACCGGCAGCCCCTCCGCCATGCTCCCGATGAGCCGCACAACCGGCACACCGGGCCGAAGGTTGCTGGTTTCCTGTGCCACCTCCGCCCCCGGCATTCCGCCGATCCGCGCGTCCGTAACGACGAGGTGAACCGGCTCGTGGCTCCGCAGGTGGCGCAACACCTCCTGTCTCTCGCCAGCCTCGAGCACCTGATAGCCCACCTCCGCCAGCAGCGCGGCCAGCCAGCGGCGCAGCGACGCATCCCCCTCCACGAGCAGAATGGTGGGCTTGGAAATGGGTGCACCGTGAGCCCTCATAGAGGGGTCAAGCATAACCTCCGGCCGAGATTCGGTAAGGCTGCTGGGTAACCCTATGTCCTGACAGGGGTTGTGCATGGCCGCTCGCGGGGGGCCAGGCAGCGTTAACATTCAGGGAGGCTTTCACTCCCGCGGTCGCAGGCATGCTGATCCGGAACCTCCAATATCTCGTCGCCCTCGCGCACGAGCGGCACTTCGCCCGCGCGGCGGAGGCCTGCAGTGTCACACAGCCGACGCTGTCGAGCGGCATCAAGCAGCTCGAAGAGGAGCTCGGCTTGTTGATCGTCCAGCGAGGGCAACGCTTCCAGGGGCTCACGCCCGAGGGTTCCCGGGTACTGGAGTGGGCCCGGCGGATTCTCTCCGACTGCGACAGCATGCAACAGGAGGCGAGCGAGCTGCGCGCGGGGCTGGTGGGGCGACTCCGGCTGGGCGCGATCCCGACAACGCTCCCGATGGTGTCCGCCCTTACCTCGCCGTTCGCCCTCAAGCATCCCCAAGTAGTGATCACGGTGCTCTCGCTCAGCTCGGTCGACATCCAGCGGGGTCTGGACGACTTCAGCCTGGACGCGGGGCTCACATACCTGGAGAACGAGCCGCTCACGAACGTGCGGGCGGTCCCGCTGTACTTGGAACGGTATTTCTTGTTCACACCAGCCGGAGGGATCTTCGCGCGCCGCCAGGAAGTCACCTGGCGCGAGGCCGCCCGCGTGCCACTCTGCCTGCTCACCCCCGACATGCAGAACCGCAGGATCGTGAACCGGCATTTCCATGAGGCGGGGGCCGACGTGCGCCCGCATATCGAGACCAACTCGATCGTCGCGCTGTGCTCCCACCTTCGCTCCGGCCAGTGGTCCAGCGTGCTGCCTCAGACGTTCCTGCACCTCTTCGGTGAGGCCTTCGGCTCGCATGCCATTCCGCTGGTGGAGCCGGACGCCGCCCATAAAGTCGGCCTCGTGGTCCCCGATCGCGAACCGCTCACGCCCTCGGCGCGAGAGCTGCTCGCGCTGGTCTCGGACCCGGAGATTCTTGCGGGAATCACCGATGCCGCGCCTCTGGTCGGGGGGCCGGCCAGGTAAATAGGCGTCCAATCGGCCTGGTCTATCAGGTGATTGGCGGACTGAATTTGAAGGTGGCGTGAGGCCAGGTCATAATTCCCCATCAGCCCGTAAGTCATTATTGGAGGCGCTCTGTCATGGCCATGAACTACCCCCGCCTCACCGAGCCGCTGGTTCGCGACCGCGGCGTACTTCGTCCCGCGAGCTGGGACGAAGCGCTCGACCGCGCCGCTGGCGGCTTCCGGCGCACGATCGAGGCGCACGGCGGTGACGCGATCGGCACCTTCAGCTGCTCCAAGGCCAGCAACGAGATGAACTATCTCGCCCAGAAGCTGGTCCGGGTCGGCTTCCGGTGCCACAACGTCGATAGCTGCAACCGCACCTGACACGCGCCTAGCGTCGTCGGTCTGGCGACGGTGTTTGGTGCCGGTGGGGGCACGAGCTCCTACCGAGAGGTGGAAGAGACGGACGTCATCTTCCTCTGGGGGGCGAACGCGCGGGAAAACCACCCGATCTTCTTCCACCATGTGTTGAAGGCGATCCATCGTGGGGCGCGGCTCTATGTCGTGGATCCGCGGCGCACGGCCTCCGCGGAGTGGGCCGATCACTGGCTCGGCATTCACGTCGGCACCGACATCGCGCTCTCGAACGCGATGGCCCGGGAGATCATCCACGCAGGTCTGGCGAACCATTCGTTCATCAAGCGCGCCACCACCGGCTTCGACGCGTATCGCGCTAGCGTCGAGTCCTACACGCTCGAGTTTGCCCAGCAGGTCACCGGCGTACCGGCCGACGTGATCCGCGAGGCGGCACACACCTACGCCCGGGCGGACCGGGCCGAGATCTGCTGGACGCTGGGCATCACCGAGCACCACGACGCGGTGGACAACGTTCTCTCGCTCATCAACCTCGCGCTCCTCACCGGGCACGTCGGCCGGTATGGCTCGGGGGTCAACCCGCTGCGCGGACAGAACAACGTGCAGGGCGGCGGTGACATGGGGGCGATCCCCAACCGCCTGGTCGGGTTCCAGGACTGGACCAAGGATCCCGAGGTGCGCGCCAAGTTCGAGCGCGCCTGGGGCGTTCCGCTGGAGCCGCGGTACGGCAAGAATCTCACCGAGATGTTCGAGGCGATGGAGCACGGGGAGATGCACGCGGTCTACGCTATCGGCGAGAACCCCGCGCAGGCGGAGGCCGACCAGCACCGCGCCGAGCGGCTGCTCACCGGGCTCGACCATCTCGTCGTCCAGGACGTCATGCTCACCCGCACCGCCGAGCTGGCGCACGTGGTGCTGCCGGCGTCGTCCAGCTGGTGCGAATCGGAAGGCACGGTCACCAACAGCGAGCGGCGGGTGCAGCGGCTCCGGAAGGCGCTCGAGCCACCCGGCGAGGCTCGCGACGACCGCTGGATCATCGGCGAAATTGCCAAGCGGCTGGGGCACGACTGGGGTCATCCGACGGCCGAGGATGTGTGGAACGAGATCCGCTCGCTCGCCCCGATCTTCCGCGGGATGACGTACGAGCGGCTGGAGCGCGAAGGTGGCCTTCACTGGCCGTGCTATGACGAGAACCACCCCGGCGAGCTGTTCCTTCACAGCCGGCTATGGAAGGAGCCGATCGAGGGGCCACCGGCGCCGTTCTCGGTGGTGGAGCACGAGGGTCCGGTCGAGATGCCCGACGACGAGTATCCGTTCTTGCTCACGACCGGGCGCCGGCTCGACTCCTACAACACCGGGGTGCAGACCGGCGGCTTCACGTCGCCGCTCCGCCGCGGCGAGACGCTGGATCTCTCGCCCGAGGACGCCGAGCGGCTGGGACTCCTGAGCGGTGATCCGGTGCGGGTGAGCTCGCGCCGGGGCAGCGTGGTGGCGCCGGCGCGGATCGACCGCTCGCTCCGCGCGGGCCTCGTGTTCATGACGTTCCATTTCCAGGACGAGGTGCGGGTGAATCTGCTCACCATCGACGAGACCGATCCCAAGTCCGGCACCGCCGAATTCAAGGCGTGCGCGGTAAGGGTCGAGCCGGTGCGCTCCGCGGAGCCCGCCGCCGCGGCCGCCGGTGCCGCCGCTCACCGAGGAGTCTGAGTGGATCTTCACCTACTCGATGCAGAGCCTACCGCCGAGGAGCGCGACGCCGTCGACGCGTTTCTCGGCCCCCCGACGTCCGGCTGGGAGGGTGGCGAGCGGGATCCCGAGCGCGATGCCCATACCGCGTTCGGCGGTCATGCCGCTCGTGCGCGGCGCCATCTGCTGCTTCCCACCTTCCACGCCGTGCAGTCGCGGATGGGATGGATCAGCGAGGGTGCGCTCAATTACGTGTGCAAGCGGCTGTCGGTGCCGCCCGCAGATGCGTACGGCGTCGCCACGTTCTACGCGCTCCTGTCCACCGTCCCCCGTCCCAAGCGGGTCCTTCACGTCTGCGACGATATCGCGTGCCGCTGCAAGGGCGCCGACAAGTTGTGCGAGGAGCTGGAGCGGAGGGTGGGACCGCCGTACCCCCATGGACCTGCCGGCGATCACACGGAGATACCAGCCAACGCGGGCGTTTGGCTCCGGAGTCCGTGTCTCGGCCTGTGCGACCAGGCGCCCGCCGCCCTGTTGACCATCGCCGGCGATGCACCGGTCGAACGGTTGTTCGGGGAGTTGGACGCGGCCAAGGCCGCCCGCGTCGTCGGCGGCGATCTGGCGCCCAGTACGACGCCCCATCCCCGCCTTCCCCAGACCGGCGCGCCGGAGCTCCGACTGTTGCGACGGGTGAACATCGTCGATCCGACGAGCCTCGATGACTATCGGTCCCGCGGCGGTTATGACGCGCTGCGGCTCGCGCTCGATCTCGGCCCCGAAGGGATCATTCGCGAGGTCACCGACGCCAAGCTCCTGGGACGGGGCGGCGCAGCGTTTCCGACCGGCCGGAAATGGGACGCGGTGGCTCGCCAACCGGTTCGCCCGCACTACGTGATCTGCAACGCCGACGAGTCCGAGCCCGGTACGTTCAAGGATCGCGTCATCATGGAGGGCGATCCGTTCAGCGTGATCGAGGCGATGACGATCGCCGGCTACGCCACCAGCGCGGAGCGGGGCTTCATCTACGTCCGCGGCGAGTATCCGCTCGCCATCGAGCGGCTGCAGGGTGCCATCGATTCGGCGCGCGCTCGCGGCCTGCTCGGCGACGATGTGATGGGGCAAGGCTTTCGGTTCGACATCGAGATCCGGAAGGGCGGCGGCGCGTACATCTGCGGCGAAGAGACGGCGATCTTCAACTCGATCGAAGGGTTCCGCGGCGAGCCACGGAACAAGCCGCCTTTCCCGGTGCAATCCGGCGTCTTCTCCAAGCCGACCGTCATCAACAACGTCGAGACCCTGGCCAACGTCCCGGAGATCATCCGGCTGGGCGGCCCGGCATACGCGAAGCTCGGGACCGAAGGTTCTACCGGGCCCCGAGTCTTCTGCCTGTCGGGCTGCGTCACCCGTCCCGGCGTTTACGAAGTCGAGTCGGGGGCGACCCTGCGTCAGCTGTACGACATGGCCGGCGGGGTCGCTCCCGGTCGCACCCTCCAGGCTGTCCTGCTTGGTGGTGCCGCGGGCGTATTCGTCCGGCCGGACGAGCTCGACATGCCGCTCACCTTCGAGGGTGCCCGCGCCGCGCAGGCGACCCTCGGCTCCGGCGTGATCATGGTGTTCGACGACACCATCGACCTGGTGCCGATCCTGCTCCGCATGGCCGCGTTCTTCCGCGACGAGTCGTGTGGTCAGTGCGTGCCGTGTCGGGTCGGAACGGTGCGGCAGGAAGAGGCGCTGCATCGGATCCACGTCAAGCAAACTCGCGGCGGCCTCGCCGCCGAGCTGGCCTTGCTGGCCGAGGTGGGCCTCGCGATGAAGGACGCATCGATCTGCGGTCTGGGACAGACCGCGTACAGTGCCGTGGAGTCGGCGGTGACCCGGCTCAAGCTTTTCGATGGAGCCACAGCCAGGTGACCGCTACCGCAGCCCCGTTCGTTCAATTGAAGCGCCCCCTCCGGCCCGTGGAGCTGACCATCGACGGGCAGAAGGTGAGCGTCCCCGAGGGCACAACGCTATTGCAGGCATGCGAGCAGCAGGGCAAGCCGATCCCAACGCTCTGCTACCTCGAAACGTTGCATCCGGTGAACGTCTGCCGGGTGTGCGTCGTGGAAGTGGAGGGCTCGCGCGTGCTGGTCCCGGCGTGCTCCCGGAAGGCGGAGCCGGGCATGGTGGTGAAGACGGATTCCGAGCGGGTGCGCCACAGCCGCAAGATGGTGCTCGAGTTTCTCGCCTCGTCGGTGGATCTCTCGACCACGCCCGACGTGGCCGCGTGGCTCGACGACTACGGGTGCCGCCCCGAGCGCTACGGGCCCCCGGCGCCGCCCGGACCGGCGGGCGCGCGTGATGCACTCCAGCCGGGACACCACGAGCCGCCCAGCGCCGAGTACGCTGCAACAGTGGCGCAGCCGACCAAGGTGGACAACGAGCTCTACATCCGCGACTACACCAAGTGCATCCTCTGCTACAAGTGCGTCGAGGCGTGCGGGAAAGACTACCAGAACACCTATGCCCTCACCGTCGCGGGGCGCGGGTTCGACGCCCGGATCTCGACCGAGTTCGCGGTGAAGCTGCCGCAGTCGGCCTGTGTGTATTGCGGAAATTGCATCGCGGTCTGCCCCACCGGCGCGCTCATGTTCAAGAGCGAGTACGACCATCGGAAGGCGGGGACGTGGGATGAGAGTAAGCAGAAGGTGACGCCGACGATCTGTCCCTACTGCGGCGTCGGCTGCAACCTCACGCTGCACGTGCAGGACAACGA
>DATAFP010000227.1:0-9982 GCA_036257415.1 Gemmatimonadales bacterium
CGCGCGTGGCGCGTGAGGCGCCACGCGCGACAGGTCCGCGTGCACGGCGCGTCCCGCGCCGAGCACCCGGCCAATCTGGAGTAGTTCCGCTCCCTCCAACACACTGCCCTGGACCCGGAGCCTCGCAAGCGCAGGGCGCGCGTCCGGCACCGACTCGGCCAGCAGCGCGTCGCCGTTCCGGAATAACGCGGCCACCTCGCCGACCCGGGCAAGCTCGCTCTCGATCCACTCCAATGCAGCGGTAGGCCGGCGGCCGCGGAGCCGCTCGGCACCGAGCGGACCCGCGGCATAGCCGGCCACGCCGTCGAGCACGGCGGCGAACTCGATAGTCTCGAGCGCCTCGTCGGATCCGCTGAGCGCCAACGACGACGGGGTGCCGGTGGCGAAACCCTCCGGCACCCCGTCGTCGGCAGGCTGCCCTTCCGCCGTCATCCCGCCGCGAGCTCCTCGCGCACGATCTGATTCACCACCTTGCCGTCCGCGCGGCCTTTGAACCGGGGCAGCACCGCTCCCATGACCTTCCCGATGTCCCGCGCACCGCCGGCAATGGCGTCGCGCACCGCCGCGCGGATCTCGCCGGTGTCGGCCTGGGCCGGGAGGAACTCCTCGAGCACCCGGATCTGTGCGGCTTCGATGTCGGCAAGGTCCTGCCGCCCGGCCTTGGTGTATTGCTCGACCGCCTCTCGGCGCAGCTTGATGCCCTTGCGGACCACGTCCACGACGTCGTCTGCAGTGACCGGCCGCTGCAGCTCGAGCTCGCGGTTCTTGAGATTGGCGAGAATGGTGCTGAGGACGAGCGTGCGATCCTTGTTCTGCGACTTGCGAGCCGTCACCAGCGCGGCCCGAAGCGTTGCGGCGAGGTCAGCCACGTCTGCCATAACGTAATCTAGACGCCAAACCGGGACCGCCGAAAGCCGCGTGGCTACCCCGGCGGCCATCGGAGCTTGCGCCCGCCGAGCACATGAAAGTGCAAGTGATCGACGCTCTGGCCCGCGTCCGGTCCGGTGTTGGTGACGATGCGATAGCCGCCCTTATCGAGGCCGAGCTCGGTCGCCACCTCTGCCGCGAAGGCGAGCGATCGTGCCAGCACCGCTTCACCGTCAGCGCCGGATGCTGCCCGCACCGCTGCAACGTGGGTGGTAGGAATCACGAGCACGTGAACCGGCGCTTGGGGATTGATGTCATGGAACGCAACCGCGTTGGCGTTCCGCCGGACGACCTTGGCCGGGATCTGACCGGCGACGATGCGGCAAAAGAGACAGTCATTCATGCAACCCTCCCGGAACACGTGCGCGCGCCGCGAAGGCCACCGCCGCGGCCGCGACGGCGGCAGTCTCGAATCGAAGCACGTTCGGACCGAGCCGGACGGCTCGGTAGCCGGCCGAGCCGGCGGCTGCCCGTTCACGGTCGGTGAGACCGCCCTCGGGACCGACCAGCACCGTCAGCTCACCGGGGCCATCCGAGCGTGGAGCGCCGCCTCCCGCATCGGCCAGCCAGCGGGTACCCATCTGCGGCCGGGCGAGAAACGCCGCAAGCGGTTCCGGCTCGGCTATGGCAGGAACCCAGGCCGCTCCGCACTGCTTGACCGCCTCGAGCGCACGCCGCCGAAGTTTGTCCACCTGACCTGGGCGGAGCCTGGTGCCGACGGCCAACGCGCGCTCAGTCTCGAGCGGCGCGAGCGCGGTGACCCCCAACTCGGTGGCCTTCTCGACCAACCACTCGAACCGCTCCCGGTCACCGGCCCCCACCGCGAGCACGAGAGCGATGGGACGCTCGACCCGCCGGGTACTGTCCACCTCTACACCCCAGCCACGGCCCCGGCGAACCAGCCGTCCCGTACCTACCAGCCCGGCCCCGTCTCGCAGATCGACTTGCGCACCGTCATCGGCTCGGCGGACCCGAAGATGATGGTCCTCCCCATCGGCGAGCGTCACGGTGGTCGGAGCCGCCTCACCGGTGGAATCCACCAGCACGATCATCGAATTCGCGCTGCGACTCCCCACCACCCCGCGTCGGCGGCCTCGTCGACGACGTGGAAGCCGGCCTCGTGGAGCGCGGCCAGAAACAGCTCGGACTCGTCCGATTCCATCCCGGCGAAGATGGCGCGGCCACCGGGCGCGAGCGCTCGCGCGATAACGGGCAGCAGAGCGGCGTTGACGCTGCGGAGAATGTTCGAGCAGATCAATTCGGCGGGCCCGGCAAGCGGTGCCAGCACAGCCGCGTCGCCCTCGAGAAAGCCAATGCGGTCGGCTACGCCGTTTCGCGCGGCGTTCCGGGCGGCAACCTGATTAGCCTCGGGATCGGTCTCGATTCCCGTCGCGCGGGTCGCGCCGAGCCGCACCGCGGCGATGGCGAGGATGCCGCTCCCGCTCCCGAGGTCCAGCACGCGATCGCCGGCGTGGAGCTGTCGATCGAGCAACGCGAGCGCGGTGCGGGTGGACCCGTGCTCGCCGCTGCCGAAGGCTGTCTCCGGATCGAGCACCACCAGCGGCTCCGTCGTTCCCGCCGGTACCGCCCAGGACGGGGCGACGGTGAGCCGTCCAATCCGGCGTGGACCGAGTCCGTCGCGCCACCGGACCGACCAGTCGACCGGCTCGAGTGCCCGACGCTCGCCCGCCGCGGGCGCGACGCCGGTGGCCAGCTCCGCGAGCAGGTGGTCGGCCTCGAGCTCGTCGGCGGTGAACCCCACCAGCACGCCGTCGTCCCGCTCTTCGACTGCATGCCCGGTACGCGCCACGAGCCACGCGCCGACGGCCTCCCGATGCTCGGGCGCGGTCCGCACGTCGATGGCCCACCACCTCATGCGCCGAGCGCTTCCCTGAGCTTGGACCAGAATCCGGCTTCGCGCTTTGGGGGATCTCCTTCGATGGCGGCGAGCTGGCGGAACAGCCGCTCCTGGTCCGGGTTGAGCTTCTCCGGCGTCCAAACATGGACCTGAATCAGGAGGTCGCCCAATGAGCTCTGACCCAGCGCAGGCAGTCCCTTTCCCTTGAGCCGGAGCAGAGTGCCGGTCTGCGTCCCGGCCGGCACGCGAATGCGCTCGGAGCCGATTGGTGTCGGCACGTCGAACTCGCCGCCCAACGCCGCCTGAGAGAACGAGAGCGGGAGGTCGTGCACCAGATCGTTGCCCTGACGCTCGAACCGCTCATCGTCCTTGATGTCGAGCATCACGACGAGATCGCCGTTCGGGCCGTTGCGCGGGCCGGCGGCCCCCTGCCCCCGGAGCGTCACGTAGTTGTTGGCGGAGACGCCGGCCGGAATGTCGACCGCCACGCTCCGATCACCGCGCACCCGTCCGTCGCCTCGACAGACCTCACACTGCTCGGCGATGACCTGGCCCTCGCCGGCGCAGGTGGGGCACGGCGACACCGAGACGAATTGGCCGAACATGCTTCGCGACGCCCGGCGCACTTCGCCGCTGCCGCCGCAGGTGGTGCACAGTGAGGGCTTGGTGCCGGGCTTGGCCCCGGAACCGCCGCAGTTCTCACAGCGCTCCAAGGTCCGGAGCTTGACCGTTTTCTTGATGCCCGTCGCGACGTCGGCGAGACTGAGCTTGACGGTTACGCGGATGTCCTGGCCTCGGCGCGCTTCGGGTTGTGCCCGACCACCCCCGAACAATGACTCCAACCCGCTCAGCCCCCCGAAATCCCGCATGAAGATCTCGAGCGCTTCGCTCAGGTCGACGTGGTGGAACCCGAATCCGCCGGCGCCCGCGCCCACGCCGGCGCGACCGTAGCGGTCGTAGGCGGCGCGTTTTTGCGGGTCGCGCAGCACCTCGTACGCCTCCGCGATCTCCTTGAACCTGGCCTCCGCGGTTGCCGCGCGATTGCGGTCCGGATGGTATTCCATCGCGAGCTTGCGATAAGCCTTCTTGATGTCGGCGGGGGATGCGTCGCGCGCGACGCCAAGCAGCTCGTAAAAATCGTTCACTCGAGGAGGCCTTCCACCAAACGGCTCGTGTGTTCCACCAGCCCGATGATCTTTTCATACGGCATGCGGGTCGGACCCATCACCCCGATCACGCCCTTCAGGTCACCCGCTTGATAGGAGGACGTCACGAGGGTGAAGTCACACAGGCGCGGATCCAGGTTCTCGCCGCCGATTGTTATCGACAGCCCGGCTTGCCTCCGAGCCTCTAGCGCCTGGCGAAGCAGGTCTCGCCGCTCGGTGAGGTGCAGCAGCCCGCGCATTGCGACGTTTGAAGAAAACTCCGGTTGTTCCGCCAGCATCTGGGCGCTGCCCAGCACCACGGCGCTGCCGTCGCGGGCGAGGTCGAAAATGTCGTCCCGCTCGGCGATGAAGATATTGAGCAGCTCGCGGTGGCCGGGTGGAACGTCGGCGTCGCGGAGTCGCTCGACCAGCGATTCGCGGACTTGCCCGAGGCGGAGTCCGCTCAGCCGTTCATTCAGAAGCTGCGCCACGCGCTGCACCGATGCCGCGGCGATGGGCACCCCGCTCACCTGCACGAAGATCGTGCGGACGACGCCGCCGCGGAGGTTGAACACCAGGAGCAGCCGTTCGGATGACACCGGCACGAGCTCCAGGCGTTCCAGCACCAGCTCGTGGAATGCCGGCGAGACGGCAACGCCAAGCTCCTGGGTGAGCACGCCAAGCACCTGGGCCGCGCGCCGAAGAATCTCGTCGAGCGTGCTGCGCGATCCCTCGATCTCCGACGCGAGGGCCTGCCGGTCGCTCCGCGACGGGCGCAGCGACGCACGCATCAGCCCGTCGACGTATAAGCGGTAGGCCCGTTCGGTGGGCACCCGTCCGGCCGACGTGTGCGGATGGAACAGAAACCCCTTCTCCTCCAGCTCGCTCATCGCGTTTCGGATCGTGGCTGGGGACACGCCGAGGCCGAACCGGCGCGCGATGGTCTGGCTGCCGGCGGGTTCCGCCGTTTCGATGTAGGTCTGGACCACGGCCTCGAGGACTCGAAGCTCGCGTTCCGTCAACTGTTCCCCTGAGGGCATAGCTGGAAATTTAGCGTCCCTCAGACCGACGCCACCAGCGCATCGAGCCGAAGCCAGCCCTCCACCGTGAGCTTCACCCGTCCATCCGCGCTCACGGCCCAACCCTCCCGGCACCAGGCGCCGGCGGCAGCCTCCGGGACCAATTCCGCCCGCACCCCTTCCGCGGTCCGAAGCCCGAGATAAAGCTCCTCGAGCCGGACAGCCTCGGCGGCAGGCCGTTCGCGCGCGGCCACCCAGTCGGCCCCGCTTTCGACCGCGCGAGCATACGCCGTCCAGTCGCGAATATTCCACCAGCGCTCCCCGGTCGCCGCGCTGTGCGCCGATGGCCCAAGCCCAAGGTAAGAAGCGCGCGTCCAGTAGGCGGAGTTGTGCCGCGCCCGATGGCCGGGACGGGCGGCGTTGGACACCTCGTAGTGTTCGAAGCCGGCCCGGCCCAACACCTCATGGGCAGCGAGGTACTCAGCGGCGTAACACTGCTCGCTTACCGGGCGCGTTTCGCCCCGTTCGGTCCAACGAGCCAGCGGCGTGCCGGCCTCGGTGGTGAGACCATAGAGCGAGAGGTGCTCGGGCTCGAGCGCCAGTGCGCACGCCAGGTCTCGAGCCCAGTCCCGCTCGAGCTCAGCTGGCAGCCCGAAAATCAGGTCCACCGAAACGTCACCGAAGCCGGCCGTCCGCGCCGCGGCGACGGCCGCTGGGATGGCACGAGAATCGTGGGTGCGGTGCATCCATCGAAGAACCGCGTCGTCGAACGACTGCGCACCGAGCGACAGACGGTTCACCCCGGCCTCACGCCACGCGCCGGCGGCCTCTTCGGTCACGTCGTCCGGGTTTGCTTCCAGGGTGATCTCGGCTGTCGGAGCGACGGGGCGGTCGGCGGAAACGGTGGCGATCAGGGTGCCAAGCTGCGCGGGCGGCAGCCGGGACGGCGTCCCCCCGCCGAAGTAGATGGTCTCCACGACGGGCGAATCCGTCCAAGCCGGGTGGGCCCGGCGCGACTGCCACTCGCGCGATACGGCGGCCACGTACTCGGCGGCTGGGGTCTTCTCGCGAACCGCGATGGCAAAGTCGCAGTAGCTGCAGCGGCGGGCGCAGAACGGCACGTGGACGTAGAGATGCATCCGCTACACTCGTCGGTACACGCCCATCGGCCGCTGCTCCACGACGCCGGCAACCTCGAGAACGCCGAGCTGCGCCAGCAGCAGCGCGACCGGGCGCTCGAATCGCTCGACCAACCGGTCGATATGCGCCGGCCCAGAGCCGAGGGCTTCGGCGAGCGCGCGCTCCGCCGGCGAGAGGGCGGCCGGCAGCGGGCGTGAGGTGGGGCCGGCCGCGGGCGACTCAGGCCACGCAGCAATCTCAGGATAGAAGGAATGGAGATCGGCGGCTTCGAGAAGCGGCGTGGCCCCATCACGAATGAGACGGTTGCAGCCCACCGACGTGGCACTCGTGATCGGCCCGGGAACCGCGGCCACCTCACGACCCTGCTCCAGCGCGGCACCCGCAGTAATGAGAGCCCCCGACCCTGCGGCCGCCTCGATTACCACCGTCAAACGCGCCAAGCCGCTGATGAGACGGTTTCGCCGCGGGAAGCTTCCGGCCGTGGGCTTGTCACCGGGCGGAAACTCGGTGAGCAGAAGCCCCTCGGTGGCCACCCGGTTGTACAAGGCGCGGTTCGCGGCCGGATAGACGACGCCAAGTCCGTTGCCGAGGACGCCGATCGTTGCACCCCCCGCATCGAGAGCGGCTGTGTGGGCCAAGGCATCGAGGCCCCGCGCCATGCCACTCACTACCACAACCCCCGCCGCGGCCGCGTGCGCCGCGATGGCGCGGCAGACCGTGGCACCGTACGCCGTATGGTCCCGGCTCCCGACCACCGCGATGGCCGGCCGGCTGAGCAGCTCGAGCCGGCCGGACGCGAACAGCACCGGCGGCGGCTCATCCACGTGCCGGAGGCAATCGGGAAATTCCGCATCGGACAGGATGAGGACCCGGCCGCCGGCAGCTTCCGCGGCTGCGACGATTTGGTATCCGTCCGCCGACGTTCGGGCTCGAAGCGCCGCTGCAAGCGCCGCCGTCACCCCACGCGCTCTACGCAGGGAGGGTGCCGTTGCGTCGAGTATGCGGGAGGCGGAGTGGAATTCGTTGAGCAGCGCTTCGAGCCTGACCGCGCCGATGCCGGGCGTCAGGGCAACGGCGACCCAGGCGGCACGGTCGGCGTCCACTCGTCCGTCGCTGTCGGTTCGGCTGCCCGAGCCGTCTGCACGAAGCGCCACAGAAGCTCCTTGAGTTCGTCGAGTCCGCTGCCCGCGACACTGGAGACGCTGACCACGCCGGCCGCGTCGGGTGCGTCGAAGACGGGCGCGGGCGTCCCAGGCGGCAGCAGATCCTCCTTGGTGAGGAGCACGATGTGCGGGGTGGCGTGGAGTGCTTCGCTGTACAGCAGGACCTCGCGCCGCAAGCGCTGGTAGACCTGCTCGGGCTCCGGATTGTCGAGCGGCACCAGGAACGCGAGAACGCGAGTCCGCTCCAGATGTTGCAGGAACCGCAGCCCGAGACCCTTGCCGGCATGCGCGCCCTCGATGATGCCGGGGATGTCCGCAACCACGAAGGATCGGTGATCGGAGAGCCCGACGACCCCGAGATTGGGCTCGAGCGTCGTGAAGGGGTAGTCAGCGATCTTGGGCCGAGCGGCGGAGATGACCGAGAGCAGGGTGCTCTTGCCGGCGTTCGGCTCACCCACGAGCCCCACATCGGCGATGAGCTTGAGCACCAGCTCGAGGGTTCGCTCCTCGCCCTCTTCGCCGGGCTCCCATTCCCGCGGGGCCTGATGCGTTGCAGTGGCGAACCGTGCGTTGCCCCGACCACCGCGGCCGCCCCGAGCTACCAATACCCGGTCTCCGGACCGAAGCACCTCGCCGAGGATCTCGCCGGTCTCAGCGTCCTTGACCACCGTGCCTGGAGGAACCGGTAGCTCGATGTCCTCCGCGCTTCCGCCCGTCTGGGTCTTTCCCTTGCCGTGCTCCCCGCGTTCAGCCTTCCAGATGGTGCGGTATCGATAGTCGAGCAAGGTGGCCAGGTTGCCGTCTGCGCGGACGTACACGCTGCCACCGCGGCCACCGTCTCCGCCGTCCGGGCCGCCTTTGGGCTTGTACTTGAACCGGGCGAAGGAGGAGGCGCCGGAGCCACCGGTTCCGGCGGCGACTTTGACGACCGCCTGATCCACGAACATCTAGTGCTGTCCCGGACTCCACCCCTCACGGACGCTCTTCCAGAGCTCCTTGACCTTTTTCCACTGGTCGAACGACAGCAGCGGATTCACGATCGAGAGTACCCCTTCAATCTGGCCGAACGTTGCGCCGGCATGGAGCGAACCGCGGAGATGGGAGTGCAGCTGCCGCGGGGTCTCGAGTACAGCCGTCTGGGCAACCGTGCACAGTTCCCGCCGCATGAGATCGAGGCCGGGCCGCGACAACACGCGGCCGTAGCCCTCGGTGATCATCCAGGTGTCCATGGCCGGGTGCAGCGCGCGCACGGTATCCCGTAGCTTGGCGTAGTTGTCGCCGTAAATGGTGGCGCAGGTTCGCTCGCCTCGTTCTGTCCACGCGGCAATGTCGGTGTAGTCCGCTTCGACATCCTCCGCGGGGGCTGCGATACCCCCGAACTTCCGCCAGACCATGAAGGCCACCAACGCGCGGGGATAACCGCACATCAAGACCGACTGCAGCACGAGCTCTTCCACCCATGGAACTGGAACCTGCGAGCTTTTGAGGGGACCGACCCGCTCGCGGAGCTCCGGCTCGTAGCCCTGTGCGATTGCCGCGGCGAATCGCACAAGATCGCGGGTTTGCGGATCCAGGCTGTCCTGTTTCGCCATCCAGTCTACCTCGAGCCAACCTGCGGGCGGCCATCCTAACTACGTGGGTCGGGACAATATAGCGCGGGGCGGATTACGGAGGCTGGGGTGGCGCGCTGTGTATACGCAGGCCTCCATCCTTGCGTTCCGGACCTTCATTCCAGAGGAGAACTTCGTCGGCGCCGGTGTCGGCACGGGTCGGAACTTCAGCGACATGGACCTGGTCAGCGTTTCGGCCTCGATTCCTGCGACCGCGGGCATCCTGGTCACGCCGGGGACCTCAAGCATTCAGTGGCAAGGCCAAGGTCGCATCAACGACCCGTACTGGTGCAGGGTCCGGACGGCGTGCTCGACTACCCCGCCTGGTTCGTGGGAACGGTGGAGCGTACCTATCGCATTGGGGTGGGTGTCTCGGGCCGGCTCTTCGGATTCGACATCGCCGGGTCCGGCGGATATCACCACGTCCTCAACGGACGGCAACCAGCCGGGCGTGACTGCGGACCGCCTGGTGGGAACTGTTCGTGTTGTCGCTACCTGGGAACGACGGGGCCGGCTTAGGTAGTCAATACACAAGGGCGGCCAGCCCAGGGCTACCCATCGGCCGACTGGCAATCGGCATTTGCCCAACTAGGCCGAGAATGGCTGTGCCCGACTTTGCGGCGTTGATTGCGTTAGAGTCCGGGCTAAAGCCCGCGGGACTCCAGACAGGCTACTAACCTGGTCTTTGTCACCAACGCGGTGCGCGCACGTAGGCACGCCGTCGCCTGACTCTTAGTCGGGCTCGCCAGCCAACGCCCACGCCGCTGCACCGGCGAACTGGACGCCGTCGGCGGGTGCACCTGGGAAATGTTCCATACGGTTCCGCGAGCATCACCGTTGGAGAGCGTTGTCCAGCCCACGGCGATGCGCCCGCTGTTTATCGCCAGGGCCACACTCGTGTTGGGGTCCGTCCCGTTCAGACCGACGATCCCCGCGGCAGCGGGCCATGCCACCGCCTGAATGGTTCCTGATGCGGCCACGAACGCCGCGCCAACGACGTCGTTTGAATGGTTCAAGTCTTCCGCCATTCCCGAGGCGTCGTCGCCCGAGCCAAACACGGGCAAGAGGGAGAATCCGCTACCCTCCTGCCAGATGAACGGCTGAGTCCTGAAGTTGGGGA
>DATAFP010000079.1:0-3277 GCA_036257415.1 Gemmatimonadales bacterium
TCCTCAAGGAGGATCTGGCCACGAATCCGGACCCGAGTCCGCTCTGGGGAGACATCGACGCGGTCTCGCCGACGCGCCACCAGTGGTTCGCCTCGGGTGGGCCCGACGGCGGCCCTTTCCGGCGAATGACCGCACTCGACGGCGACCTCTTCCACGGCAACAGCGAACGGGCCGAACTGGGAGACAGCGACTACCTCTTCGAAGGAGGCGAGTCGGACACCTTCTATCTCTACCGGGCCGGCATGCGGCGAGTGACCTCCTACTGGATGCGTCTCCCCTCCAACTTCCCGATGAACAGCAATGCGTGGCAGGTGGTCATGCAGATGAAGCAGACCGACCCCGCGACGAACGCCAACGGCACTCCGGTGATCTCGCTGCAGGCCATTCAAAACCAGTGGATCCTGAAGCAGTCCACCTCCCCGGGTCCCGCGGACGACACGCGGGTGCTCTGGAGGACCCCGGCGCGCGTCGGGGTCTGGACCCACATCACGGTGGACGCGCCCTACAGCACCGATCCCGCCGCAGGGCGATTCGCGATCACGATCGGGGGAGTGAGCAGCCCGGTACTCCGCACCTATGACCTGAAGTACGAGATCAGCCCACCGGGACCGGAGCTGCGCCCCGGTGACCCGATCCCCTCGCATCTGAGGTTGGGCATCTACCACGACCCCTCCATGCCCGGAGCCTCGGTCGATATCGCCCAGGTTCAGATTTTCGGCTAGGCGCGCGGCACCGCCTCAGACCCACGTTGACATCGCCGACGTCCAGGTCTTCGGCTGAGCCGTGGCTCTAGCGCCGCGGGCCCGCGGCGGGGGGCCCGGTTTGGCCGCCACCGTTCGCGGCGTCCTCCATGACCCGCCGCTCGATCCGCTCGAGCTCCACGTCGAGCTGCCGATCGGCCAGCATCTCACGGAGCGCGCCCGAGATCGTGGGGGCCCAAATACGGCGCGCCACCGCCACCTCGATGTGCCCCGCCACGTCCGACTCGTACTCGGTCCACTCCACGCATACCTTGCGTCCGTCGGGCGCGTCGTCAGGCAGTGGCGCCCGCTCGCCGTAGAGGATGATTCGCGCCGCCCAGCCGTCCGGGCAGAGCTCCTCCATCTGGACCCGCGCCTGCCGCTCCCGCAGGATCGTCGCTCCCTTCCGCCGCCGGTTCCTGGTCAGCAGCAGGAACGTGGTCGTGACCAGCGCGCAGGCGAGGGCCGTCGCGGCCACGATCTCCAGAACCGGGCTCATAGATGACAATTCATATACCCAGGGCGCCGCTGCGCAAATGGCCGGTCAGTAGAACGCGCAGGTGCTGGCCAGTACAAACAGGACGGCCACCGGACAGATGGTCAGGCCGACCAGCGCCACCACCCACCGCCGCAGCAGGAGCGCCCCGACGGCGGCTGCCATCGCCGCGATGGCGGTCACCGCCGCCACCGAGTCGACCGGATTGGTCCAGTCGGGCGGGCTCGCGCTGGCGTCACACCCCGGCTGAGCGAGCACGAACACGAGCGCGAAGAGACAGGTGAGAGCCGTCAGAGAGAGCGTCGCCAGTGAGAGCAACCCGGCCAGCTCCTCCATCCGGGATCGCCGAACCCGACCGGCCGTCCCGATGTCGATCGCCACCCTGCCGGCCTCCACGAACACCTCCCTGACGCCATTCGCCTGAGCCGGCACCGCCCAGCCCTCCGAGCGGCCCATCAGGGAGCCCGCCGCTGCCGCGACCAGCAGAATCACCGGGACCATCAGCAGCGGGGCGGGCGGCGGAGCCACCGAGCTCCCATCCGTCACCAGCAGCAGCACGACCGCGCCGATTCCGAGCCAGACCCCGGCCACCCCGACGTTGGTGAAGATCCGGAGCCACTCGCGGCGACGGGTCGTGCGCAGCCTGTACGCCACAGTTAGCGCCGCGATCGCCAGGATCCCGAACGCATATACCCAGGCGCGGGTGTCGTACTGGTCCTGGAGCGGCTCGGCGGCCCGGTCGCGCGCCAGTTGCTCGCTGAGCCTGGCGTTCCGGCAGGTGGCGTCGCTCTCTCGGCAGCTGCCGCCGGCGTCCGGAAGCCGCGACTCGGTGTGAAGCAGGTCGCCCGTGGCGAACACCAGGATGGCCGCGCACAGGGCAACTCCTACGAGGGTCGGCGTGCTTGGTATGCGCGCCCGCACTCGGGTGGTCTACCCGGCGGGCGGCATGGCCACAGGCGGCGCCGGCTCAGGCGGAGCGATCGCCCCGACCTCCACGAATCCTGCGCGCAGCAGTGCCGGAACCTGTGTCAGCGGGCTCGGCGAGTGCAGGAGCACGAGGCCGAGATGGTGCTTTCCGAGCCGCGCCGTCGTCACGTAGCAGCTGCCCGCCGCATCGGTGAAACCGGTCTTCACCCCCGTCACCTGCGCACCCGGCACCCCGATGCCGTGCTGGAGGAAGTAGTGGTTGTTGGTGAGGTAGAGGTGCTTGCCCTTGATCGGGAAGTGCGGCTTTGCGGAGCGCATGCGCACGATCTCGGCCAGTCGCTTGTTGGCGAGATCGGCGCGCGCCAGGGCGGCGAGGTCGCGCGGGCACGAGTAGTTGCCGCGGTCGCGCAGCCCGTTGGGGGTCGTGAAGTGCGTGCAGTCGAGCCCCATGGCCTCCGCGGTGGCGTTCATCTCCTTGATGAAATGCGGCACGCTGCCGCCGTCGTGCTCGGCGAGCGCCACCGCGGCATCGTTCGCCGAGATCAGGATCAGGGCCTTGAGCAGCGCCTCGAGCGGCACCTTTCTCCCCTGCGGCAGCAGCCCGGTGGCGGAGCCCTGCGTGTGCGCCGCGTTTCGGCTCACCCTGACCCGCTCGTCCGGCGAGTCTCCTCGCGCCACCATCAGCGCGGTCATCATCTTCGTCAGGCTTGCGATCGGCCGCTTCAATTCCGGCTTCCGCTGCCAGAGGACCTGGCCGCTCTTCATGTCGAAGAGGACTCCCGCGATCGGCGGATGCTTGAAGCGATAGTGAACCGGCAGCGGCCGCACGGCCGGCGAGAGCGCGAAGCGGGCATCACCGGGGCGCTCGGCCGTCGGCAATTTCGCCGCGAACGTTCCGATCGACTGCTTGGAACCCGTCCTCGAGTCGCCCGTGATCCGGTTCGTGCCGGCTTCTCCTGCTGCGGACAGCCCACGCTGCGTGCCCGTCGACCGGATGTCGCCGTTGCCCGCGCTCTCCGGCCAGATCGCGATGGCGACGATTCCTGCGGCGGCGGCGACCAGCAGGAGCGCCCCGATTGTCGCCGCCCGCTTAATCACCGGGCGGGTTTCGAAG
>DATAFP010000081.1:0-8287 GCA_036257415.1 Gemmatimonadales bacterium
CATCCGCCTCAGCCCGGGCCGCGCCACTCATCCGACGGCTGCCGCCGCCGGCATATACCGGATCGCCGACGATAGGATGCCCGACGTGCTCGAGGTGAACCCGGATCTGATGGGTGCGCCCGGTGTGCAGCTCGAGCCGCAGCAGATCGACCACGCCGAACCGAGCGACCACGTGCGCCTCGGTTCGGGCGGGCCGACCGTTCGGTGTCACCAGCATGCGCTTTCGGTCCCGGGGATGCCGGGCGAGTGGCGCGTCGATGACCAGCGGACCTTGATCCAGGTGTCCCCACGCGAGTGCGGCGTACGCCCGGCGCACCTTGCGCGCGGCCAGCGCGGCGCCAAGGCGGCGGTGGGCCAGGTCGGTCTTGGCGACGACCATCAACCCCGAGGTGTCCCGATCCAGCCGGTGGACGATGCCCGGCCTGCCCTCGGCACCCCCGGCCAGAGTCGTGCCCCGAGCGACCAGCGCGTTCACCAGCGTGTCCTCCCAATGTCCGGGGGCCGGGTGAACTACCAGGCCGGCTGGCTTGTCGATGACGGCCAGATGCTCGTCTTCGTACACGAGGCTGAGCGCGATCGCGGCGGGCTTCAGCGTTCGGGGGGGCTCCGCGTCGGGAAATGCGACCGAGACCAGCTCGCCGCGCGCGAGGGTGCGGGAGGCGCGGGCCTCGCGGCCGTCGACCCGAACCGCCTTGTCGGCGACGAGGCGGGCGGCCTGGGTTCGGGACAGCTGAAGTTGATCGGCGAGGAAGCGGTCGAGGCGCTCCGTTTGGGGAACGGCCACAGAGAACGCGACGTCCATCACGCCGCCGGCGCCGACTCCGTCTCCGCGCGGCGTTGATCCTCGCGCCACAGCACGATCGCGAGCGCGATGCCGCCGCAGCTCACGGCGATGTCGGCCACGTTGAAGGTCGGCCAGCGGAGCGCGCCGATGCCGACGTCGAGAAAATCCACCACTCCGCGGGCGCTGCGGACGCGGTCGATCAGGTTGCCCGCGGCGCCGCCGGCCACGAGCCCGAGCGCCAGCTGCCTGAAGCGGTCGCCGGTGGGGCTGGTGTGCGACATTCGGTTCAGCACGAACACCGCGACGACGGCCACGGCGAAGAACACCCAGCGGGAATAGGGTCCTACGTGCAGCCCGAACGCGGCGCCCCGGTTGTAGACCAGGCGAAGCTGAAACCAGTCGCCGATGATCGGCACGCCCGGCGTGAGCAGCAACGCGGATTCGGCGATGAGCTTGGTGACGAAGTCCAGCGCCACCACGCCCAACGCGGTCATCCAGAAGAGCCGCCGGTCAGCGGCGCTTGCCATCCTCTTCCTTTTCCTTGCAGGTGATGCAGAGCCGGGCGTGCGGCAGCGCATCCAGCCGCTCGAATCCGATCTCGGCGCCGCAGTTGTGACAGTGCCCGAACTTCTCCGGACTGCCGTACAGCCGGCGGAGCGCCTCGTTCACATGCCAGAGATACCGCCCCTCCTGTGACGCGAAGAGGAACTGTTTCTCCCGCTCCATCGCGTCGGTACCCTGATCCGCCATGTGGAAGGAATAGGATGACAGGTCGCCGTCCGAGGACTGGAGTGAGCTGTTGAAGGACTCATCGTAGTAACCGAGCTCCTTCATCACGCGCGCCCGCTCCTCGATTAGACGCTTCTCCAGATGGGTCAGCTGCTTCTTGTTCATGCGACTTCCGTCGTTAAGGTGCCACCCTGGGCCGACTCGTCCCACCGCCGGACCCCCACCACTACTGCGAGACCGTCGATCTCCACCTGTTGCTGCGCCTCGGGTCGGGGCGCCCGCCGCGCGGTCTCCAGCCGGCGGGCGAGCGTCTCGTGCTTGATGGTCTCGGCATGCGCGCCGACCGCGTCGAGCGCGGACCGGTCGCCGTCGATCCACAGGTGGATACGCGTGGTGTACTCATAGCCGGCCTCCCGCCGCAGCCGCTGGATGCGACTCACCACTTCGCGCGCAAAACCCTCTCGCCGGAGCTCGTCATCCAGGTGCGGGTCCAGCGCCGCCACGTAGGGCCCGCTGCTCGCCACCAGCCAATCCGTGGTAACGTCGCGCTCGATCACCGAGTCGTCGGGGTTGATCGTGGTCCGCTCGCCGCCCACGTCGATCACGAGCGACTGCCCTGTCTCCAGCGCGCGCAGCTGCTCCTGCGACAGGGTCTCGACGGCAGCCGCCACCTCCGGCGTCCGCTTGCCGTGCTTCTTCCCCAGCACGCGGAAGTTCGGCTTCGCGCGAAGGCGCACGAGCTCCGCGTCGGTTCCCACTACCTCGACCTGTTTGACGTTCACCTCGGTGCGGAGCAACTCCAACAGCTCGGGCACGAGGCCGTCGCGCACCGCAGCGGGCACCGCCACCTGCATCCGCCGAAGCGGCTGCCGCACCCGGATACCGGCTTCCTCGCGAGCCGCGCGGGCGAGCGACGACAGCGTGCGGACGGCATCCATCGCGGCTTCGAGCGCCGGCACGCGGTGCCCCTGGACGGTGGGGAACCGGGCGAGGTGCACCGAGGTTCCCACCAGCGCTCGATGCATCCAGTCGCTCGCGAACGGCGCCGCCGGTGCGAGCATGCGGGCGACGGCAACCAGCGCCTCGTAGAGCGTCGCGGCGGCGGCGGCGTCTGCCTCTCCGTCGGGAGCCCAGAACCGGGCGCGATTGAGCCGGACGTACCAGTTCGAGAGATCGGCGACGACGAAGTCCATGATCGCGCGGACACCGGCGGTCGGATCGTAGGTGCCCCACGCGTAGTCGACCGCGGCCACCGTCGCGTCGAGCCGGCTGAGGAGCCACCGGTCGGCCAGCCCCCGCTGGCTCGGCGGCACAGCACGGGGGGCGGTGGCAACGTAGTCGGCGAAGAACTTGTAGCTGTTCCGTAACGTGTTGAAGAACCCGCCCGCAACCTCGGCGATGGTGCTCTGGTCGAACCGCTTGGGAAGCCAGACCTGACTCGAGGCAAGCAGATACAGCCGTACCGTGTCGGCGCCGAATTCCTTGACCATGTCCCAGGGGCTCACCACGTTGCCCCGGCTCTTCGACATCTTCTGGCCTTCGGCGTCGAGCACCAGCTCGTTGACGATCACGTTGCGGTAGGCCGGCGCGTCGAACGCCGTCGTCGCGATCGCGAGCAGACTGTAGAACCACCCGCGGGTCTGGTCCACACCCTCGCAGATGAAATCGGCCGGGAAGTGCGCCTGGAACTCCGCCTCGTGCTCGAACGGGTAATGCCACTGCGCGTACGGCATGGCGCCCGAATCGAACCAGGCGTCGATCACCTCCGGGGTCCGGCGCATGCGGCCGCCGCACGGACACGCCCACTCGTAGGTATCCACGAATGGCTTGTGGGGATCGAAATCCCCCGGGAGCGGCTTGCCCCATCGCTCGGCCAGCTGCGCATACGAGCCGACGACCTCGACGTGCGACGGGTCGCGGTCGCAAACCCACACGGGCAGCGGCGTGCCCCAGTAGCGATCGCGCGAGAGCGCCCAGTCGACGTTGTTCTCCAGCCACTCGCCGAAGCGACCCGACCCCATTTCCGGCGGATGCCACTGCACCTCGGCGTTGTGGGCGAGCATGCGGTGCTTTACCGCCGAGGTCCGGACGAACCACGAATCCCGGGCGTAGTAGATCAGCGGGCTCGAGCAGCGCCAGCAGTGGGGGTAAGTATGCGTGTACGGCTGCGTCAGGTGCCACCGGCCGTCGCGTTTGAGCCGCTGGATGATGAGGTCGTTGGTTTCGCGGTCGGTGACGCGGCGGCCTTCGATCTCGGGCCAGGTGGTGCCGACGAAGGTCCCGTCCGCCGCCACCGGACGGACCAGGGCGAGCCCATGGTCCTGCCCCGCCGCGTAGTCGTCCGCGCCGAAGGCGGGCGCCATGTGCACCAGGCCCGAGCCGTCGTGGGCCGTGACGAAGTCGGCCGCGATCACCACCCGCGACGCCATGTCGTCCGGAAGCGGCACGACCTCCAGCGGCCGCTGGTACCGAAGTCCCACCAGCTCGCTGCCCTTGAAGGTCCGAATCGGCGGGATGGCTCGGAACGGCACGAGGGTCCGGCGGGCCCTGGCGCTCTGCCGGCCGGTGCCGACGCCGCCCGCGCCGGGAGCGATCTCCTCCTTGCCGCTGGGCAGGTCGGCCCGGCCCGTGGCGAGGATGATCGTGCGTCCGTCCACGGGATACTCGGCGTACTCCAGCTCCGGATGCACCGCCACGGCGACGTTGGACAGGAGGGTCCAGGGAGTCGTGGTCCAGATGAGCAGCTGGCGGCTGGGGTCGCCGGCGAGCGGGAAGGTGACGTACACCGAGTTCGTGGTCACCTCTTCGTAGCCCTGCGCGAGCTCGTGACTCGACAAGACCGTGCCGCACCGGGGGCAGTACGGCAGCACCCGGTGGCCCCGATAGAGCAGCTCGCGCTCGTGGAGGCGGCGGAGCAGCCACCACACCGTCTCCACGTACTCGTTGCTGCAGGTGACGTACGGGTGCTCGTAATCCAGCCAGTAGCCGATGCGGTCGGAGAGCTCCTCCCATTCGGATTGGTACCTGAAGACACTCTGCCGCGCCCGCGCGTTGAACTGCGCGACGCCGTAGCTCTCGATGTCCTTTTTCCCGTTGATGCCGAGCTCCTTCTCGACCTCGATCTCGACCGGCAGGCCGTGGGTGTCCCATCCGGCGATGCGGGTCACCTGGCGCCCCTGCATCGCGTGGAACCGGCAGATGAGGTCTTTGATGGTGCGCGCGAAGACGTGATGGATGCCGGGCCGGCCGTTGGCGGTGGGCGGCCCTTCATAGAACACGTATGGCACCCCGTCCTTCGACGCGTCCAGCGTGCGCCGGAAGAGGTCTTCCGACCTCCAGCGCTCGAGCAGGTCGCGCTCGATCTCGTCGGGAGATACGTCGGGCCAGGCCGGGAACCGTGCCACCTAGAGCTGCTCCACTACGCGGGTGACGAGGCGGGTGAGATGCGGCTCCGCCTTCCGCGCGGTCTCGATGATGCGGCCGATGTCCGCCGGCTCGAGGGCGTCCGGCAGGCATTGGTCGGTGATAATGGAGAGGCCGAGCACCCGCATGCCCTCGTGATTGGCCACGATCACCTCGGGCACGGTGGACATGCCCACCACGTCCGCGCCGAGTGCCCGGAGCATCCGATACTCGGCGCGGGTCTCCAGGTTCGGGCCGGGGACCGCCACGTATACACCCTCGCGCAGCGTGATGCCCAACTCCACCGCCGCCGCGCGCGCGAGGGCGCGAAGTGCCGGGTCGTACGCGGCGGACAGGTCGGGGAACCGAGGACCGAGCCGGTCGTCGTTCGGGCCGACCAGCGGGTTGTCACCCAGCAGGTTGATGTGGTCGGCCATCAGCATCAGGTCGCCCGGCGACCACAGTGGATGCATGCCACCGCACGCATTCGAGACCACCAGCGTGTCGGCGCCGAGCGCGTGGAGCACCCGGACCGGAAACGTCACCTGGCGGAGGTCGTACCCCTCGTACCGATGGAAGCGTCCCTGCATCGCCACCACCGGCTTGCCTCCCAGCCGACCGAACAGCAAGCGGCCGGCGTGCGACTCGACGGTGGAGAGGGGAAAGCCGGGGATGTCCTGGTAGGGAATCGCCGTATCGACCGCGATCTCCTCCGCCAGTCCTCCGAGACCGGTGCCGAGGACGATGCCCACCACCGGCCGCGACGGTGCGCGCCGCGCGACCGCGGCGGCCGCGGTACGCACCTCGTCGGCCAGGGAAGCGGTTGCGGTCACTCGTCGTCCTCGCTGCCCGCAGCGGCCATCTCCCGCGGCGTCGGGGAGTGCTCTACCGGCGCCACCGGCGGCTGCGACGACGCCCGCGCGGCCGCTTCGAGCACGTCGAGCTCCGCGAGGTGCCGCTCCATCAGCGCGCGGAGCCCGGCCACGTACGCCGCGAAGTTCCGTGACGCACCCGCGGTCCGCTCGCGTACCAGCTGTTCCTCGATGCGCGCCCGGTTGAGGATCCGGGTCGACTCGGCTTCGGCCTCGCGCACCACCAGCTCGGCCTCGCGCTCCGCCTGCTGCCGGGTGTCGGCACGAAGCTGCTGGGCGGCAACCAGCGCCTCATTGAGCGCGCGCTCCCGCTCGCGATAGGCGCGCAGCTGATCCTGGGCGTTCTTGAGCCGTTCCTCGGCCTGGATGCGCTCGCGGATGAGACGTTCGATCTCCGACGACAGTCGCAGCTTGAAATCGTCCACCTGGGCCCGGTCGTACCCCCGTACCGCCCGGGCGAACCCGTGGGTGCGTACATCCAGCGGCGTCAGCGCGAAAGCGTCGTCAGTCATAGGCGCGTTCCCCGAACAACACGGTCCCCAGGCGCACGATCGTCGCGCCCTCTTCCACTGCGATGCCGAAGTCCGCCGACATGCCCATCGAGAGGTCCGGCAGACGGTGTCCCTCGCGCTCGCAAGCATCGCGGAGATTGCGCAGCATGGCGAATGCGCGTCGCTGTTCGCCCTGATCCTCGGTGAGCGCAGCCATGGTCATCAGGCCCCGCACCTCCAAGCCGTTGAGCTGGGCGACGCCGGCGAGCAGCTCCGGCAGCCCGTCGGGCTCGACCCCGCCCTTCTGCGGCTCGCCAGAGCAATTCACCTGCACCAGCACGGCCTGGCGCGCGCCCGGCGGCAATCGGCGGTGCAGCTCGCCGGCGAGCTCGAGCCGATCAACCGAGTGAATCAGCGCAAACCGTCCGACGGCCAGCCGGGCCTTGTTCCGCTGGAGCGTGCCGACGAGATGCCAGTCGATCGGCACCGGCCCGACCGCTTCCTGCTTGGCCAGCGCCTCTTGCACCCGGTTTTCGCCCACGGCCGTGAGGCCAGCCGCGGCGGCGGCGCGCACTACATCGGGCCCGTGCGTCTTGGTGACGGCGACGATCGTGACCGGATGAGTCCACCCGCCACTCGCCTGACGCTCCCGGATGACCTCACGAACTCTGGCCACCCGGTCGGCCAGCCCCGGGAAACTCATAAGCCCTTGAATTTAAATGAGTCGACAACCGATTGGCAGATGCGAGATAGCTCGCTTACGGACCGACGATACGCCGCGCCCGCTCCGCATGGCCACCGGCCGCCGCCGAGTCGCCCCGGGCCGCCTCGGCCTTGGCAAGCCGGCCCATCGCTCCGGCGAGGAGCCTGGCCATGCCAGCGGCAGAGGGCTCCAGCGGCCTGCGGCCGGGGGACTCGAGGCCGGCGTACCGGTAGGCACGGTCCATGAGCTGCTGGGAGAGCGAGATGTCGAGCGGCTCCTGCCCGGGGCCGAAATACAGTGTGGTGTCGGCGTCGTCGGGCGGAAGCGTGTCCAGCCGAAGGCCGACTCCTTGCTGCACGGCGTACTCACTGAGTCCGGCGAGCTCGCGTCCCGCGGTCAGCGCCCACACCACCGGCCGCCGGCCGAGGCTCTGCTGCATGATGCGGAGAGCGACTACCTCGCCCCGGTAGAACACGGTGCCGGCGGGATAGGTGTGTCGGAGCGGTCCGATGTCCACGGAAAGCGGACGGTTGATCCGTTGCGCCACGATCCCGTCGATCTCCTCGTCCGACATCGTGTGCAGCGGACCCGAGGGCGCGGCCGCGACCCTGGAGCGCCAGACATCGGGCGCGGAGGCCGGATCGAACGATCGCAGAGGCCGGTCCCGCAGCTGCCGCGGATACCACGCGGTATGCGCGAGCGACAGGCAGACCACCGTCACGTCCGGGCGGGTGCCGGCCACCTCCTGAGCCCACCACAGCGGGAATGTGTCGTTGTCGCCGTTGGTGAAGAGCACGCCGTACGGGGGCACGGTGTTGAGGAGATCGTAGGCGATGTCGGCCGCCAGCCGGGCGTCCGGAGTGCCGCGGCGGGTCGCGGAGGTTGCGTTGAGGGCGAGCGGCAAGAGAGCCGCCGCCAGCACCGCAAATGTCGCGGCGAAGCCACTGGGTCCCGCACGGTGCGCGAGCCTGAGGCGCACCGTACGCGCCACATCCGCGAGACCGATGCCGATCCATAGCCCCCAGATGACGAAGCTCGCCACAAAGAAGTAGTCACGCTCGCGCACCTCGTGTTGGGATCGGTTGGGCCATTCCGCCATCGCGAGACTGAATCCCGGCTTGAAGTTCATGTACAGAACCAGCCCCAGCCCGGTGACGAGGAACAGGGTGACGAGCAGGCGGGAGGCACCTCGATCGACCGCCCGCTGAACGAACAGCCCGTGCAGTCCGAGCCACGCCATCACGAGGGTCACCACGAATCGGGGAGCGCGGTCGAGCGAGCGGGCCCACTGCCAGTCGAAGTACTG
>DATAFP010000084.1:0-15530 GCA_036257415.1 Gemmatimonadales bacterium
GCGATGCCGGGGAGCGAGTCGCCGTCGGGATACCACGCGGTGAGCTTGGCATCGAGCTCGATCCGGAGCACGCCAGCACGGAGCGTCCCCGCCGCTGTGGTATTCGGGTTTGGTAGCGCGGTGGGGAGCTTCCCTCGCACCGTTCCGGAATGGAGTGAGACGGCGAGAAGGGCTCCCGCGGAGAGCTTTTGGATTCGCATTGGAGCAGCCTCGCGGAGGAGGCGGTGGTGCGGGAATTTACCCGTTCGTTGCGTCGGCCGGGCGGTTGCGTCAATATCGACTCGTAAACTTGCCGAGCACCATCCCGGTCCCCCCGGCCCGGTGTGGTGCGGAACCGTCGCCGCGCCGGGTGGGTTACACCGCCAATGCCCTCGAGCCCCGAAGACCTCGACCTGCTGGTCATCAATACCATCCGTACGCTCGCCATGGACGCGGTGCAGGCCGCGAACTCCGGGCACCCCGGGACGCCCATGGCACTGGCACCAGTCGTCTACTGCCTGTGGCAGGATTTCCTCCGCTTCGACCCCGACGACCCGATCTGGCCCAACCGCGACCGCTTCGTGCTCTCCAACGGCCACGCCTCGATGCTGCTGTACGCCATGCTCCATCTCACCGGCGTCAAGGCCGTGAACTCGCAGTACGAGCGGCAGGGCGAGCTGTCGGTGAAGCTCGAGGACATCAAGCGCTTCCGCCAGCTCGGCAGCAAGTGCCCCGGCCACCCGGAATACCGGTTGACCTCCGGGGTCGAGACGACCACCGGACCGCTCGGTCAGGGAGTCGCGACCAGCGTGGGGATGGCGATCGCGGGCCGTTGGCAGGCGGCCTACTTCAATCGTCCAGGCTTCGAGCTGTTCGATTACGACGTCTACGCCCTCTGCGGCGACGGCGACATGATGGAGGGAATCTCAGGAGAAGCGGCCTCGCTGGCCGGGCATCTCGAACTCTCCAACCTTTGCTGGATCTACGACAACAACAAGATCTCGATCGAAGGGCACACCGACTGGGCGTTTTCTGACGATACCGCCACCCGCTTCATCGGCTACGGTTGGAACGTGACCCGGGTGGGAGACGCCAACGACCTCGAGATGCTGCGGCGCGCGTTCCGGGTCTTCAAGAACACCAGCGACCGTCCCACGCTCATCATCGTGGACAGCCACATCGCTTACGGCGCGCCCAACAAGCAGGACACCGGCGCGGCCCACGGCGAGCCACTCGGCGAGGAGGAGATTCGGCTCACCAAGCGGGTCTACGGCTGGCCCGAGGACGCCAAGTTCCTGATACCGGACGGAGTGCGCGAGCGACTGGGCGAGGGGGTCGGGCGGCGCGGGCGCGAGCTGCGCGAGGCGTGGCTCACCACCTATGAGAATTATCGGGAGCCGAATCCCGAGCTGGCCGATCATCTCCATGAGATGCAGCGGCGCCAGTTGCCCGACGGTTGGGATCGCGAGCTCCCCACGTTCCCCGCCGAGCCAAAGGGGATGGCGGGACGGGACGCGTCGGGTAAGGTGCTGAACGTGATTGCCCGGAACGTGCCCTGGCTGATCGGCGGCGCCGGCGACCTCGCCCCTTCCACCAAGACCCGGCTCACCTTCGAAGGGGCGGGCGACCTGGAGGCGGACAATCCGGGCGGCCGGAACATGCACTTCGGGGTGCGCGAGCACGCGATGGGTGCGGTGGTGAACGGGCTCTCCCTATCCAAGGTGCGCGGCTTCGGCGCCGGTTTCCTCATCTTCAGCGATTACGCCCGGCCCGCCATCCGCCTCAGCGCGATCATGGAGATCCCGACCATCCATGTCTTCACCCACGATTCCATCGGCGTGGGGGAGGATGGTCCCACCCACCAGCCGATCGAACAGCTGGCCTCGCTTCGGGCCATTCCCGGTCTCATCACCATTCGTCCGGCCGACGCCAATGAAGTCGTCGAGGCCTGGCGGGTGATCATGCGACTCCAACACCACCCGGCCGCCCTGGTGCTCTCCCGTCAGCCAATCCCGACGTTCGACCGCGGCCGATACGCCTCGGCGACGGGAGTCGCGAAGGGCGCCTACATCCTGGCCGATGCCGACGACCGCAAGCCGGACGTGATTCTTCTCGCGAGCGGGAGCGAAGTGTCGCTCTGCGTCGAGGCGTTCCAGCGGCTCACGGCCGACGGCATTCGCGCCCGGGTGGTCAGCATGCCGTCGTGGGAACTGTTCGAGCAGCAGGACGACGCCTACCGCGACGGCGTGCTTCCTCCCGACGTCACCGCGCGAGTTTCGGTGGAGCAGGCCAGCACGTTCGGCTGGGAGCGGTATGTCGGGCCGGGTGGAACCATGATCGGGATGGAGAGCTTCGGCGCTTCCGCTCCGCTCAAGGAGCTCCAAAAGAAGTTCGGCTTCACGGTGGAGCGCGTGGTCACGGCCGCGCGTGGACAGGTCGCCAGACGGCCGGAGGCCGTGTCGCCCCGATGATGGTCGCCATCGCCGCCGATCACGCGGGCTACGCACTCAAGCAGGAGCTCATTCCCTCGCTGCGCTCGCTGGGGCACGAAATCGAGGATCTCGGCACCCACGGCACCGAGCCGGTGGACTATCCGGACATCGCTGAGCGGGTGGGGCGCGCCGTGCTGGCGGGCTCGGTCGAGCGAGGTGTGCTGATCTGCGGAAGCGGCGTGGGAGCCTCGGTGGCGGCGAACAAGCTTCGCGGCATTCGTGCCGGCCTTTGCCACGACACCTACTCGGCCCATCAGGGCGTCGAGCACGACGACATGAACGTTCTGGTGCTCGGCGCGCGGGTGATCGGTGTCGAGCTGGCGCGGGAGCTGGCACGTGCCTTCCTGGAGGCCCGATTCACTCATGAGGAGCGCCACGAGCGGCGGATCGGCAAGATCAAGGCGCTGGAGCGATGAGGGACCGGATCGTGGTGGCAACCTCAGCGGAGCTGGTGGGCCTGGCGGCCGAGTGGTTGGCCCGCGAGGTGACCCGGGCCATTACCGAGCGGGGGTCGTGCGCGCTCGGGCTCGCAGGAGGCCGAACACCGGAGCCGGTCTATCGGCAATTGGCCGAGGAATCGAGCATCGATTGGAACCGGGTTGACGTGTTCTTCAGCGACGAGCGCGCGGTACCCCCCGACGATCCCGAGAGCAATTTTCGCATGGTGAGCCAGGCCTTGCTCACCCGGGTGCCGATTCGCGCCGATCACATTCACCGGATGGAGGCCGAGCGCACCGATCGAGAGGCCGCCGCACGGGCGTACGAGCGCTCGCTTCCCCTCCGGCTCGATATTCTGATACTCGGGATGGGTCGGGACGGCCACACCGCGTCGCTCTATCCCGGATCGGCGGCGCTGGACGAGCGCCACCGGCTGGTCGTGCCGGTGGTCGGTCCCACGCCGCCGGCCGAGCGGTTGAGCATCACGCCGCCGGTGATCGAGGCGGCACGGACGCTGGCGGTGATCGCGACTGGCGAGGACAAGGCGGTGATGGTCGCTCGCGCGCTCGAGGGTCCGGTTGTGGCGAAGGCGGTCCCGGCGCAGTTGGCGCGGGGCGGATTCTGGTTCCTGGATCAGGCCGCGGCTCAACGCCTGGCCGACCGGAGGGTCACGATGTGATGGTGCTTGCCGGCGACGTGGGCGGCACCAATGCGCGACTCGCGGTGGTTGAGCTGGATGGTCGCACGGCCCGAGTGGCGCGCGAGCGCACGTACCCGAGCCGGGAGTTTCCCGGGTTGGCGCCCATCGTGCAGCGCTTCTGCGACGAGCTGCCGCCCTATCCCGACCGGGCTTGCTTCGGGATCGCCTGCCCCGTGGTGGGTGACGACTGCACCGCGCCCAATCTTCCGTGGACGGTCAACGCCCGGACCCTTGCCGCCGACATCGGGATTCCCCGCACCAGGCTCATCAACGACTTCGTGGCGGTGGGATACGGCATTGAGCTGCTCGGTCCATCCGATCTCGCGACCCTTCAGGAGGGTAGCCCGACGCCGCGCGGGCCCATCGCTCTGATCGGCGCCGGGACCGGCCTGGGCCAGGGATTCCTGTTGTGGGAGGGCGACCATTACCGGGTACTGGCATCCGAGGGTGGACACGCCGACTACGCCCCGCGTGGCAAGCAACAGACCGAACTGCTCGAGTTCCTGCGCCAGCAATTCAAGCGGGTCTCCTGGGAACGGCTGCTCTCGGGTCCCGGGCTGGTCAACACCTACCGGTATCTGGCCGCGTCGGGTGCAGCCCCCGAGCAAGCGGCGGTGCGCGCGGAAATGGAAACCGGAGACGCGGCGGCGGTCATCGCCCGCCACGGGTTAGCGGGAACCGACCGCCTGTCAGATCAGACGCTGGATCTCTTCTCCGAGATCTACGGAGCCCAGGCGGGAAACCTGGCGCTGATGACGGTCGCGACCGGCGGCGTGTATCTCGCGGGCGGCATCGCCCCGCGGCTTGCGGAGCGGCTCAGGACGGGGCCCTTTCTCACCGCCTTCCGGGACAAAGGCCGGATGTCCGAGCTGCTGTCGACGATTCCGGTGCACGTGATCATGAATCCAAAGGTCGGTTTGCTTGGCGCGGCTGCGGTCGCGGGGAGGGCGGAGTGGTGAAAGGACCTGGTATGACCAAACGCACGACTCAAACTGCCATGCAGGCTCTGCTGGAACAGGGACAGAGCGTGTGGCTGGATTATCTGCGCCGCGGGATGGTGCGCTCGGGCGAGCTGCAATCCCTGATCGACGACGGCCTGCGCGGCATGACCTCGAACCCGACCATCTTCGAGCATGCCATCGGAGGAAGCAGCGACTACGACGACCAGCTCAGAAACCTGGCCACGGCCCCGAAGACCGACCTGGAGATTTTCGAGCTGCTCGCGTTCGAGGATGTCCGCCTGGCCGCCGATCTTTTCCGGCCGGTGTACGACGCGACGGAAGGTCAGGACGGGTTCGTGTCGCTGGAGGTCTCCCCCACGCTGGCCCGCGACACCGAGCAGACCACCGCCGAGGCCCGGCGTCTCTGGGCGGAGGTGGATCGCCCGAACCTGATGATCAAGGTTCCCGGAACCAGAGAGGGTTGGCCCGCGATCGAGCGCCTCCTCGCCGAGGGCATCAACGTCAACATCACGCTGCTCTTCTCCCTGGAGCACTATCGCCAGGTGGCGGAGGCCTATCTTCGGGCGCTCAAGTCACGCCTCAAGGCTGGTCGGGCGATCGACCGGCTGGCGTCGGTGGCCTCGTTCTTCGTGAGCCGAGTGGACAGCGAGACCGATCGCCGCATCGAGACAAAGGGCGGAACGTTGCTCGAGCTCCGAGGCAGGGTCGCGATCGCCAACGCGCAGCTGGCGTACGCCTGGTTTCGCGATCTGCTGAAGAGTCCCGACTGGCAACGGCTGGCGTCTGCCGGCGCCAGGCCCCAGCGTCTGCTCTGGGCAAGCACCGGTACCAAGAACCCCGGCTACTCCGACGTGCTGTACGTGGACTCGCTCATCGCCCCCGACACCATCAACACCATGCCGCCGGCAACCCTCCAGCTCTTCGAGGACCACGGGACGGTGCGACAAAGCCTGCCGGACGACCCCAGCGAGGCCCACCTGGTCATGGAGCGGCTGGCGGCCGGCGGAGTGGATTTCGCCGACGTCACCCGGGCGCTGGAGGACGATGGAATCGAGAAGTTCGCCAAGTCGTTCGAGACGCTGCTTGGCGTCATCAGGCAGAAGCGGAAGGCGCTTGCCGCGCCGGCTCAGCCCCAACATTCAGGAGTGTTCCCGGCCTTCGAGGTGGAAGTAGCTCACCGACTCGACGCGGGCGATGTGGCCCAGCTTCCCAGACGCATCTGGGCCCGCGATCCGACGGTATGGAAGGACGACCCCAACACGCCGGAGATCCGCGATCGGCTGGGCTGGCTGACGGTGGGCAAGATGATGGCCCAGCAGGTGAAGGCCCTCCGGACCTTTGCGGATGAGGTGCGCGCGGAGTTCAGCCGAGTGGTGCTCTGCGGCATGGGCGGCTCGAGTCTGGCGCCCGAGGTGCTGTGGCGGACCTTCGGGGCCACGCCCGGCCACCCGTCGCTCCACGTCCTCGACAGCACCGATCCGGGGGCCGTACGGGAGGCGGAGCGGGGTGGCGATCTGGCGAAGACGCTCTTCATCATCTCGAGCAAGTCGGGAACGACGCAGGAGAGCGACAGCTTCTTCCGGTATTTCTGGGAGCGCACCGGCGGGCCGGGCTCGCAGTTCGTCGCCATCACCGATCCGGGCACGCCGCTGGAGCAACTCGCCCATGAGCGGCGGTTCCGCCGGACTTTCCTCAACCCGGCGGACATCGGCGGCCGCTATTCGGCCCTCTCGTTCTTCGGCCTGGTCCCTGCGGCGCTCGTCGGCATCGATCTCGAGCTGCTCTTGCATCGCGCCCACCGGATGGCGGAGGCAAGCGCGTCTTGCGTGCCGCCCCTGGAAAATCCCGCGGCCTGGCTGGGCACTATCCTGGGCGAGAGCGCACTCGGCCGACGAGACAAGGCGACCTTCGTGCTCTCGCCCGGGATCGCGAGCTTCGGTCTCTGGGTGGAACAGCTCATCGCCGAGAGCACCGGGAAGGAAGGAAAGGGAATCGTGCCGGTGGTGGACGAGCCACTGGGACCGCCCGAGGTGTATGGTGAAGATCGGGTGTTCGTGTCGATGGTGCTCACCGGCGAATCCGACAGCGGCATCGAATCGCGTTTGGCCGCCCTGGAGCAGACCGGACATCCTGTCGTGCACCTGAGGCTGGACGACCGCTACGATCTGGGGCAGGAATTTTTCCGCTGGGAGTTCGCCACGGCGGTGGCCGGTGCCGTGCTCGGGATCAACCCGTTCGACCAGCCCAACGTGGCGGAGAGCAAGGCGAACACGAAGGCCGTGTTGGCCAAGAGAAGCGCAGCGACACCGGCGGCTTCAGCGGCGGAGCTGCGGGAGTTTCTCGCGGGCATCAAGTCCGGAGACTATCTCGCGATCATGGCGTATCTGCCGCCCACAGCGGAGAACGATCGCCGGCTCGGCGCCATCCGGCTTGGCCTGCGCGATCGGCTTCGGGTCGCGACCACCGTGGGTTACGGGCCCCGGTTTCTCCATTCCACGGGCCAGCTCCACAAGGGCGGCCCGCCGGTCGGGCATTTTCTTCAGATTATGGAGCGGCCGGCGGAGGATCTACCGATTCCTGGTGAGTCCTTCAGCTTCGGCCAGTTGGAAGCGGCGCAGGCGGAGGGGGATCTCGTCGCATTACGGGCCCGTGGGCGTCCCGTCATCCGCATCGAAGAATTGAGTCTGCTCGAGCGGTGACGGTCACCCATGTCTTCTTCGATATCGGCGGGGTTCTCGGCACCAACGGTTGGGACCGGGAGCAGCGACTCGCGGCCGGCCGCCACTTCGGCCTGGACGTGGCGGAGTTGGAGGAGCGGCACGGCGAGGCCATCGCGATGCTGGAGCAGGGCCGGATGGGGTTGGACGAGTACCTGCGGTGCGCGGTCTTTCATCGGCGCCGGACGTTCGAGCTGGAGGAATTCAAGGCTTACATGCTGGAGCAGAGTGCTCCCTTCCCGGAAGCCATCGAGCTGGCCCGCGCGCTCAGCCGGAGCGGCCGCTATCGCCTGATGACGATCAACAACGAGTCGGCCGAGTTGAACCAGCACCGGATAGCGCAGTTCGGCCTGCGCGAGATCTTCGCGGCTTTCTTCTCGTCCTGCTGGGTGGGCGTCCTGAAGCCCGCTCCCCGGATCTACGAAGTGGCGCTGGCGATGTCGCAAGCCGAGGCCGGCGAGTCGGTGTTCATCGACGACCGGGAGCGGAACCTCGAGCCGGCCAGCGCGTTGGGAATGCAGACCCTTCGATACACTGGTGCCCTCCAGCTTCGTCAGCAGCTGGCGGGACTGGGCGTGCAGAGTTGACAGGAGGTCCCTAGATGCAGCTCGCCATGGTCGGCCTTGGCCGGATGGGCGGCAATATGGTGCAGCGCCTGGTGCAGGGCGGCCACGAGCTCGTGGTGTTCGATCGGAGCGCGGAGGCCGTGAAGGCGCACGTCGCGATGGGCGCACAGGGCGCGAAGGATCTGGTCACCCTCTGCGGTCAGCTCCGGCCCCCACGGGTGGTCTGGGTGATGGTGCCCGCCGGCTCCCCGGTGGAAGACACGATCGCACAGCTGCTGCCGGGTCTCGACAAGGGAGACATCATCATCGACGGCGGCAACTCGAACTACAAGGACTCGAAGCGTCGCGCGTCCACGTTGCGGGAGAAAGCAATCGAGTTCGTCGACGCCGGCACCAGCGGGGGCATCTGGGGCCTCACGGTCGGCTACTGTTTGATGATCGGCGCAAGCCGCGAAGCATTCGAGCGGTGCGAGCCCATTTTCCGGACGTTGGCGCCGCCCGATGGCTACGCCCACGTCGGTCCCCCCGGCGCCGGACACTATGTGAAGATGATCCACAACGGGATCGAGTACGGGATGCTGCAGGCTTACGCGGAGGGGTACGAGATCCTGCATGCGTCGAAGGACTTCAAGCTCGACTTGCACCAGATCGCGGCGGTGTGGAACCGAGGCAGTGTGGTTCGCTCCTGGCTCAACGAGCTCGCCGAGCGCGCCTTCGCGAAGGATACGGAGCTGGCGGCGCTCAAGGGCTACGTGGAAGACTCGGGCGAAGGTCGATGGACGGTTCAGGAGGCGGTCGACCTCGACGTGCCGGCGCCGGTCATCACTCTCTCGCTGCTGACCCGTTTCCGGTCCCGCCAGGCCGACTCGTATGGCGCCAAGGTCATCGCCGCGCTCCGCAATGAATTCGGTGGCCATGCGGTGAAGACGTCATGACCGCGCGGGCTTCGATGGCGGTCACGATGCCGGAGATCCCGCCCGGATCCACGCGGGAGTTCCGGCGGCCGAGGCCGTGTACCATCGTCATCTTCGGCGCCGGTGATCTGCTGCACCGCAAGCTGATGCCGTCCCTCTTCCACCTGATGGGGGACGGCCTCCTCCCCGACGATTTCGCCATCGTCACGGTGGCGCGCGAGGCGCTTGACGACAGCTCCTTCCGGAACCGAGTGAGGGACGCCCTCAAGACCTTCCTGCCGAACGGCGCGGCTCTGGATCCAGGCGCCTGGGACCGGTTCGCGCGTCATCTCTACTATCAGTCGGGCCAACTGAACGACCCGACCACCTACGAAGCCCTTGGAAGACGGCTGGCCGAGACCGACGCTCGGCTCCCCGGCGGCAGCGGACGGCTCTTCTACCTGGCCATTCCTCCCAGTCTGTATTCCGAGACCATCAACCAGTTGGCCGTGTCGGGAATCGCGCCGCGGACACCGGATCCCAAGCAGCGCCCCTGGGTTCGGATCATCATCGAGAAGCCCTTCGGTCAGAGCCTCGGAAGCGCCGGCGCGCTGAACGCGTGCGTCCGGCGCGCCTTTGCCGAGCATCAGGTCTACCGGATCGACCACTACCTCGGGAAGGAGACGGTCCAGAATCTTTTGGTCTTTCGCTTCGCGAATTCGATCTTCGAGCCGGTGTGCAACCGTCAGCACGTGCACCACGTCCAGATCACGGTCGCGGAGAGTGTCGGTGTCGAGCATCGCGGCAAGTACTACGAGGAAGCGGGTGTGGTGCGGGACATGTTCCAGAATCACCTGCTACAGCTTCTCACCCTGATGGCGATGGAGCCGCCGGTCACGTTCAGCGCCGACGCCGTGCGCGACGAGAAGGTCAAGGTGCTTCGGGCCATTCGACCGATCACGCCGGCTGTGATGCACGACTACGCGGTGCGAGGCCAATACGGGCCCGGCATGACCGATGGCAAGCCGGTCCCGGGCTATCGGGAGGAGCCGAACGTCGCGCCCGACAGCGGAACGGCCACCTACTGCGCGATCCGCTTCATGGTCGACAACTGGCGGTGGCACGACGTTCCGTTCTATCTCCGCTCGGGCAAGCGGATGCCCAGGCGGGCGTCCGAGATCGCCATCGAGTTCCGGAAGCCCCCGCACCTCATGTTTCCGATCCCCGAGAGCCAGGTCATCGAGCCCAACACCCTCGTCATCCGGGTGCAGCCCAAGGAGGGGATTTCGCTCCGGTTCGACGTGAAAGCCCCGGGGGTCGACATGAAGATGGCTTCGGTGGACATGGACTTCAGCTACGCCGAGGCGTTCGGCGAGCTGGAGCATGACGCCTACGAGACCTTGCTGCTCGATTGTATGGTCGGCGAGGCCACGCTCTTTACCCGAAGCGACGAGGTGGAGGCGGCGTGGGCGGTGGTCGATCCCATTATCGACTTCTGGGCCAACAAGCGGCCCGACCACTTTCCCAACTATCCCGCGGGCAGCTGGGGGCCGGTTGTTGCCGATGAGTTTATCGCGCGTGAGGGCGCACGTTGGCGTGAGCCGTGATGCGAGGACGGCTGACCGGATGTTGGAAGCTGCTCGGCCGGCTCCCCGTCCATCGCACCACGGGCGAGCACCCAGTCGCGCCACCCCGGCGGCGCGTGGCGCACGCCCGCTATCTTCGCGCCTTCGAGCTGGATCCCCTCCAGCCACGCTCCGTCGAGCCGGACGCCCGCCAACGACACGCCGTTGGCGACCAGGTCCTGCAGCGCGTCGATCCTCCCGCCGCTTCCGCCTTTTCCTTGGACCGTATCGACCACCTGCCAGGCCTGATAATTCGCGGCTTTGCGGGCCAGCGCGGCCGCGGCCCGTTCAGCCGCCTTGCGTTCATCGCGGCCGAGCCAGAGCTGCCTGGCTCCCCAGACCACAACCAGCGCCTCCAGGATCTTGATGGCGTTGCCAGAACCGAGAGCGTGACCACAAAGCCGCCTGCCTCCTGAGTCGGCGCCGCCCCCACGCGGGTCGCGAAGCACCCGAGCGCAGTGGATTACGGAACAAGAAAGAGTAGGATGACTGCCGCTCTGAGCGCGCGCCGGCGACGGTGGATGCTGGCGTTGGGCAACGAGCGTCAACTCCGAATCTGTTTCGGTTGTCGAGTGCAGGAAAATTCCATCGCAACGTCACAGTCCCGTCACGGCCGCGGGGTTGAGCGGACGAACGTCCAGACCGCCCTCAGCTCGGCGTCCGTCAGGCGGAGGGACCGATAGGGCATGAACTCGTTCAACTGGCGGCCCCCGCTCCCCGTCCCTTCGCGCAGCGCACGGGCGAATTCGACCTCCGTCCACCCGGCGCTGACCAATGCCTTGAGGTTGCCGGCGGGCGGCGTACCGGGAGGGGCCACTGCGACACGCCCGCCCGACAGGGTCCGCCCATGGCAGTCGGTACAGCCGGCGACGTTGGCGAGGTATCGCCCATACTCGACCGTTACGCTCGCCGGCGGCGTGTTGACCGCCCGAGCGGCTGCGTGGTTGATCTCCGCGGCTCGAAGAAAGGGGAGCTTTCCCCGCGCGAGCTGAATCCGCGCGATCGGGCCAAACGCTCGCGGCGGCAACGTGCGATCTACCGCCGGCACGCTCTTGAGGTATGCGATCACCGCGCCAAGGTCGGCGTCGCCCAGATGTTGGTAGGCGGTGGAGGGCATGACGGCGAGCGCGCGGCCATCCCTGCGCACGCCATGCCGGATCGCACGAACCCAGTCGGCATCGTCGAGCGCGTGTGCCACGCCACCCCGGCCGCGAGTGAGATTCGGCGCGGCCAGGCGCATGAATGGCCTGGCATCAACGATCACCGTGCCGCCGAGGTCATCGCCGTGGCATACGGTGCACGACATTACGTCCTGCACCAGGTGACGGCCCCGCGCGAGCCCCTCCGAGTCGGAGTTGATCGGAGGCACGAGCGGGTCGAGCGCGTACCTCCGGCCAATCAGGTCGCTGCTCTTGAGGTACGCCACGGTACCGAGGGCCGCCCCGGTCACGAGCAGCCCGGCAGTCACGGTTGCCAGCAGCCTGAGCTTCCTGCGCTTCATGGTCACCAGTCCGGTTTGGCCGCGACCTGCACCGCGAAGTCGGGGAGCGTTCGGAGCCGGAAAGGAGCCCGAGGCACCAAACCCGCATCGCGCTGCCAACCGGCCAGCTCGCCCAGCGACCAGGTACCCGCGCGGCTGGTGAAGGCGAAGTAGAGATCCAACAGGCGCGCCGTCTGGGCGCGAGTGTTGCCGCCGCCGACGGCATCCACGATGGCCAGAATCCCGCCGGGCCGGAGTGCCCGCGACAGGCGCTCCATCAGCGCCCGATTGCTCACCTGGTCGAAGTGGTGCACCAGCTGGGCAATCAGCACGACATCATAGGCCGCCGTACCGAAGTCGCCCACGCGCACGTCCTGGGTCTGGTGGACCACGCGGTCGCCCATTCTCTCGCTCGCGAGAATCGGCCGCGCGTGCTCCACCGCCTCGGGAAGGTCGAGTACGGTCGCATGCAGCCCGCGGTGGCGCCGGCACAACGCGACGGCGTAGTACCCATGCGATCCGCCCACGTCGAGCATCGCGCGGGCATGCGCCGGCACCGGAAGTCGGCGAGCCAGCTCGTCGGCCGCGACCCCGGCGATCGCACGCATGCCGCGCTGGTAGAGCGCCCACTCCTCCCCGGTCATCGAGCCGTGAAAATCGAGCGGCCTGCCGCTTCGGACGAACTCCTCCAGCCGCGCGAGCCAGCCCGCTTCGACGTGCTCGTAGAGGACCGCGTCACGGACCGACGTCGAGCTCCCTTTGAGGAGCCACCGGCGGCACATGGAGGTGAGACGGTACGAAGGCCCGCGCCGCCGCAGGTATCCCGACGTGGCCAGCGCATCGAGCAGCTTCTCCGTCGGGGCTGGCTCGCTGCCGCATCGTGCCGCCACTTCCGCGGCGGTCAGCGGCTCTGCACGCAGCGCCTCGAACAAGTCGAGCCGGGTGGCCGCCACGACCACCCGGGCGAGCAGCATCCCGCCGAGCGCGTGGGCGATCGGGATGGGTACCCTCCCCGTCGCCAGCGCGAACCGCTCCAGCAGCGACTCTGGTTGCAGGCCGATCCTCATCGATTATCCCCGTCCACCGGCGCGATCTCTTCGGCATGCAGCCACTCGCTGTCCCACCGCTCTCCCACTGAGGCGAAGTACAGCTCGACCGCATCGTCCAGCGCGCCAGCACGCAGCAGGTCGCGAACCCGGGCGGCGTGGGCGGGCCAGAGCTTCCAGGCTGCCTGCTCCCCGACGTACGCGGCGAGTCGCGGAGCGAGGGCCGCGCGCGTGGGAGCGGTGGTGAGAAAGCGTACGCCGTCGGCGGCATGCACCACGGCCACGCACCATCTGGAATCGCCGGGCTGCATGTTAGAAGCGGTACCCGAGGCCCACGCCGCCGGAGAACTGTTCCCGCCGCCGCACCAGCGGGCTCGCGGCGGCCTCCCCGCCGAGCCGCTCCCCGCCGCCGAACGCGATGAGAGACCACCGGCGTGATACGAGGTACGCGAGCGACACCGAGACACCGAGGTGACGCAGGCCTCCTCCGGGACTGTGGGCGATCCCGTCGGCGGCCCGCAGCCGGGCGTGCCCGGAGGCAATCAACGACCGACGCCTGGCGGCTTCGGCGTCCGTGACACCGAACTCCCGGCGCATCTGCCGGGCATCGGCCACGCCGGCGCTGCCGCCGGCCGTGATCATGAACCGGCCCACGCTGTGAGAGACGGACACCCGGGCCGTCCCGACGATGCCGGCGCCATCGTTGAACCCTTTGACGATTCCGACGGCGCTTTCCAGCGGGCCGATGCGGTAGCTCAAGCGCGCTCCCGCCGTAGCCACTCCGTCGCGGTCGTCGAGCCCCGTGAGCGCACCCGCGCGCGACGCCGGGCGGCTATCCTGCCCGCCCACCTCGAGTGCAAACCCCAGCCGCGCCGTGCGGATAGCGTAGGCGCCGAGGGCGAACCCCACGCCCGTCGCGCTTGGGCCGAGGTAGAGTCGGTCGCGGAACGAGACCGATAGGATGGGAAACGGCAGCACGCGGTATTCGTCGGAGCCCGCATACCGCGGGAAGGCGAACGCCCCGACGCCCACTGTGACGTTCCACGCCGGTGGCGATTGTGAGGCTTGCTCCTGGGCGTTCAGCCCGGTCCCGATCCCGGCCAGAAGCGCCAGCGGGCCGAGAGCGCCGATGAGTCTGGCTCGCAAACATCCGCTCCTGCTCGAGAGGTGACTGCGACGGCAACACCAGCGTGCCGGCGCGGGCGCAATAGTGCAGCAGGGAGCGTCAGAGAACCAACGAGGTCGGGCTGAGCGGTCGGATTGGATGATGAACGGTCGCGGCGTTCCTCAGACGCTCATCCGCTCGCGGAAGACGCGGGAGCGTCGGCGGGAGAGGGTCACCTCGTGGCCGCCCTCGAGCTCGGCCAGGAGTCGGCCGCCGAACCACGCACGGATGGACCGGACGGCCTTCAGGTTCACGATCTGGTAGCGGTTGGCCTGGAAGAACACCCGGTCGTCGAGCTTGGGCACGAGATCGCTGAGTGAGCGGGCGATGAGCGGTTTCTCGCTTCCGAAGAACACGCGCGTAGAATTGCCGGCCGACTCGAAGAGTCGGATGTCGCCCAGCCCACCAACCAGTAGCGCTCGCCCTGGGCGACGAATACCCGATGCTGCTCCGAAAGCCGCACCTCGGCCCGGTCAGGGAAGGCACGGGCGCTCGGTGCCGCGGACATGAGCCGATCGACCGTCCGCGCGAGCCGCTCGGGATCGATCGGCTTGAGGAGGTAGTCGAGCGCGCTGACCTCGAACGCGTTGAGGGCGTACTCGTCGTAGGCAGTGGTGAACACCACGAGCGGCACGGAATCCAGCGAGGCAAGCAGCTCGAACCCGGTCTCTCCGGGCATCTGGACATCGAGGAAGAGAACATCGGGCTCCAGGTCGACAACGGCCTTCCTGGCTTCCTTCGCGTTCGCGGCTTCCCCCGCGATCTCGATCTCCGGGTGCCGGCCCAGCAGGCGGCCAAGCTCTTTCCGCGCGAGCCGCTCGTCATCCACGATCAGAGCTCTGAGCCTGGTCACGGTGCTTTCCGTACTGCTACGAGCTCGGTGGCGGGCGGGCTCGCCGGCGTGGGTACGATCACCTCGCAACTGACCTCGCCAGGCGCCGAGGTCGAAAGGGTGAGCTGGGCGCGATCACCGAAAGCCAGCCGGAGCCGCTCCAGCGAATTCGCCAGTCCGATGCCGCCGCTTTTGCCCGTGGCCGTAAGGGTTCCGGTGTTCGTGACCCGGAGGTACAGGTCGTGCGAGCGCCTCGTCGCCTCTATGCGAATGGCGCCGCCGTCCGGCAATTTCGCGATCCCATGCTTGATGGCGTTTTCCACCAGCGTCTGCACTAGCATCGGCGGAACCGGGTGGTCGAGCGCTTCGGGATCCACCTCGATCCGATGCCGCAGCCGGGCCTCGAATCGGAGCCGCTCGAGGTCGAGGTAGTGCCTGGTGGCTTCCAGCTCGCGCTCGAGCGTGATCGTTCGAGCGCGGCTCGAGAGCAAGGCGAAACGGAGCAACGCGGCCAGTCCGGTGATGGCTTCTTGAGCCCGAGCGGGGTCCTCGGTAACCAACCCTCGCAGACTGTTCAGGCTGTTGAACAGGAAGTGCGGATTCAGTTGCGCACGCAGCGCACGCAATTCGGCTTC
>DATAFP010000088.1:0-2305 GCA_036257415.1 Gemmatimonadales bacterium
CGCGCTCCCCCGCGCAGCGGACCGCCTCCTCGTAGCCGGCATCGGTGTGCCGGATCACTCCCGTGGCCGGGTCGCTGGTCAGCACCAGCCGCAGCCGCCGCTCTGCCTCCGGGCTGCCGTCGGCGACGGCCACCATGCCGGCGTGGATCGATCGCCCGATCCCCACGCCGCCGCCGTGGTGGATCGAGACCCACGTCGCGCCGGCTGAGGTGTTGACCATGGCGTTGAGCAGGGGCCAGTCGGCGATGGCGTCGGAGCCGTCGCGCATCGCCTCCGTTTCGCGGTTGGGGGACGCGACTGACCCGGTGTCGAGGTGGTCGCGGCCGATCACCAGGGGTGCTCTCACCCTACCCGTTTTCACCATGTGATTGAATCGAAGTCCCATCTCCGCTCGTTCGCCGTACTCCAGCCAGCAAATTCGGGCGGGCAGGCCTTGGAACGCCACCTTCCGACCAGCGATCCGGATCCACCGCGCCAGAGATTCGTTGGCCGGGAACGTCTCCAGGACGGCCTGGTCGGTCGCGGCGATGTCGGCCGGATCTCCCGACAGGGCCGCCCACCGGAAGGGCCCCGCGCCTTTGCAAAACAGCGGGCGGATGAACGCGGGCACGAAGCCGGGGATCTCAAATGCGCGGGCGAACCCGCGATGGTCCGCTACCTGGCCCCGGAGGTTGTTACCGTAGTCGAAGACGATCGCGCCGCGGGCCTTGAGCGCCAGCATCGCGTCAACGTGGGCCACCATCGAATCCAGCACCCGGGCTTCGTAGCCCGCGGGATCGCGGTCACGGAGTTCGGCTGCCTCGTCCACCATGACACCGGCCGGGATGTAGCCGAGGCGGAGATCGTGTGCCGACGTCTGATCGGTGACCACGTCGGGGATGATGCCGCGGCGAACCAGCTCGGGCAGCACTTCGGCAATGTTGCCGACCAGGCCCACCGACAACGGCTCTCGCCGCTCCCGCGCACCGAGCACGAGTCGGAGCGCGTCGTCCAGATCATGAGCGATGCGGTCGCAGTACGCGGTTTCCACCCGACGGCGAATGCGGTGCTCGTCCACGTCCACGCCGAGGAACGCTGCGCCGTTCATGGTCGCCGCGAGCGGCTGCGCACCACCCATGCCGCCCAGCCCGGCTGTTACGACCAGGCGCCCGGCGAGCGTTCCGCCGAAATGCTGCCGGGCGCATTCCGCGAACGTCTCGTAGGTGCCCTGGAGAATGCCCTGGGTGCCGATGTAGATCCACGAGCCAGCGGTCATCTGGCCGTACATCGTGAGTCCCAGGGCTTCGAGCCGGCGGAACTCGTCCCAGGTGGCCCAGCGCGGCACCAGGTGCGCGTTGGCGATCAGCACCCGCGGCGCTTCGTCGTGGGTGCGAAAGACGCCGACCGGCTTGCCGCTCTGCACCAGCAGGGTTTCATCGTTCGCGAGCCGGCGCAGCGTCTCCACGATCTTCTCGTAGCACGCCCAGTTCCGCGCGGCCCGGCCGCTTCCGCCGTAGACGATCAGCTCGTCGGGCCGCTCGGCCACGGCCGGATCGAGGTTGTTCATCAGCATTCGAAGCGCGGCTTCCTGATGCCACCCCTTGCAGGAAAGGGTAGAGCCGGTGGGAGCCGTGATGCTCGACGCCTGGGGGCTGGCGGTCATAATCGCGGGCCGGGTGGGATGTTGAACCAGCTGAACCTTACCGTTCGGGGGCGCGAGCGCCAAGAGCCTCGTACATTGCGCCAGGGTGCGCGAGCTTACCGAACGGAGGCATCCGATGCGGAGCCCACATGCGGCGCATCGCCGACCCTTCGGCCGCGTCATTCGCCCGGCAATTCCCGACCGGTCCCAAGCCCCATGAGTGCAACCTTCCTGCCGGGCTGCCAATCCAAAGCAGTGCATGGCGAACCGAGCACCCGGAGCGACGCTGCTGCAGCGTGACCGAGCCCTGGACCGGAACGACGCGGACGCGGTGGAAGCCGCCCTGGCCGCCAGCGGAGACGCGCATGCGTTTGAGCGCCTGTACCGGACCCACGTCGGGCGGGTGTACGCGCTGGTGCGCCGGATGCTGGACGATGAGAATGCCGACGAAGTGACACAGGACATTTTCGTGCGGGCCTGGCAGAAGCTCGGTACCTATCGCGGCGAGGCCGCGTTTTCCACCTGGCTCCACCGCGTGGGCGTAAACGTGATCCTGGCCCGGCGCCAGACGCTGGGAACGCGACGCAGCCGATTCCTGGAGGGCGACGACGTGCTCGAGGCGGTGCCCGCTCGACGATCCGGGCCCGAGACCACGCTGGACTTCGAGGCCGCGCTGGCTCGACT
>DATAFP010000163.1:0-1597 GCA_036257415.1 Gemmatimonadales bacterium
CTCACCGGAGTAACCATCACGTTCTCGACGACCTACGGCGCCACTGCCACGGTGACAGTTCAGAACAACGGAGCTGACCCAGACATCGAATTCTTCTCTGATGCGTCAGTGACTCATTCGCTCACTAAGGCTCCGTTAATAAATAAAGCTATCAACAACCACTTGGCGATCGATATGATGACCGCGCATGAAACCGGACGCTCTGCTGCGGCAGAAGCTCGCGTCGATCTGGCCGATGTTGGACGAACGGACGCGCCGGCTGATGGCGGCGAGCGAGGCCTTGGTGTTGCCGTACGGGGGCGTGTCCCGGGTGCATCGCGCCTGTGGATTGTCGCGGAACGCGATTGCGCAGGGCATCCGTGAGATCCAGAGCGGCACGGTGCTGGAAGCCGGTCGGGTGCGTCGCCGCGGCGCGGGGCGGAAGCCGATCACGGTTCACGATCCCCAGCTGTTGCCCGCGTTGGACCGCTTGATTGAACCCGACACGCTGGGCGACCCCGAGTCCCCGTTGCGCTGGGTCTGCAAGAGCACGCGGGCCCTGGCCGCCGAGCTGGGCCGGCAGCGGCATCCGATCAGTCACGTGAAGCTGGCGCACCTCCTCCACCAGCAACACTACAGTCTGCAAGGCACGCGCAAGACCGAGGAGGGCGCGGACCATCCGGATCGCGATGCGCAGTTCCGGCATATCAATGCCAGCGTCAAGAAGGCCTTGGCTGCCAACATCCCCGTGCTGTCCGTGGATACCAAGAAGAAGGAGTTGGTTGGGAACTACGCCAACGCCGGGCGCCAATGGCGCCCCGTGAGACAGGCGCCCCGGGTGCAGGGGCATGACTTTCCGCACCCCGACGTGCCGCGCGCATATCCGTACGGGATCTACGACGTGGGGCGCAACGAGGGGTTTGTGAACGTCGGGACGGACCATGACACGGCGGCCTTCGCGGTGGCGTCCATCCGCGGCTGGTGGCGGGCGGAAGGCCGGCGCCTGTACGGCCGGGCCAAGTCGATCCTCATCACCGCAGACGCCGGCGGGAGCAACGGCTCGCGCCTGCGGCTGTGGAAATGGGAGCTGCAGAAGCTCGCCGATGAGACGGCGCGGACGCTGTCGGTGTGTCATTTCCCGCCGGGCACCAGCAAGTGGAACAAGGTCGAGCATCGACTCTTCTCGTTCATCTCCTCGAATTGGCGGGGCGAGCCGTTGCGCGACTACGAGACGATCGTCAACTTGATCGCTCGAACGACCACCGCGAAGGGCCTTCGGGTCATCTGTCGTCTGGACCGGCGAACATACGTCACTGGGCGGCGGATCTCGGACGAGGAGATGAAGAGTATCAACCTGGCACGCAACCGCTTCCACGGGGACTGGAACTACGTCATCAGACCGCATCGCACCGGAGTCTCACGGACAAGTTGATACCTTTATTTATTAACGGAGCCTTAGCTCAGAACGGCACCTCGTCGGCCGACGCGCGGGGCGCGGCGGGGCGCGGACGCCGGGCCGGGGCCGGGGCGTCCGCGTCGGCTGACGGCGCCATGTTCCCCGGCCCGACCACGTCGACCGTCACGGTCTCGGCGACCAGCTCGAGGTACAGGCGGGTAT
>DATAFP010000085.1:0-13368 GCA_036257415.1 Gemmatimonadales bacterium
GGGTGTGTGCGTAGTCGCGCAGTACGACGCAGGGATCATCGGCGAGCCGCTCCATGCGTCCCGGCACTTGGGGCGCGCTCGCGAGTCGCTCCACCACGTCCGCGAGCGAGTGTCCGAGCGCAAGCGCGCACGCGCCGGCGGCCAGCGCGTTCGAGACGTTGAAATCGCCCAGCACGGGGAGCTCAGCCGGTGCCTGCCCGAATCGCCCGCTCAGCGTGAAGCGACTTCCCCGCGCGCCGAGCGCTACGTCGCATGCACGGAGATCGGCATCCGGATGGAGGCCGAAGGTGACGCGGCGGGGGGGCGGCCCCAGCGCGCGCCACGCCTCGTCGTCCGCGCTCACGATCTGGATCCCGCTCACGCCGAGCAGCGCAGCGAGCTTGAGCTTTGCGGCGAGATAGGTCTCCATATCGCCGTGGTAGTCCAGATGGTCGCGCGTCAGGTTGGTGAACACCCCCGCGGCGAAGGTGAGCCCATCCAGCCGTCCCTGGTCCAGGCTGTGCGAGGACGCCTCCATCGCCACGTCGGTAACCCCCCGCGCGGCCAGCGAGGCGAGCGTCGCCTGGAGATCGACCGGTCCCGGTGTGGTGAGGGTGCCGGCGGTGGAGGCGACCGATGCGCCGGCGCCGTCGACCGCCCCGATGGTGCCAATGCTTCCGGCGGTGCCGGCGGCGTTTAACAGATGACGCAGCAGGGCGGCCGTCGTGGTCTTGCCGTTAGTGCCGGTGATGCCGATGAGACGGAGCCGGCGGCCCGGATGCCCGTACCATGCGCTCGCCAGCGCGACTGCGGCGCGGCGCCCGTCGCGCACGACCAGCTCGGGTACATCGGTCTGCTGGGGGGACTCCACCACCACGCCGGCGGCACCGCGGACCACGGCATCGGCAACGAATCGGTGCCCGTCGGCCTGAGAGCCTCGCACCGCTACGTAGACGCTGCCGGCCGCGGCATTCCGGCTGTCGGTGGTGATGCCGGTGAGCGGGCCTGGGCTCCCCGCCGCGCTCACCAGGAGGTCCGCGCGGCGGAGCTCCGCTGCCAGATTCTCCCATGACAGCGTCATGAATCGGCCCACACCGTGACCACCGAGCCGGCGGCCGCCGGCTGACCGGCGCCTGGCGATGTGCGCGCCACCCGGCCCGCGCCCCGGAGCTCCACTCGAAACCCGCTCCGATGGAGCGCGAGCACAGCTTCACGAATGCTGGTGCCCTGCACGTCCGGCACCGGCAGCGCGCGCGGACCGGTGGGCACCGGCGGCCGAGGCCAGGGAACCACCGCCGCGGGCGAGCGCGTGGCCGTTGGCCCCGCGGCCGGGAGCGTCGCCGCCGCGGGGCTCTGCTGAGCCGCCTCCGCCGTGGCCAGCGCGCTCCGGTTGATCGCGACCCGATGCGAGGCCAGCGCCTGTTGCAGCATGGTTTTCGTGATCGGCGCTGCCGTGAGCCCGCCGTAATACTCGCCTTTGGGGTTCTCGATCTTCACGATCACCACCAGCTGCGGGTCGTCGGCCGGGAAAAGCGCGGCGAACGATGCCGTGTACTCGTTCACGTAACGCCCGTCCACGAGCCGCTTTGCCGTGCCGGTCTTGCCGATGAGTGGGAAGTTCGCGAGCTGCCCCCGCTCGCCGGTGCCACCCTCGGCGACCGCGCGGCCCATGAACTCCCGTAGCTGCGCCGCGATGGTTGGGCTTACCGCACGCCGCACCGGCTCGGGCTCGCGGCGATACACCAGCGAACCGTCGGCCCGGCGCACCTCGCGCAGCAGGGTCGGCGTCAACAACACACCGTCGTTGGCAATGGCTCCGTAGGCGGCTGCCAGCTGCACCGGCGTCACGCCGAATTCGTATCCCATCGCCATGCTTGCGCGGGTATAGAGCGGCTGCCAGCGGTCCGGGCGCGCGAGCCGCCCCCGCGATTCGGACGGGAACTCGACCCCGGTGGGGCTTCCGAACCCGAAATCGCGCAGCATGTCATACTGCTCCGACGGCGCCAAGCGCTGCGCGAACTTGGCCATGGCAATATTGCTGGAAATCTCGATCGCGCGGGCGAGCGTCAACTTGCCGTGCTCGCGGTGGGTATCGCTGATCCGGCGGCTGGTACGCGGTCCCGTCTGCATGACCCATACGCCGCCCTCGCCGCTCACCGCGTCGTTGCTGTCTACCTTGGCCTCGCGCAGGAGCGCCGCCGCGGTGAACAGCTTGGCAGTGGACCCGGGCTCGAACGGATCGGTGAGGGTCGACGGCCGTTGCAATGTCTGTCCCGCCTGTTGCGAGGCCACCGCCAGCAGCTCACCGGTTCCAGGATCCATCACCACGACGTCGCCGCCGTCCGCCTTGAGGCGGACGATGGCATCGGCCAGCGCCCGCTCGGCGATCTCCTGCAAGGCGGCGTCCAGCGTGAGATAGACGTCGTGCCCCGGCACCGGCTCGCGCACCCGCCGCGAGGGCGAGTCATAGCGCCGCCCCGAACGATCCTTGAGCAGCACGGCTTCGCCGGCCACGCCGGTAAGCACCGAGTCGAGCGCCAACTCGATTCCTGACGCTCCACGGCCGGTTTCCGGGACCAGGCCACCCACGACGGTTCGAGCGAGCCCCCGCGTGGGATCAAAGCGGCGATAGTTGCCATCAAGATGGATGCCCTTCAAGCCCCGAAGGGGCTGCACCTGGGTGGCGGTGTATGGCCCGTGCCAGTAGGCCCACCGCTTCCGGGCGAGCTCGCGTTCGATCGCGGCGGGCGGGAGGCCGAGCTGACGCGCCAGCAGCCGGATCGCGCCACGACGATCCGTGAGCTCGTTGGGCGCCACGCCGACGTGATAGAACTCCTGGGTAATCGCGAGCGGCACGCCGTGGCGGTCGTAGATCGCGCCGCGCCGTGCCGGGAGCACGGACCGCTCCGTCCGCTGCTGTTGCGCCTCGGCCGACCACCGCTCGCCCTCCACCAGCTGGAGCTGGGCGGCGCGCAGGACGATCGCGGCGACCCCGAGAGCGAAGCAGAATTGCACCGCGGCGATGCGAGCGGCCGAGCGGGTCATCGCGAGGGTGAGTCCTCCGGCATGGCGAGAACCATGAAGAGGGTGAATTCGTCGTCGGTGGGCACGTGGAGTCCGAGCTCCCGCTCCGCTTTGGCTTCGAGCACACGGCGTCCGGAACCCTCCCGGATCCGGCGCTCGAGGTCGGCGCGCTGCGCCTCCAGCACCATGCGCTGTTCGCGAAGCTCCCGGACGCGGCGGGCATCGTTGAACGCGGACGTCTGCCGGCCGATCACTGCCGCCGCGGTCAGGAGGAACACCCCGAGCCAGACCACCACCCAATGCCGGCCCTTAAACCGCATGGTCCACCCGAAAGATGCGAAGCTTCGCACTCCGTGCGCGCGGGTTCGCCTGGATCTCATCGGCGTCGGGGAGGATCGGCTTGCGCGGCTCGGCGCGACCCAGCGCCCGGCTTCGGCAGGTGCAGACCGGATGCCCCGGAGGACAGATGCAGCGGCGGCTCCAATCCTGAAACGCATGCTTGACCACGCGATCTTCGCCGGAATGATAGCTGATCACCGCCAGCCTCCCGCCGGATACCAGAGCGTCGCGAAGCGCCGGCAGTGCCGAGGCGAGGCCGGCCAGCTCGTCGTTCACCGCGATCCGCACCGCCTGGAACAGTCGCGCGAAGTCGGCCGGGCCGGCCCGCGGCCCGAGTGCGGCGCGAATGGCGTTTACCAGGTCGTCGCTCGAGCTGAAGGAAGCCCGCGGGCGCCGGCGGACGATCTCGCGCGCCAAGCGCCGCGCCCCGCGCTCGTCGCCATATTCGCGGAACGCTGCTGCCAGCGCCGCCTCGTCGGTACGATTCAACCAGTCGGCCGCGCTCGGGCCCGCGGCGCTCATGCGCATGTCCAGCGGGGCTCCGGGCCGGAAGCTGAAGCCGCGCGCATCCTCGTCCAGCTGCCGCGACGACACGCCGAGATCCAGCAGCACGACATCCGGTGCAAAGCGCGACACGGCATCGAGAGCTTCGGCGGAGGCGTAAGGTGCCTCGAGATACTGAATTCGTTCGTGCCCCAGGCGCCGTTCTGCCGTAGCGATTGCGTCCGGATCCCGATCGATGCCGAGCACTTCTGCCCCGGCGTCGAGCAGGGCGGCCGCGTGCCCCCCGTCGCCCAGCGTGCCATCCACCGCGCGCACCGGCCGGCCGATGGCCGCCATCAGCGGGCCCACCAGCACCGGAACGTGGTACGTCATACGCAAAACACCCCGTCCGCCGGGACGGGGTGTGGTATAGAGCGGGGCTGACGGGGCTCGAACCCGCGACCTCCGCAGTGACAGTGCGGCACTCTAACCAAGCTGAGCTACAGCCCCCTGCGGCGGGGGCAATATAGGCAGAGGGCTTCCGTCGATGGAAGCCCCCAGTCCCGTCATCACTTACAGTAGGCTTTGACCATTGAGGCCGCGCGCGGTTTGTACTTCTTGATGATGTCGAGATTGCGCGTGGCGACCTCCGGATTGGCGGTCTGGCCAGCCGTAAACGCCTGCTCGGATTCGGTCAGCAGCGCCTCTTCCTGCCGCGCGAGATCGCACGATTTGGTCTTCTCGGCCTCGGGATCGATCTTCGGCACTTGAAGCAGCGTCGCGAGACCGAGCAGATAATTCGCCGCCGGGTACACCTTGCCCTGCGGATTGGCCGACTTGCTCGCGGCCCGCAGCAGCTCCGCCGCCCCGGCGTAGTCTTGCACCGGCTCCTGCAGCAGCGGGGCGGCCGATTGATACAACAGCGCGGCCGCGTTCTCCTTGGCCGTTGCGTCGCCCTTCTCCGCCACGATCTGCAGGATCGCCGTCGCTTCCTTCCCGCGCTTCGCGTCGACCAGCGCCTTGGCGGCGCTGAGCAGCGGGGTGGCATCCTGGGGATTCGCCGCGTAGAGCGCCTGGGCCGCCGCTACCATGCTGTCGGTCTGCCCGGTGATGCCGAACGCCTTCATGCGCGCCTGCAGGGCCGCTGGATTGTTCGGATACTTCCGCGCGCCAAACTGGGCCCATTTGACGTAGCGCGCGGTGTCAGCGGCAGTGGCCCGAGGATTCGTGTCCGCCAGCCGCTGCTCCGAGAACGCCAGGATCTTGGTGACGAAAAGGGTGTCGGCCTTGGTGGTATCCACCGAGTAGGACTGCTCCAGCGCGTCCACCGAGCACTTGAAGTCGCCGAGGAACGCGCACGCATTGCTCTTCAGGTCGTAGAAATCGGGGTTATACGGGTCGATCTTGATGCCCGAATCGGCCACGTCCCGCGCGATCTGCGGGCGGCCGGCGTTCAGGAAGTAGCGGAACGCCTGCTCGCGCAGCTTCTGATTGGTCGGCGCGATTCGGAGCATCTGCACGAATGCCGCGATGACGTTGCTCGTGTCGTTCACCGACTGATACTGCTCGGCAAGATTCGACCAGGCCGCCAGGCTCATCGGGTCGGCCTTGGCCGCCGCCTGGAAGTGCTGGACGGCCTCTTTGCGATCCTTCTTGGCCAGCGCGATCTGGGCCAGGCAGTAAGAGGCGAGGCCGTTGTTGGGATATTCCTTGAGCGCCTTCCGGGCGGCCTCGGCGGCTTTGTTCGGGTTGCTCTGGAGATTGGTGGAGCACTCGCGCGCATCCTCCAACGACTTGAACGCCGGCTGCAGCTGCTCCGCAACCCGGCCCCCGAAGTCGCCCAGTCCCTGACCCGACCCCTGGGTGACGCTCACGACGCTGCCAGCTTCGTCGTTGGAACCCACCAGACGCGCCGTCACCGCATAGTTCTGGCCTGCCTTGTTCATCTGGGAGGACACCAGCACCCGCGCCTGTACGCTCTTGGCCAGCGTAGTCGCGAGGGCTGGGCTCAGGATGGCGTTCGCTGGATAGCCGTATTGTTTCAACGCCTCATTCATCTGTTCGGACGTGAGCACGTTGAAATTGCCGCTGGCGATCTTGCTCATCCGATCGCGCATGCCATTGCCGACCTGCACGGCCGGGGCGGAATCGGCTCCGGCCGATACATATGGAGTAGCGACCAGGAGCCTGGGCAGATTAGCCACCTGCTGCTCGCGCGGACGGCGCGGCACCTGTGCGTCGAGCGGGGCCAAGGCCACGGCGCCGAACGCGAGGACGGCGGCAACACGAACCAGTGACATTCACGACCTCCGCTGGGGAGTCACACGCTTGATCGGGATGGGCGAAGAGGGATTCGAACCCCCGACTTCCTGCGTGTAAGGCAGGCGCTCTGAACCGGCTGAGCTATTCGCCCGCTGCAGCCGTGCCCGATTGCCCCGCAGATAGCGAATCCGCATGGAGCATGCCGTGCCCGGCATCACGCGGGTTACAGCGCGATGCCGACGGGAAAGAGCACGCAGTAGCCGAGAACCAGCAGAACCGCGGCGAGACTGGAACTGCCCGCCTGAAGCAACGCGTAACCGGCCGCAATCGTGACGACCGCCGCGCCCAGAATGACGAGGTTACGCCGCTCGAGTGGCGCGCGCCGACCGTCCACTCGCACCCCGTCGCGGATCTGCGGATCGGACATAGGGGATGAGCCTATCACGGCCTGGGATCGGGGTCAAGCACCGAGGGCTCCGGCGCGGAACCCTCGTCGGCCGCGTCGTCCTCCGGAAGTGTCCAGCCGATGTCGAGCGCGGCCCGGCGAGCGCGGTCCTGACGGCGGCGCCATACGCCTGCCAGCAGCACCCCAAAAGCCACCACCGCCCACGCGCCGCCGGCCACCAGCCAGGTACCGATGGTGTAGCGGCTCCGGACCGAACGCCGCCATCCGTCCTCGAACGCGGTCGGCGGGAGCCCGGTGGTGGCCCGAACCGCGGCGCCGAAATCCTCTCCCGCCTGCAGTCGCGCGAGCAGAGGGGCGAGGGTTCCGTCGGGATGCCGCCTCGCCAGTTCCAGCACGGCGGAAATTGCCAGGGCATAAGCGGGCCCCACGCTCGCCCGAGAGCGACGAAGCTCACCGTCGAGCGAGCTCAGGTCCGGGACCGCTCCGCGGGCCACCGCAAGGTTGAGCTCGAGGCCGCCAAGGCGCTCCCATTCGCCGGCCGCCCAGCCGGCGTACCCTTCGTCGAACCACAAGGGGATCCGCACGTGCACCCGGTCGTGTAGCGCCACGTGCGCCAGCTCGTGGCGAAGGGTGCGTCGGATGTCCGGCGCGTCGGCCCGAAGCAGGATCGTGCGTGAGCTCGGGTCCGCGAAGCCGACTCCCCACGCGGGTGCCCGCCCAGCCGTCATGGAGTCCACCGCCACCTGGTCGGCGACGACGATCAGGGTGATGCGGCCCGGCGCCCAGCGGCCGAGGCCCGGCCAATCGGTGGGCTTTGCCGCCAGCTTGGCCAGGGCGCGGGCCAGCGCGGCCTCCCGCGGCCACGCTACGGCGGTCACCGGCCCTTCCTGAACCATGATCGGAGCGTCCTGCGCGCCGACGGGCGCCGCCACGGGTCCCGACGCGGCGAGGGCCAGCGCAGCCACGACAGCTTGGCACGGGCGATGCTTCAACGTCCGGGTCCGAGAAGTTGGCGTGATCCGACCTAGGGTAGGCGTGCAGTGCATAGTGTTCGACGTACGATAGCCGTAGGCCTTAGCCTTCCGTTCGCGGGGTTGGCCGAGCTGAGCGCCCAGAGCGCCCAGCTGTCCCTACCGACACCGGTAATCCGGGGAGTCACAGGCCCGCTTAACATCCGGGCCACGCTTCGAACCGGGGGCATCGGTGTCCGCGTCTCTGGACGGTCACCAGCGGGCTCCCGCATATCGACTGCCCGGCCGGCCACCCGGGTTGGGGCCGTGCTCGGCACTGCCAATCGCCAGCTCGGCGTGCCCTACCGCTGGCGCGGCACGACCCCCGAGAACGGCTTCGATTGTTCCGGCTTCGTCAAATATGTGTTTAGCCGCCACGCGGTGGAGTTGCCGCGCACCTCACGGCAGCAGGTGCAGGTCGGCCGCGGCGTGTCGCGCCGGCCCAGTTCGCTTCAGCCCGGTGACCTGATGTTCTTCGCAAGCGAACGCGGACGGATCGACCACGTGGCGATCTATGCCGGAACGAACCGGATCATTCACGCCACCGCGAGTGGGGGTGGGGTTCGCTACGACGACCTGTCGACCCCGCGCGGCCGCTGGTTCGCCAGGCGCCATGTAGCGTCGCGCCGGGTGCTGGAGAACGGCCGCACCTTAGTTCGCCAGCTCGATGCGGCGCTGCACGTGTCGGCGGCGTTGGATCCGCCGGACGTAGCCCCGAAGCCATAAAGGAACGGACCGGCCCCTTGGGGCGTTCTTGCAGGTAGTGGGCGCGCGTGGCGCGCCGCGTGGATGGAGTGAACAATGAACGGCGATTACAACGGTTGGATGGATGTTCCGGAGGCGGAGCGAGAAGCGCTGGATCAGGCCTGGATCGCGATCGATGCGCCGGCGATCAGCCACCGGCGGTGGCTGCGCGCGGAATCTCTTGTCCGGTGGCGGCAAGATCGATCAGTTCCTTACAGCGTTTGGCCCATGGGTTGAACTTATTGGCCTTGATCCCATCGGCCCAAGCCTGCCTGGCGCCGTCCTTATCCCCGCCGAACCAGCACGCGCGGCCCAGCTCGAACCAGGCCTCCACCAGGGCGGGTCCCAGCGCCAACGTCTTCCGGAAGAAAGTCTGCGCATCCTCGTACATCTCGCGCTCGAGGTAGACCAGGCCGAGATAGTAATGCGCGTAGAGCGTTGCCTTTCGATCGTTGTCGAGCCGGATCGCCTTGGACAGATGCTCGATGGCCTCACCGAAGATCCGCTTCTTGAGACAGATGTACCCCACATTGATACGGGCGAGCGAGTTGGCCGGCTCCTTCATCAGCACCTTTGAAAAGGTGCCCAGCGCCTCATCGTAGTTCTCGCTCAGCATCTGCGCCCACCCCAACAGCGAAAGAGCCTGGATCGCGCCGGGCGAAAGGGACAGCGCCTTTTCCAGCGCCTGAATGGCGCCGGCGTAATCGCCCAGCGAGATGAGGCTCCAGCCCTTCTCGATGAAGCTGGACGCGTTGAGGTGATCGTCCTTGACCGCCGGCCGCGAGCCCGTAAACTGCGGCGCTTGGGTCCCATCCGCCGTGTTGCCAAGCTGCTTGTAGCGGTCCACCAGCCCGCGAATCTCTTCCTTTATCTGGGTCAGCTCGCTCAGCGTTCCGTCGACCCGCTTGAAAAAGTCGATGATATCCCGCTTGAGCGCCTCGCGGGCGGCGCCGGACGGCGCGCCGTCCAGGCGCTGTTCCAGCTCCCGGTAGTGCTCGCGGAACGGGGCAGCGGCGTCGGTCATTCGGCGATCGCCGCGTCGGTGAGCGCAAGCCGCTCGCTCGAGCTCAGCAGCCTCGACGCCTGGAGCAGCACCAGCGTGCGACCCCCGCGGGTCACGAGTCCGGCGATGTAGGCGGCCGCGAGCCCGCGTACTATCGGCGGCGGGGCGACGATGATCGTGCTGTCCACCCTGAGCACCTCGCGCACCTCGTCCACCACGACCGCCACCCGTTGCTCTTCCAGTGCCAGCACCATGAGGCGGGTTTGCTCCTCGAGCGGCGCCTCCAGGTCCAGCCGCTTTCGCAGGTCCACCACCGGAATCGGCACCCCCTCGTAGGTGACCACGCCCTCGAGAAAATCGGGCGCTTTGGGAAGTGGGGCCGGCCGCTCGTAACGGAGGATACGCTCCACCTGAGAGATCTCCAGCGCGAACTCCTGGCTTCCAACCCGGAATGCCACGAGCTGGATCTGGTCTTCGAGATTCACGCGGCCGAACCTCCTTCCAGCAGGCGGCTGCCAACCGCCAGAACGTCCAGGATCGGCACCAAACCGTCGGGGGCGCGCACCACCCCAAGTGCCCAGGGGAGCGCCTCGCCCGCGGGGACCGGCACTACGTCGCCGTGGGTGACCTCCTCCACGGCCTCGACCTCTAGGCAAAGAGCGCGCCCGGCCACCGCAATGACGACTCCGGCGTCGCTTACAGCGGCGGGGCAGCCGCGACCGTCGAGCAGTGCACCCAGGTGCACCAGCGGAATGAGACGCCCTCGGAGAGTCGCAAGTCCGCGGAGGGCGGGCTCGCGGGCGGGGACCGGGACGGCCGGACCAGGCTCGATCACCTCGACCAGATGCTCGAGCGGGAGAGCCACGCGTCGCTGGCCCGCCCGCGCGAGCAGCACGGCGGACGTGCTCATGCCCGATTCATCCGATCGAGCTCGCTGCTCACCCGGTCGGCGATGCGATCTACCGGAAGGACATGATCGGCCCCGCCTGCATGCAGCGCCGCGTTGGGCATGCCGTACACCGTGGAGCTCCCGCGGTCCTGCGCGATGCCCAACCCTCCGGCGTCATGGATCAAGCGAAGGCCTTCGGCCCCATCGCGGCCGAGTCCCGTCAGCACGACACCGATGGCACGGGAGCCGAACACCTCGGCGACAGAGCGGAAGAGCGGATCGGCGGCGGGGCGCACGCCCCAGACTGACGGCTCGCGGCCGAGGCGGAGGTGTAGCCCGGACGGCCCGTCCGCAACCCGCATATGATAATCCCCCGGCGCCACGTAGGCCGTATCCACCACGAGGGGTGTGCCGTCCTCCGCCTCGACGACGGCGACACGGCTCTGCGAGGCGAGCCGCTCGGCCAAACTGCGGGTGAATTTGGGCGGCATATGCTGGACGATCACGTACGCTGCGTGCTGCCCACAGACGAGATGCGGCACGACCTCGGCCAGCGCCCGCGGCCCGCCGGTCGAGGCCGCGATGCCAACGCAGAACCGCGCGCGGCCCGGAAGCGCGAGCAGCGGAGCCGTGGGCGTCGCCAGGCGGGGACGTGCAAGCATGGGCATGCGGTGAATGTCCGCCGCGCGTGCGGCGCGGAGCGCCGCCACGACCCGCTCGCCGAAGTGCTCCAGGGCGGTTTCAGTTCGCTCATCCTCCTTGGGTACCAGATCCACCGCGCCGAGCTCGAGCGCGCGGATGGCGCCGGCAGTGCCGGGACCCGCATAGGCGCTCACGACGACGATCGGCCGCGGTGCCTCGGACATGATGTAGCCGATCGTCGCCAGGCCATCGAGCTCCGGCATCTCGAGGTCCATGAGAATGAGATCAGGCTGGCGCTCGTGCAGCTTGCGAAGGGCGTCCATCCCGTTCCGCGCGGTGCCCGCGACGCGAAACTCCCCGCTCGCCTCCACGATGTCGCTGATCAACCGCCGGAAGAACGGGCTGTCGTCCACCACCAGCACCGAGCGTGACTCAGAGGACGCGGACACCGTGCATCACCGAGCTGATCTCCATCCGTCCGTCGGTTACGCGGAATCGTACGGTGCGGCCGTAGTCGGCCCCCACGTCCTCGCCCACCAGCGGCAGGCCGATATGGCGAAGGATTTCGCGTGAGGCTACCACATTGCGCTCGCCCATGTGCACCGTGCCGGGCGGCGCCAGGGCGGCGAACATGCTCGCGCCGCCGGCGATCCGGGCCGTGATCCGTCGCGGGCTGGCGCCACGCTTCGCCATCCGCTCGAGCAGCACCGGCACGGCGGTCTGGGGACACTTGCCGGGCTGCTCCTGCCGGCGCGACAGTCCGGGGGCCGGCAACAGCACGTGCGCCATCCCCCCAACGCGCGCGGCGGCGTCGTGCAGCACGATCGCGACGCAGCTGCCCAAGCCGACTGTGAGGAGCGCATCACCGTCGCCGCCGACTTCCAGATCGGCGACACGAACCACCAGGTTGCGTTCGCTCACGCCGGCCGCCGATAGATTCGCTCGCGGGGATCCACCAGCTGCAGGCGCTCGCGCGCGGGGCCGAACAGGGTCTCGACCTTGCCCAGCACCAGAAGCCCGTCGGGCACCAATGCATCGACGAACGCGTCGAACAGACGCTCCTGCGTGGGACGCTCGAAGTAGATGACCACGTTGCGGCAAACGATGAGGTGATAGCTGCCCGGTGGCGGGTCCCGCCCGAGGTCGTGCCGCCGCACCCGGACCCGGCGCCGCACCGCTTCTGCCACCCGCCAGCCGTCCGGCTGGAACTCGAAGTACCGCGCAACGACCTCGCGCGGCGTCTCGGCAAGCGCCTCCGCGCTGTAGAGCGCATTCGCGGCCCGCTCCAGGCTCCGGCGATCGACATCGGTCGCCTCCACCTGCACCCGCTCGAGGCCCCGTGAGTCGCCGGCGGCGATGGCCGCGTCCGCCAGCAGGATCGCGAGCCCGTACGCCTCCTCGCCCGACGAGCACCCCGCGCTCCACACCCGGATCACGCCGGGAACCTTGGCCACCAGGGTTGGTAAGTAGTCCGCGGCCAGCCGCTCCCAGGTCTCGGCGTTTCGGAAGAACCGCGTCACGTTGATCGTGAGCGCGTCCTTCAGCTGTTCGTACTCGGCGGGCGAGCGGGCGAGCACGTGCTGATATTCAGCGTAGGTCTGCACCCCGCATGCCCGCATCCGAACCGCGATGCGCCGCCGCAGGCACTTGTCCTTGTATGAATCGAGCGAGAGCCCGGCCGTACGCGAGATCTCGCGGGTAAGGGCCTCGAATCCCGCCTGGTCCGCGCTCACGCGGAGCGGCCCAGCATGTCGAGATTCGCGCGGGCCAGTTGGTGCCCCGGATTCAGTTCGGTGGCGCGCTCCCAGCTCGCGCGTGCGCGAGCCTGGTCGCCGCGTTTGAAGGCGAGGTTGCCGAGCTTGAAGTACAGATCATCTCCCAACTCCGGATCGAGCTTGGCCGCCCGCTCGTACGCCTCGAAGGCATCGTCGTAGCGGCCCGCGCGGTAGAACAGGTCGGCAAGATTTTTCGAGATCTGCGGCAGCGAGGGGTCTTCGGCGAGACCGGCGCGAAGCTCGGACTCAGCTGCGGCCAGATCCCCGGTGGCCTCGAGCAGAACCGCGAGATTGTTCCGCAGCACGCCGCTGCCGGGATGCGCGGCGACACCGGCTCGTGCCGTCGCGATGGCCTGCTCGCCCTCGTCCGCGCCGGCTTGCGCCAGCGTGGCGGCCCAGTACCACACCGGCGACGGTGTCTTCTGACCCAAGAGCTCCCGAGCGCGAGCCAACCGGCCGAGCGCGACGGCATGGTCCCCGCGCTTGAGCGCCGCGATGCCCCATCCAATCAGAATCCGGATGTCGTCTCTCGCGCGGGCGGCGGCGTCGCCGTAGGCTGCCTCGGCGTCGTCGAGCCTCCCCTGTTGCTCCAGCGCCAGGCCCAGATCGTGGAGGGCGGCCGGCCGGGGCCCACCCTTCTCGGCAGCGAGTCGCAGGGCTTGTTCTGCCTCCCCCCAACGGCCCTGCCGAAGTGCGATGAGGCCGAGGTAGAACGGCGCGCCGCCCTCGGTCGGCCGCAGATCCGCCACCCGCCGAAACTCGCGCTGGGCTTCGTCCAGCATCGCGGTCTTGTAGAACGCGATGCCGAGATT
>DATAFP010000189.1:0-21213 GCA_036257415.1 Gemmatimonadales bacterium
CACCACGCGCCCCGGGGCACAGGCGGTGAGGAGGCCGACCGCGAGGCCGAGGGAGAGGCGGGTGATCCGCATCGAGCCCTCCTGCGAGGAGTGCCCCCAAATTGCCGTTGAACGGGTGAGAATTGAGTGAAGACGCTCTGAGACTCAGTTCGGGGAGGTGGATCCCTGACCTGGTGGGAGGCGCAACACGACCAGGCAGCGACCTGTGACTCGACGGCGTGCCGCTCAATCCGGTAGTGCACTGGTGCTTGCGACGCTCGGCGTCGGCGCACAGGCTTCGCCGCGTTATGCCCCGGCGGGGTTGCTCCTGCTACGGGCGGGAGTGCGGGTGATGATCGACGGCGGGCCCGGAGCCGAACCGCTGGGGAGCATCGCCGCCTGGCTCGTGACCGACGAGAGAAGCGAGCTCATCCCCCGGATCCGTGAGCTTGCTCGGGCAAAGGGGATCGAGCCGCGCGCGGGCTCCTTCCACGCGAAAGGTCTAGTCATCGAGTGCCGGGCGGTGGTTCACACCAGCCATCCAACGTTCGGGTTTCTCATACGAGCCGGCGGTGCTCGGGTCGTCTGGGCGCCCGAGTTCCTGGAGTTTCCCTCCTGGGCGGCAGACGCGACGCTCATGTTCGCTGAAGCCGCGGGCTGGAACCGGCCGATCCGGTTCCGCGGTGGTGTGGGAGGCCACCTGGACGCGCTCGCGGTCGCCGAGGAGGCGTGCCGCCATCGAGTGCGGCGACTGGTGTTCGCGCACATCGGCCGCCCGACCGTGCGTGCGATGGATCGCGGCGAGGCGCCCCCCTTTGGCGAGTTCGGCGCCGATGGCCGACGTTACGTGCTCGCAACTCGCCGCACGGCAAAGCGGCGCCAACCCTAGCGGAGGCCGAACCCAAGGCAGTACGCCGACGAGTTGGCGTCTCCTCCCCATTCCAAACTTCACGACCGCTTCATGCGCGATTCACGCGGCCCGTCGCAGCTTGGGAGCGTCCCAGCAAGCGCGGCAAACGCCGACCGAGGAGCTTCGATGAAGACCAAGGTTTCGCTCAAGACCGTTCGCGAGATCATGGCGAAACCACCCGAAACAGTGGCCCCCGATCTCACGGTGGGCGCGCTGCTGAAGCTGTTCGACCGCCATCTTGCGGACGCCTTCCCGGTCGTGAACGCGGACGGAGTGCTGCTCGGCCTGGTGTCACGGCTCGACGTGCTCCGCTTGCTCCGCCCCGACCCGGACCTCCGGATGCCGGACTGGAATACCATCTCAAGACAACGCGTCGATAGGATCATGCGTCACGGCGTCATCAGCGTAGAGCCGGGCGACCCCGCCTTCGCGGCGGCAGATCTCATGGTCACAACCCGATTCCAGACTCTGCCAGTGGTCGAGCGCAGTGCCGGTAGGCCGGTCCTGGTGGGGCTGGTCACCCGGAGCGGGCTCCTGGAAGCATTGCTGCCGCAGGGCACGCGACCGATGGCGCGATTCTGATTTCTCCTTAGGGGGATCCGCCGGCGAGAGCCGAGTGATGCCTCGAGTCCGGTTGGCCTTGGCGGGGTTGAGTTCCCCGGGCCCCGGCGCTACCCTAGCGGGTCGCTTCCGGGGTTCCTTCGCTGGGGAGGGTTCGCGTGCTCCATCCGCCCGGCTCGTTCCGCATCGCCATCGCTATCGCCCTCGTCTGCGCTCCTCCCGTCCTGGCCCAGGGGCACGAGGAGGGCCACCAGCACGGAGTCGGGAAGCTGGGCCGGGTCGTCTTTCCCGTCTCCTGTTCCCCCGATGCCCGGCGACGGTTCGAGCATGCGATGGCGGTGCTCCACTCCTTCTGGTGGGAAGCAGGCGACAACGCCTTCAACGCAGTCCTGGCCGCCGACTCGACGTGCGCCATGGCGAATTGGGGTCTCGCGCTCAACGCCTGGGGCAACCCGTTCGCCGGCGGCCCGACCGGCCCTGCGCTCGCCAAGGGCGCCCAGGCAGCCCAGCGGGCTTCCGCGCTGCCGGCGAAAACCCCGCGCGAGCGCGGATTCATCGCCGCCGCGGCCGCGTTGTACCGCGACCCCGAGTCGACCTCGAATCCCGCCCGGCTCCAGGCATACGCCGACACCATGGCACGGCTGCATCGCGACTTCCCCGGCGATCTGGAGATCAGCATCTACTACGCGCTCTCGCTGGTGGCCACCGCGCCACGCACCGATACCACCTTCGCGCAACAGCGGCGGGCGATTGCCATCCTCGACCCCTTGTTCGCAAAACATCCCGACCACCCCGGTCTCGCCCACTATGTCATCCACGCGACCGACTCTCCCCGGCTCGCCGCGCTCGGGCTCGCCGCGGCCCGTCGCTACGCCCAGATTGCGCCCGCTGCGCCCCACGCGCAGCACATGCCGTCGCACATCTTCGTCCGGCTCGGTCTGTGGGACGAGACCGTCGCTTCCAACTGGAAATCGTATCGGGCCGGCATCGACTACGCCGAGGCGGCGGGCCTACCGGGCGCGACACCGCACGAGCTGCATGCGCTCGACTACGCCGTGTACGGCTACCTCCAACGGGGCCAGGATTCGGCCGCACGCGCGGCCATTGCGGCAGGAGAGCGGGTCAAGGCGACGGATAGCCGGGTGCTGATCGCGGCGTACAATGGGACGGCGATGAGGGCGCGTATTCCGCTCGAGCAGAGCGATTGGGCGGCGGCGGCTGAGTTTCCAGTGGCAGGTGATACTGCCCACCCGATGGCGGCGGCACTCGCCCATTTCACCCGCGCCATCGGGCGCGCGCGGAGCGGCCGGGCGGAGGCGGCCCGCGCCGAGATCTCGGCCCTCGACACGATCGCACGCTCGATCGACGCCCAGCAAGACGCTTACTGGGCCCGGGTGGTGCGCATCAAGCGGGACGCCGCGGACGCCTGGGTGCGGTTCGCGGCGGGAGACACGGCGGCGGCGCTCGCCCTGGCTCACTCCGCGGCCGAGACCGAGGAGGTGACCGACAAGCATCCGGTCACCCCGGCGGAGCTGCTTCCCGCACGCGAGCTGGAGGCCGACATGCTTCTGATCGTGGGACGGTATCGGGAGGCCCTCGAGGCCTATCGAGCGACGCTGGCGCGCGAGCCGGGCCGGGCCCGGAGCATCTTCGGCGCGGCCCGCGCGGCGGAGCTTGCGGGTGACCGGGACGTTGCGGCGGCCCGCTACCGGGACTTTCTCCAGCTCATGGAGAAGGCGGACGGACGGCGGGCGGAGCTGGGGGTGGCTCGGGCGTTTGGTGGGCAGGGCAGGTCTCCCTGAACCATCCATATCATCCGTCTTCCTCGAATCAGCCGCTCGAGCCGCACCGTGCCGAGCGGCTTTCGCATGCCGCCCCGGCAGGGCCCCGCTAGATTAGGCCCCGCATCCCTGAGTGGAGCGCATTGATGGCACTCAGTCCCAAGTCGTTTCTCTACCGAGTTGATTCGGCGAGCGCCGTCGCGACCATCACGCTCAACCGGCCCGAGCGGCTCAACGCGCTCACCTTAGAGGTCTACGGCGAGCTCCGGGACACCTTTCGCGCGCTCGACACGGAGCCGGGGGTCCGCGCGGTGATCATCACCGGCGCCGGCCGAGCCTTCTGCACCGGCGGGGACGTGGAGCACATCATCGGCGCGCTGTTTTCGCGAGATGCAGCCGGGTTGCTCGAATTCACCCGGCTCACCGGTGATCTCATCCTTTCCATCCGGCAATGCCGCCGGCCGGTGGTGGCCGCGCTCAATGGCACCGTCGCGGGAGCGGGAGCGGTGATCGCGGCGGCGAGCGACATCCGGATCGCGGCGGAGGGCGCCAAGATCGCCTTTCTCTTCTCACGGGTGGGTCTCACCGGTGCCGACATGGGAGCCGCCTGGCTCCTCCCCCGGATCGTCGGGCTGGCGCACGCGAGCGAGATCCTGATGCTGGGAGACTTCATCAGCGCCGAGCGTGCCGCCCAGATCGGATTGTACAACCGGGTGGTGCCGGCGGAGCGGCTGATGGCGGAGGCGACTGACGTAGCCTGCCGCCTGGCCCGGGGACCGTCGGTGGCATTGGGCGTGACGAAAAAGGCGCTCAACGAAGAGGCCGCGATGGATCTGGTCTCCGCCATCGAGTGGGAGGCCAAAGCGCAGGCCGCCTGCATGCAGCACCCCAACTTCCGCGAGGCCTACGAAGCCTTTCGCGCCAAGCGCGACCCGAAGTTCGAGTAGCCATGCCGGACACGAGGCTGATCCGCACCTTCCTCGAGCCGCCTCACACGCCCCTCGCCGAGCGGGCCGGCGGCTTCGCAATGGGCGAGATCGCCCGGCGCCCTGAACCTGTCGAGGATGCGGATGCCCGGAGGGAGGCGCGGGCGCTGCTCGGCCTGCTCGGGGCGGGGGGCTGGCTCCAGCCGATCCTCGACCTCGATCTCCGCGGGTGCTGCCTGATGCGGGAGGCGCTGGGCGAAGCGTCCCCGCTCGCCGACGCGGTGTTCGCCCTCCAGGGGCTGGGCACGACACCGATTCTCCTCAGTGGATCGCAGGCGCAGAAGGACCGGTGGCTCGGGCCGATCGCGGCGGGGAAGGTGATGACGGCCTTCGCGATGACCGAGCCCGGGGCAGGGTCGGACGTCGGCGCCATCAGTACCACGGCGCGGCGCGAGGGATCGGAGTACGTCCTCGATGGAACCAAGACCCTGATCTCCAATGCGGGCATCGCTGATCTCTACGTCGTATTCGCCTCAACCGACCGACCCAAGGGTGCCAAGGGAATCAGTTGCTTTCTGGTCCCGGCGGATGCCCGCGGTCTCCGGTTCGTGGGCCCTCAGGTGCTGAGCGCCGCGCACCCGTTGGGAGAGATCGCGTTCGAGGATTGTCGGGTCCCCGCCGATGCCTTGCTCGGAAGCGAGGGACGTGGCTACGGCGTCGGTCTCGCCGCGCTGGACCGGTTGCGGCCCACGGTGGCGGCCGCGGCGTGCGGCATGGCGGCGCGGGCGCTCGCCGAGTCACTCGCGCACGTGAAGCAGCGGCAGCAGTTCGGGAAGCCGTTGGCGCAATTTCAGCTGGTGCAGCAGAAGCTCGCCCGGATGGCTACCGATCTCTCCGCCGCGCGGCTTCTGACCTATCGGGCGGCATACGAAAAGGACCACGGCCAGGAGCGGATTACGAGTGAGGCGGCGATGGCCAAGTCCTTCGCCACCGAGATGGCGCAACGGGCGGTGGACGACGCGGTCCAGCTCGTCGGCGGACGCGGCGTGCTGGCGGAACATCCGGTGGAGCGCCTGTACCGAGCGGTGCGGGCGCTCCGGATCTACGAGGGGACGACGGAGATCCAGCAGTTGATCATCGCGGGGGAACTGCTCAAATAGGGTCGGGGACCGGCGGGGAGGTACAGATCGCAGGATTACCCCGTACTACGAAATGACTCCACGCATTCATACCCCGACGGTGGCCGATGCGCTCGATCGGGGCCGAGACGCTTTCCTCGGGCAGGTTTGGGGCGAAGCGTACGCCGGGCTTTCGGCTGCGGATCGCGCTGCGCCACTGGAGTGCGACGACCTCGAACATCTCGCCACGGCGGCGTACCTCACCGGCAGAGACGCCGACAGCGTGGCAGCCTGGACCCGCGCGTACCACGAGCGACTAGGCCGAACCCACATCCCACTCGCTGTCCGCTGTGCTTTCTGGCTCGGCTTCGTGCTCATGAACACAGGCGAGCGTGCCCGGGCGGGCGGCTGGTTCGCCCGAGCTCGCCAGCTGCTCGACGACCACCCGCAGCACTGCGTCGAGCAGGGGTACGTGCTCATGCCGGACGGCATTCGGCTTGTTATCGAGGAAGATCCTGCCGCTGCCTACACGCGATTCGAAGAAGCCGACCGGATCGCCCAGCGCTTCGGCGATGCGGATCTCCTCGCATTCGCCCGGCACGGCCGAGGCCGCGCCCTGATCCGGCTTGGCGAGATCGCCGCGGGCGTAGCGTTGCTGGACGAGGCGATGGTGGCAGTCACGGCGGGCGAGGTATCGCCCATGCTCGCCGGCGACGTTTACTGCAGTGTGATTGAGGCCTGTCACGAAATCGCGGATCTGCGGCGCGCACACGAATGGACGGCGGCGCTGAGCCAGTGGTGCGACGCACAGCCAGACCTGGTCCCGTACCGTGGCCAGTGCCTCGTGCGTCGAGCCGAGATCATGCAGTTGCGCGGCGAGTGGCAGGAGGCAATGGAGGAAGCGCAGCGCGCCCGCGAACGCTTCTCGCAGTTGCCGGGACAGCGGGCGACCGGCGCGGCTTTCTACCAGCAGGCCGAACTGCACCGCTTGCGCGGAGAGTTCGCACAGGCCGAGGATGCCTACCGGCAGGCGAGCAGCTGGGGCCGGTCGCCTGAGCCCGGCCTGTCTCGCCTGCGGCTGGCTCGAGGCCAGGTCAGATCAGCCGCGGCCGCTATCAGGCGTGAGGTTGAAGAGGGTCGCAATCGGAGAACGAGCCCCGCGCTTCTCGCCGCACACGTCGAGATCATGCTGGCAGCGAAGGACCTGGCCGCGGCGCGTGCCGCCGCCGACGCTCTGGTGCGCACCGCCCGCCAGGACTCCCCATTGTTGCTCGCGATTGCGGCGGGGGCGCAGGGCGCCGTCCTCCTCGCCGAGGATCATGCCACGGCAGCCCTCGATGCGTTGCGCCGTGCGTGGACCGCATGGCAGGAACTCGAAGCGCCGTACGAGGCTGCGCGGGTCCGTGTTCTGATCGGCCTCGCGTGTCGTGCGCTCGGCGATGAAGGCACGGCTGAGATCGAGCTCGATGCGGCACGCCGGGTCTTCGCGCAGCTCGGTGCGGCACCGGACGTCGATCGAGTGCAATCGCTGTTGGGGCAGCCAGCCGAGAAAGCCGCCGGGCTCACCGCGCGGGAGCTACAGGTAATACGTCTTGTGGCAGCCGGGAAGACCAATCGCGGAATAGCCGTCGAGCTGCATATCAGTGAGAAAACAGTCGCTCGCCATCTGAGTAACATCTTCACAAAGCTCGGCCTCTCTTCCCGCTCGGCGGCCACTGCGCACGCCTACGAGCAGGGCCTTGTCCCGCCACGCGATTCCAGGTGATCTGCATAGAATTACCCACGCCCGACGATCGTGAGAATTGGGTGCTTCGCCCGAGGCAGAAACGCCCGCCGGCTCCTATGGTTTCGCGCACCACTTGACGCGGACCGAGGAGGAGCCACGATGAGCCACACCCTGAGAGCGCATGGTAAGCGAAGCCAAACCGTTGACACGCTGATCATCGGAGCAGGCCAGGCGGGCCTCGCAACGAGCTACTGGTTGACTGAGGCGGGTGTCGAGCATCTCCTGCTCGAGCGGCGGAGCCAGCTCGGGGGCGCGTGGCACGATCGCTGGGACAGCTTCCACCTTGTCGCCCCGAACTTCGTCTTGCGCTTGCCCGGTATGCACTACGACGGGCCCGATCCGGATGGGTTCATGGGCCGCGACGAGGTCCTGAGGTACGTGCAGGACTATGCCGCCCACATCCGCGCACCGGTCAAACTCGGCACCAGCGTGAAACGGCTCCGCGCGTCAAACCGCCGGTTTGAAGCGGAAACCGAGGGCACGACGTTCTTCGCGCGGAACGTCGTGCTGGCGACCGGGGCGTATCAGCGCCCGAAGATCCCGGCCGCGTCAGCACGACTCGCGCGGCACGTCCAGCAACTACACTCGCATGACTACCGCCGGCCGGACCAGATCAATGGTCGAGCGGTGCTGGTCGTCGGGACCGGTCAGTCGGGCACGCAGATAGCTGAAGAGCTGCACGCGGCAGGCCGGGAGGTGCATCTCGCCGTGTCGATGTGTCCCGCCGCACCTCGCCGCTATCGCGGTCGCGACACCATCTGGTGGCTGCTGAACTGCTTCCTGCACGGTCACGATGTCGGCATTGCGTTTCCGACCGTCGCCGATCTGCCGTCGCCGGCCGCGAGATTCGACTGCGACCCGCACCTCTCGGGTAAGGACGGCGGTCACGAGATCAGTCTGCGGCAGTTTGCACGACGCGGGATGCAGCTATACGGGAAGCTCGAGTCAGCGAGCGACTCGATGGTGCGCTTCAGCGACGATCTGGCCGAGCGACTCGCCTTCGCTGAGTCGGCGTTCGACAGGGAGTTCCGTCCCATGTTCGATGCCTACATCGCGGCTGCGGGCATCAATGCGCCGCCGGATGACCGGCCGCCGTACGATGACTTCATGCCGTCCACGGTCACGACGCTGGATCTCGACGCCGCCGGGATCGGGACCGTCCTATGGGCAACGGGCTACCAGCTCGACTTCGGCTGGGTCGAGCTCCCGGTGTTCGACGAATGGGGATATCCCCGACACGTCCGCGGCGTCACGACGTTCCCCGGGCTCTACGCCATCGGGCTGCGCTGGCTCCACTCCGAGCCGTCCTCAGTGTTCGCCGGCGTCGGACTGGACGCAGCGCATATCGTCGAGCACATCAGCAAGGCGCGTGGATCCGGGAACTCGGGCGCGATTACACGGGACCGGGCCGGGAGTGTCAGCGTAGGTTGATTCCGAGGGAGAGGCCAGGGGGCATCCCCTGGCCACACGGCCTCACCGCCGGAACCAGAACTGGATGTCGCTCTCCCCGTTGGGGTAGAAGTCGTAATCCAGATCGGTCGCGTCCCACTGCACACCGCGGGCATTCAGTGGCACACCGGGGTCACCCAGCGTATCGCCGACCGGATCGGGGAGCGTGGCCGTGATCCCCAGCGGCCCGCCGCCTCCTGCATCGCCCGGTTCAGGCGCGGTCCGGTCGGTGCAGGCCGCCAAGCGGATGAGCGCGATGGCCATGATGACTACCCCGCGAATGTGCACGAATCGCCCTCATCGCCTGCGGACCTAGTAGCCACCGCGATTCTCCAGACCGTCACCCGCACGCCGACACGTGGACCCCGGCCACTACGCTACGAAATCGAGCTGGCGGTGGAAATCGGCGCCGGGCCGGGGAGAGAGTAGGATGGTGGATTACAGGAGCAGCAGTGAGAAACCTGCCGGGAGCCTGGCTTCGGTCTATGTTCGGTTGGCGGCGGCGGCAGCCCTGCGAAACGGGGCGCGGCGGCGGCCCGTACGGGCGGCGCAGCAGCACGACCGGATTGCTTCAGCATCGTGAAGGTGAGCCGATGTCCAACGCGATAGAAACGAGCGGGCTCGTCAAGACGTTTCGCGATACCCGTGCCCTCAACGGCGTCGACCTCCGCATTCGCAAGGGGTCAGTCTTCGGTCTATTGGGGCCGAACGGCGCGGGCAAGACGACGACGATTCGCATCCTCGCCACGCTACTCCGCCCCGACGCCGGCACCGCGACCGTGTTGGGGCACGACGTCGTTCGCGAGGCGCGGCTCGTTCGTCAGAAGGTGAGTCTGACGGGGCAGTACGCCTCAGTCGACGAGGATCTCACCGGTCACGAGAACCTGGTGCTCATGGGGCGGTTGCTGGGGCTATCGTGGCGCGCCGCAAGGCGGCGCTCCTCGGAGCTGCTCGAGGCGTTCGGCCTCGCTGAGGCCGCGGGGCGACAGGTGCAGACCTACTCCGGCGGCATGCGGCGCCGCATCGACATCGCGGCCAGCCTGGTGGCGATTCCGGAGATTCTTTTCCTCGACGAGCCGACCACCGGCCTGGACCCACGCAGCAGGAGTCAGGTGTGGGAGCTGGTGCGTCGCATCGCAGCCGAGGGGACCACGGTGCTCCTGACGACTCAGTATCTCGACGAGGCCGACCGGCTCGCGGAGCGTTTGGCCGTCATCGACCACGGCCGCGTCATCGCCGAGGGCACGAGCCGCGAGCTCAAAGCCTCGGTCGGCTCCAGCGCCCTGCACGTGCGTGTCGTCACCGCGAACCAGCGGGCGCGAGCGCAGGAGTTGATTGCCCGGGTGCTGGGCGATGGTGTCATGCCGGTGGCCGACCCGCTGGCAGTCACAGCGCGGCTCGCGAACCCGGCCCAGGCGGCGGACGTTCTCGCAGTGCTCACCCGGGACAGCGTCGACCTCGCCGAATTCTCGGTCGGCAATCCGACCCTGGACGAGGTCTTCTTCGCGCTTACCGGGCGGCCCCCGGAGGTCGCGGCCGCGGAGGCCCAGCCATGACTAGCCAGGTGCTCCCCACGGGCGAGCGGACCCACCAGTTGCTCGCAATACAGGCCCGCCCCCGGCCCGCCTCGGCGCCATCCACAGTGGGGACCCTGGCCTGGCGCGCCATGCTCAAGATCAAGCACGTGCCCTTCCAGCTCTTCGACGTGACCGTGATGCCGATCATGTTCACGCTGCTCTTCACCTACATCTTCGGCGGGGCGCTGGCGGGGACACCGCGCGAATACATCCAGTATCTGCTTCCCGGCATTCTGGTGCAGACGGTCGTGTTCATCACGGTCTACACCGGCATGGGACTGAACGCGGATATCCACAAGGGGCTCTTCGACCGATTCCGGTCGCTCCCGATGTGGCAGCCGTCGCCCATCCTCGGCGCCCTCGCCGGCGACCTCTTTCGCTACTCGGTCGCGTCGGCCCTGATATTGACCATTGGCTTCATTCTCGGGTTCCGGCCCCAGGGTGGCGCCATCGGCGTGCTCCTGGCGGTGGCATTGGTCCTGACGTTCGCCGTCGCCTTGTCGTGGCTCTGGATCATTGTCGGGATGCTGGTCCGGACACCCGAGTCCGTCATGACAACGAGCTTCATCTTCCTCATGCCGCTGACGTTCGCGAGCGACATCTTCGTGGAGCTGTCGACGATGCCTGGGTGGCTCCAGGTGGTGGTCGGCCGCAACCCGGTGACCCACCTGGCGAACGCATCGCGGGGGCTGATGCACGGAAGGGCGGTGTGGACCGACGTCGCATGGGTGCTGGTGGCGTCCGCGGTCGTTGTGCTGGTGGCCGCGCCGATCGCCATGCGGATGTACCGCAAGGAGCGCTGACCGCAGCGGGCCGACGGGTGCACATTTCGGCATGTGGCACCCCGATCCCTTCGTCAAACACCCCATCCCCACGACTCATCCACCCACGGCGGAGGAGGCGGCTGGGTCGCTCTGGTTCAGCCCGCTCCGCTCGGGGCGGCTCGACCTGAGGGAGCGCACCTGGGTACCGGCCATGGTCCCCTGGCGGGCAACCGAGGACGGAGTGGTTACGCCGGAGGTCCTCGCGTGGTACGAGCGGTTCGCGCGCGGGCAGCCCGGCGCGCTGGTCGTCGAGGCGACCGGGATCCGGGACATTCCCAGCGGACCGCTGCTCCGGATCGGGCACGACCGGTTCCTCCCCGGTCTGACAGAGCTGGTGCGCACCGTCCGTGAGGCGAGCGGTGGACGGACTCGACTGTTCATTCAGATCATCGATTTCGTGAGGATCCGGCGGCGGCCGGACCCGGAGCGGTTCTTCCGCGAGTTCCTGGTCATCACCGATCGGCATCGCGCGCTGTTGCCGGGCAGCGACGACGCCATCCGGCAAGCGCTGGCGCGACTCCCCGAAGACAAGTGGCCCGAGTTCCTGGATGAGCGAGAGCTCGACAGCCTGCGGTTCGGCGAGCGGGAGCGGGTCACCGACGTCGCGCTACCTCATATTCGGGAGCTGCCGGAGGTACTGCCGGGACTGTTCGCTCGCGCGGCCGGACGTGCGGAGCGTGCGGGCTTCGACGGGGTGGAGCTGCACTACGCCCACGCCTATACGATGGCGTCGTTTCTCTCCGCGTTGAACCAGCGGGATGACGGCTACGGTGGATCCCCCGCCAATCGAGTGAGATTGCCGCTCGAGGTGTATCGCGCGGTGCGAGCCGCGGTGAGCGAGCGGTTCGTGGTGGGGTGCCGGTTCCTGGCCGAGGAATGCATCCCGGGCGGCAACACCGCCGCCAACGCGGCCTGGTTTGGAGCCGAGTTCGCGCGGGCCGGCATGGACTACCTCTCGCTCTCTCGCGGGGGCAAGTTCGAGGACGCGAAACAGCCGCGGGTGGGCTGGGCCCGCTATCCGTATACGGGTCCGAGCGGGTACGAGTGCATGCCGACGGTGCGGTCGGACGAACGCGGGCCGTTCGGCCGAAACGCCGACGCGGTTCGCGCTGTGCGCAAAGCGGTGCGTGCCGCCGGGTTCACGACACCGGTCGTTCTCTCGGGCGGGATTACGACCTTCGAGCAGGCCGAGGAGCTCCTCCGGAGCGGCGCAGCGGACATCATCGCATCCGCCCGCCAGAGCCTGGCCGATCCGGACTGGTTCCGAAAGCTCAGGCTCGGAATCGGGCATGAGGTGCGGCGCTGCGTCTTCACCAACTACTGCGAGGGTCTCGACCAGGTGCACAAGCCGGTCACCTGCAAGCTGTGGGACCATCTCGACGGGGAGCGCAGGATGACCGCCCCCCCCTGGGAACCGCCCGCCCAATGACTGCTCGTCCTTCCGAACTGAGCCCCCCTCGACCAGGCGCCGAGCTGCCCCGCCCCCGGGCTCCCATGCCCTGGTCCTGGAAGCTGGGCGAGTTTCGGGGGATCGCCGTCTACCTGCACGCCACGTTCCTGGTCCTCATCGCCATCGTGGTGGTAGGGCACTGGACCGAGGGGAACGACCTCGCGAAAACGCTCGAGGGTGTCCTCTTCACCTTGGCCATCTTCGCCTGCGTCGTGCTGCACGAGTTCGGGCACGCACTGACGGCGGCACGCTACGGAATACGCACCCGGGACATTACCCTGCTGCCGATCGGCGGCGTGGCCCGGCTGGAGCGCATGCCGCGGGAGCCGCTTCAGGAGCTGTGGGTCGCGCTGGCGGGGCCCGCCGTCAACGTGGCCATCGCCGGCATACTCCTCGCCTGGCTCCGGATCAGCGGGAGCTTCACCCCGCTCGAGCAGCTCAGCGTCTCGAGCGGTCCGTTCGTGGAGCGGCTGCTCGCGGTGAACGTCTTCCTGGTGGCGTTCAACCTGCTGCCTGCGTTTCCCATGGACGGCGGGCGGGTGCTCCGCGCGCTCCTGGCGACCCGGCTGGACTACACCAGGGCGACGCAGATCGCCGCCAGCATCGGCCAGGGCATGGCCCTGCTGTTCGGCCTTTTCGGCATGTTCTATAACCCGTTCCTGGTGTTCATCGCGCTGTTCGTGTGGATCGGCGCCGCGGGCGAAGCCAGCATGGCACGCGTCTCGGCGGCGCTCGACGGCATCCCCGCCGCCCGGGCGATGGTCACCGGCTTCACGGTTCTCCGACCGGACGATCCGCTCGGGCGAGCCGTGGACCAGACTTTGGCGGGCTGGCAGCAGGACTTCCCCGTGGTGGAGAACGATCGCGTCGTCGGCATCCTGACCCAGGCCGACCTGCTGAAAGGCCTCGCCGAGCGAGGGCGAGACGCCCCGGTACGGGAGGTGATGAAGATCGACTTTCGAACCGTCGACGCTTCGGAGATGATGGAATCCGTGTTCGAGCGGATGCAGAGCTGCGCCTGCCACACCTTGCCCGTTGTTGATCGGGGGCGGCTGGTCGGCCTCATCACGACCCAGAACGTGGGGGAGTTCATCGCGATCGAATCGGCGCTGGCGGCGGCAGGGAAGCAGGGCCGGCGTTGAAGCGTCGCCGTCATCGGTACGACACGTTCGCCGAGGCCGACGAGATCGGCGCGGCGCTCAATCTGCTGGGACTGCTGTTCTCGATGTCTGCGGGACGAGAGGTGACGATCCCCTTCCTCCGCGTGTGGCCCGAGTTCGACCCGCTTCGAAGCGATCCGCGGTTCGAGGAGCTGCTGGCGTGCTTCGAGACCGCCCGGTGAACGTCGCGATCGTCGGGGCGGGCCCCGCCGGCCTCTATCTCGCGATCCTGCTCAAGCGCGACGCCCCGCGCCACCAGGTAACGGTCTACGAGCGGAACCGGCTCGAGGATACGTTCGGCTTCGGGGTCGTGTTCTCCGACGAGACCCTGGAGAACGTGGGCGAGGCCGATCCCGAGACCAACCAGGCGATGGCCGCCGCAGCGGCGCACTGGGAGGAAATCGAGATCCACTATAGGGGGACGGTGATCCAGTCCACCGGGCATCGGTTCTCCGGATTGGAGCGGAAGACGCTGCTCGAGCTCCTGGCGCGGCGAGCCTCGTCGCTGGGAGTGGAGGTGCACTGGCAGCGGGAGATCAAGGACCTCTCGGATTGTGGACTCCCCGCCGCCGATCTGATCGTCGCAGCGGACGGTGCAGCCAGTCTGGTCCGTGAACGAATGTCCGAGCAGTTCCAACCCCAGGTCGACTGGCGGCGGAACCGCTTCGTCTGGCTCGGCACCACCCGTCCGTTTCCCGCCTTCACCTTCTATTTCAAGCCGTCGCCGGCGGGGCTCTGGCGGACGCATGCGTACCGGTATACCGCCGGGCGCTCGACGTTCATCGTGGAGGCGCGGGAAGAAACCTGGAAGGCGAGCGGCCTCGACGAGAACGACGAACGGGCCACGCTCGCCTACCTCGAGAACCTCTTCAGGGACGAGCTGAACGGCCACCGGCTCCTGGCGAACCGCTCCATCTGGCGCCGCTTCCCGACCGTGCGGAACGCGCGCTGGCACTCCGGCAACGTCGTGCTGCTGGGCGACGCGGCGCACACGGCGCACTTCTCGGTGGGCTCGGGCACCAAGCTCGCGATGGAGGACGCGATCGCGCTGGCTGCCGCGCTCAGGTCCGAATCGTCGATCCCGGCAGCGCTCGCGAGCTACGAGGCCACGCGAAGGCCACTGGTAGAGAGTCTTCAGCGCGCGGCTCAGGCGAGCCTCGAGTGGTTCGAATCCACTGAGCGCTACCAGGACACCGAGCCGCTCCAGTTCGCCTTCAGCCTGCTCACCCGAAGCCTCCGCATCACGCACGACAACCTGAAGCTGCGCGATCCTGCCCTGGTGGCGAAGGTGGACCGCTGGTTCGCCGGGCAAGCCGCCAGACAGAGCCGGCGCCCGGTGACGCTCGATCCTGCGCCCCCGCCGTTGTTCACGCCCTACCGGCTCCGGGAGCTGGTGCTGCCGAACCGGGTCGTGGTGTCGTCGATGTGCCAATACCGGGCGGACGACGGGCTCCCGAACGATTGGCACCTGGTCCATCTCGCCAGCCGGGCGATCGGGGGCGCGGGATTGGTGATGACCGAGATGACCGATGTGAGCCGAGAGGGCCGGATCTCACCCGGGTGCTGCGGGATGTATCTCCCTGATCACGTCGCAGGGTGGCGGCGCATCGTGGAGTTCGTGCACCAGGAGAGCGAGGCCAGGATCGGCATTCAGCTGGCGCACGCGGGGAGGAAAGGCTCGACCCGGGTGCCGTGGGAGGGCGAGGATGAGCCGCTGGCGGAGGGAAACTGGCCGCTGATCGGGCCGTCTCCCATTCCGTACCGGGCGCACAACCAGACGCCGCGCGAGATGATGCGGAGCGACATGGACGAGGTCGCAGCCGACTTTGTCCGCGCCACCAGAATGGCTCACGACGCCGGGTTCGACCTGATCGAGCTGCACCTGGCGCACGGATACCTTCTCGCCTCGTTCATCTCGCCGCTCACCAACCGGCGCACCGACGGGTACGGCGGGTCGCTCGCCAACCGGATGCGCTACCCGCTGGAGATCGTGACCCGGGTTCGCGCCGAGTGGCCAGATGCCAAGCCGTTGTCAGTCAGGATTTCAGCCACCGACTGGGCGCCGGGCGGGATGGAGCCGCACGACTCGGTCGAGGTCGCCCGGATGGCGGTCGCCGCCGGGGCCGACATCGTGGATGTCTCCGCGGGGCAGACTGTTCCCGAGGGGAAGCCGGTCTACGGCCGCCAGTTCCAGACGCCGTTCAGCGACCGGATCCGGCACGAAGCCCGGGTGCCCACGATGACCGTCGGGAACATCTCATCGCCCGCGGATGTCAACACCATCCTGGCGGCCGGCCGGGCCGATCTGGTGGTGCTGGCACGGGCGCATCTGTGGGACCCGTACTGGACCCGCCACGCCGCACTCGACCTGGGCTATGCGCTGCCGTGGCCGCCGATGTACGCGACGCTCAACCGGTACACGCCTCGAATGCGGTAGGCGCCGAAGCGTCGCTCTGTTAATCCAATCCGGCGCTACTCCCGGTCCCAGTCGGCGCCCGGCCGGTAGGTCCCGAAGCTCCAGTAGTTGCCTTCCGGGTCGCGGGCCGTGTATCCCCGCGAGCCATAGTCCTCGTCCTTGAGCTCGATCACGATCTCGGCGCCGGCCGCCTTTGCCCGCGCGTAGTGGGCATCCGGATCGTCCACCACGACGTAGACGGTCTGGTTCACCGCCGGCAGATCTTTCGCGCTGACCCAGTGCTTCTCCGGCCTGGGGCTACCCAGCATGATGACGCCGGTCCCGAAGCTCATCTCCGCGTGCGCGACGGTGCCGTCGGGGCCGGAATACATCGCGCGCTTGACGAAGCCGAACGCTCGGGCGAGCCACTCGATTGCCGCCGGAGCATCGTTGTAGCTGAGGCAGGGATACATCACCGGTGCATCGAAATCCGTCTTGGTCATGAGGACCCTCCATGTGAACGGGCCGAACGTCTGTGCTCGATCTTAGCGCAGCCGGCCGGCCCCGTCTTGTACGGATTTTCCCGAGTCCGCTAATCCTCCATGTTGCCTCCGCCGGCCACGCGGCGGCGGAAAAACTCGCCCGGTGTGCGGCCGGCCAGTTCGCGAAAGTCGCGATTGAAGTGCGCCTGGTCGAAGTAGCCGGCCCGGTGGGCGAGTGCGGCCCAGCGCACTTCGTCCCGGCCGTCGAGCCAACGGATGACGCGATTGAAGCGAATGATCCGTGCCAGTGCACGGGGTGGCAGCCCGATCTCCTGCCGGAACTCGGCGATGAGCCGCTTCGGGCTCCAGCCCAGCTCTTTCGCGAGCAGTCCGATCGGGCGATTCCCGTCTCGAAGCTGGAGCTGGTGCCAGGCCCAGGCGATCTCGGCGGTCGGCGGCCGCGCACCGGAGAGGCGGGTTGCGATAAACGTCTCGAGCAGTGCGAACCGCGCGTCCCAGTCGGGACACTCCGCCAACTGTTCCCGCAGCCATTCCCCCTGGACGCCCAACACGTCCTCCATGTGGACGGCGCGATTGGTGATCTCGTGCATGGGCAAGCGGAAAAACCGGCGCGCGCCGAGTGGGGTAAAGTTCACCTGCATGCAATAGGAACGCCCGATCGACTCGACCACCGCCCAGGACTCGGACAGCCCGGCCACGAAGCTGTAGTAGTCGGCCGGACCGGTGGCCACTCGGGGGTCGCTGATCCGGAACGCGGGCCCGAAGTTGATGATGAGCACGACGCCGGGCCACGGCACCTCCCGCCGCTTGATGACGGCGGGAGCCGCAGTCTCCCGGTAGCCTTCGTATTCGGTCACGTAGGGGTGAAGCCGGGGATCGGGTCGGCGGATCGCCAGCTCCCACTCGCCGAGGGACGAGCGATGGTGCACGACGCGAGTGGGTGTCTCGTTTGCGACGACCAGCATAAAGTTACGCCTCAATCTAACGGCCGGCGATCCGTGACCGCGGTCACGGCAGATCGGGCGCGACCCGCGCTACCTGCGCTGAAGGGCTCTATGCCAAGCCGAAGAGCAGTCTTCACGGGAGGCGCAGGGGCACTTGCCCTTGCAGCGCTCGGGTACCGCGCGTGGGACCGAGGGGCATTCGCCGGGGCCAGCGGCCCCGCCTACGCTCCATGGGACGAGTGGCTCGGCACCCAACGCGACGGCAACCGGAGGCCCCTTCGCTCGGCCATCCTCGCGGCCAGCCCGCACGATACCCAGCCGTGGTCATTCATGGTGTCCGCCGACGCAATCGCGGTCTACGCCGATCGCGCCCGGCATCTAGGCACGTTCGACCCCTTCCGTCGCGAGATGCATCTTGGAGTGGGATGCGCGATAGAAAACCTCACCCTCGCGGCGCGAGCCTTCGGCATCGAAACCGAGGTGCACGTCGCGGGGGGGCGCCTGGAGCTATTTCCGGGACCACAGCCCGTGCTCGCCGCACGGATCGCGCTTGCCACGGGCCAGACACGGTCCGATGCCTTGTTCAAGGCAATTCCACTGCGACATACGAACCGCGGTCCCTACCGCGACGAGCCGATTGCGCCGGACCGCTTGCGGTGGCTGGTCGATCTCGCGTCCGGTCCGGCCGTTCGCGTGGTGCTCGTGGTTGAGGAGGGCGCCCGCCGCGAGCTGGGCGCGATCATTGTGGAGGCAACGGAACGGATCATCACCGATCCGGAGATGTCGAGGGACAGCTTCCGCTGGATTCGCACGGGCAGGCGGGACATCCTGGCGCATCGGGACGGGGTGACGCTCGACACCTTCGGCGCGAACCGGTTCGTTACCATCGCCGGGAAGGTCCTGCCCGATGCCGGCCCGAAGATGACGGATCGGCTGTGGCTCACCGCGACGCGGGAGGTGCATACCGCAACCGCGGCGGTGCTGGGGCTGATCCTGGTTCCCGACCGGCTCGACATGGTCCCGGCGATCGCGGCGGGACGCGCCTGGCAGCGGTTGCACCTGGCGGCGACGGCGGAGGGTCTCGCGGCGCAGCCGCTCAATCAACCGGTCGAAATGAGCGAGCGGCGTCAGATGCTGAACCGGCAGGACGAGTTCGGGCCGGCGCTGGCGAGACTGGCGCGCGCAGATGATTGGGAGCCGACCTTCGTCTTCCGGCTCGGCTACGCCAGCCGGGACGCGGCACGCTCACCCCGCCGCCCGCTCGAGGACGTGGTCACGGCTCAGACCTGATTAGCCACCCGTATACCAGCACCGGCCGCCGCCGTTCGTGACGCTGATCACCGTCGCGATGGGACCGGGGCCGCATATCTGGGGTGACCTGCAAGGAGTTCCCCCCCGAATGCAATCGCCAGACGGGCTCGGCCCAGCTGTCACCGAGGTCGGGGCCGAAGAGGCGGCCGACTGGATCGTCAACCTCACCCTGCGGGTGAACGGCGTCGAGTACCGGCTCGAAGGCCTCGACACGCGTGTCACCCTGCTCGACCTGCTTCGTGAACGTCTCCACCTCACCGGCACCAAGAAGGGGTGCAATTACGGCGAGTGCGGAGCCTGCACCGTCCACCTGGACGGCCGCCGGGTGAATGCCTGCCTCGTCCTCGCGGCCTCTGCCGACGGGCGCGAGGTCACGACGGTCGAGGGGCTCGCAACGGGCGATGAGCTCCACCCCGTGCAGCGAGCCTTCATCGAGCACGACGGCTTCCAGTGCGGCTTCTGCACGCCCGGGCAGGTGATGTCGGCGGCGGCACTGATCAACGAGGGCCATGCCGGATCCGAAGCGGAGATCCGGGAGTGGATGAGCGGCAATCTCTGCCGCTGCTCGGCCTATCCTCAAATCGTCGCGGCGGTGCAGGCCGCCGCGGGCACGAGGAGGACAGGCTGATGCAAGCGTTCGCCTACGCGCGACCCACCAGTGTGGCCCAAGCGGTTGCGTCGGGCACTGAGCCGGACGCCGCCTTTCTGGCTGGCGGCACCGAGCTGCTCAATTGGCTGCGCCTCGGCATCAGCGCCCCGAAGCGCGTGCTCGATATCTCCAGGCTCGAGGGATTGGACCGGATCGAGCTGTTGCCGGGGGGTGGTCTCTCGATCGGGGCGCTGGTCCGCCTCAGCGATGCCGCGCAGCACGAGGCCGTCCTGCGCGACTACCCGGTCTTAAGCCAGGCGATCCTCAAGGCGGCGTCCCCTCAGATCAGGAATCTCGCGACGATCGGCGGCAATCTCCTCCAACGGACCCGCTGTCCTTATTTCCGGGCTGAGGAGACGCTGCCCTGCAACAAGCGCGTGCCCGGCTCCGGCTGCTCGGCGCTGCACGGGATCAACGACCGGCACGCCATCTTCGGCTGGACCGAGGACTGCGTCGCGACGCAGCCGTCCGATCCGGCGGTGGCGCTCGCGGCGCTCGACGCCGTCGTCGTGACTGCTCGTCCGGAGGGGGAGCGCCGGATTCCCGCGACGGAGTTCCATACGCTCCCCGACCGCCGACCCCAGGATCACAATTTGCTTCGGCAGGGGGAGCTGATCACCGCCATAGAGCTTCCCGCGCCGGCGCCCCGCTCCGAGTACCTGAAGATCCGGGAGCGCGAATCCTACGAATACGCCACGGTCTCGGCCGCCGCAGCGCTGGAGATGGACGGCTCGACGATCCGCCGGGCGCGGATCGCCCTCGGCTCCGTCGCGCACCGGCCCTGGCGGCTGACGGCCGCAGAGAGTCGGCTGGCTGGAATGGATATCGGCCACCGCGAGGCGCTGCGTGAGGCGCTGCAGGTGTCCTTCGCGGACGCCCGTCCGCTGTCGCACAACGCGCACAAGATCCCCTTGGCGAGGAACGCCGCCCTTCGCGTCATCGAAATGGCGGCGAGGAGGTCGCCACGATGATCGGACAGCCGATTCCTCGCCTGGACGGGCCGGCCAAAGTCACGGGCGCGGCACCGTACGCGGCCGACCAGGCCGTCCCGAACCTGCTCCATGCGGTGATCGTGACAGCTGCGATCCCCGCTGGTCGTGTGACGGCGATCGATGATACGGAGGCGCTCCGCGAACGCGGAGTCATCCGGGTACTCACGCAGTCGGACCTGCCGCGGCTGAATCGCGCGGATGCGCCGATGATGGCCCAGACCCTCATCCCGATGCAGAGCGATGAGATTCGGCATGAGGGACAGCCGGTAGCAATCGTGCTCGGCGAGACACTCGAGGCCGCGGAAGCCGGAGCTCACCGGGCGCGGGTACGCTACGAGCCGGCGAAGCCCCGCCTGCCGGTCGGCGCCGAATGGGAGGAGATCGATCAAGTCGCGGTCGCGCCGAAACAGGGCGGGTTTCTCTTTTTCGAGCCTACCTTCGCGAAGGGCGACCCCGGGGCCGGACTCGCCGCCGGCGACCGGCGCTTCGAGGCGGCCTATCTCCAGCCGTCGCGCCATCACAACCCGATGGAGCCTTCGGCCACGCTTGCGGTCTGGGAGGGCGACAATCTGACGCTCTACGACGCCACGCAACACGTCTATGGCGTTCAGCGAGTGGTCGCGACCGTCCTCGGCATCCCACCGGAACGGGTGCGCGTCATCTCCTCCCACACCGGTGGCGGCTTCGGTGTCAAAGGGTGGATCTGGCCGCACGAAATCCTCGCCCCCGTAGCCGCCAAGGTCGTGGGCCGACCGGTGAAGCTCGTGCTCACTCGGTCCCAGATGTACTCCATGCTGGGGTATCAGCCTCGCACGGTGCAGAAGGTTGCCCTCGGCTCCGACGCGGCCGGCCGACTCACGGCGGTGACCCACGACGTCGTCAACCTCACCGCGGTGAC
>DATAFP010000191.1:0-4181 GCA_036257415.1 Gemmatimonadales bacterium
ATATCCGGCCTGGTCGCCCGTGTGGCCCACGATGCGGCGTCCGTCTACCTCGGTCGAGAAGAAGCCGAGTCCCGCCTGGGTGAGCTCCGGCAGCTTGGCGCCGGTCGGCAGCATCGGCCGCCACATCTCCTCGAGGGTTCGGCGCGCGAGCACCGCCCGCTGGCCGGAAACACCCATCAGCGATCCGAGGTAGAGGGCCAGATCGTCCAACGGCGCGTTCCAGCCGCTGTTGGGGATAGTGACGCCGGGATCGAAGTCGGCGCCGATGTCCGAGAGAGTGTCGGCGATCCGGTATCCGTGCGAGCGGTCCTGGGCCAGATGATACGGGGTCGCTCCCACGTAGCTCCGCGTCATGCCGAGGGGGCCCCACAGGTTCTTCTGGATGTAGACAGCCCAAGAATCACCGGTGACCGCCTCGATGATGCGTGCCAGGTAGATGTAGCCGGGATTCGAGTAGCTGTACTGCGCCCCCGGAGCGAACTGCAGCTTCTGATACGGCATCATCGCCACCAGCTGCTCCCATGCGGTCGGCTCGAAGGGCTCCCACGGCTCACCCTCGGTCCACGGCCAGGTGGCCGCCTGCAGCCCTGAGGAGTGGCTGAGCAGCGTCCTGATGGTGATGCTGTCCACCTGCCCGGCCGGCGCGTGCACTCGCCGCAACTCCGGCACCCACCGGGTGACCGGATCATCCAGAGAGAGCAGCTTGCGGTCGCGAAGCTGAAGGATGGCGATGGCGGTGAGCGTCTTGGTGACCGAAGCCCAGTGAAAAATGGTGCGGCCATCCACCCGACGTCGGGCCGCGCGGTCGGCGAAGCCGTAGTTGTGTCTCTCGACGGTGCGGCCGTCCCGAATCAGGATTGCGCTGCCGCCGACGATGCTGTCCGCCTCGGCGTAGGCATCGAACGCGCGAGTGAACGCGGACCATGACTGCGCGCGCAAGGGAGCGGAAAGAAGGCCAAGCAGAATCGCGGAGACCCAGAGGGGGCGGGAAATCATCAGGGACAAGCTATCACCGGAAGCCTCGCACCGGAACGCGTTTCCGTCTACAATGCGACAGCATTCGAGCCTTGTTCTCGCAAGGAAGAGGACTACCTATGTCACTCCCCCTCCGTTCCGCCACTTCCCTCGTTCTCGGTATTGCCACCATCTCGTGCGACCGATCGAGCCGTGCGCCGGAAGCGACGAATTCGACGCCGGCCGCGGCCGTCGGCCAGGCACCGGCGACGGCCGTCACCTTCGCCGAGGGATTCACCGGCTCGGTCTTCGCGGATTCCCTGGGCCCGGCCCGGCACGTGGCGGTCGCTCCCAACGGCGACGTCTACGTCAACACCTGGCGCTCGCCGTACGACACGGCCAGAAAGGTCCCGGCTGGCGGTTTCATCGTGGCTCTGCGCGACACCAATCATGACGGCCGCGCCGATCTCATCCGGCGCTTCGGCTGGCGGAGCGAGGAAGGCGGCAACGGAGGGACGGGCATCGCCGTCTACCGTGACGCGGTCTACGCCGAGGCGGGGCCGGTGATCGTGCGCTATCGGCTGACGCCGAACGAGCTGGGGCCCAGCGGTGCGCCGGACACGATCGTGACCGGGCTCTCCACCAAGGGCGGCCACACGATGCACCCGTTCGCGATCGACAGCCAGGGCAACCTGCTGGTGAATTCCGGGTCGAAGACCAATTCCTGCCAGGTGGAGGACCGTCAGGCCGGCTCTCCCGGCCGGCGTCCCTGCGACGACCTCACGACGAGTGCGGGGATCTGGCGCTTCGATGCCAACCGCGCCGGGCAACGCTTCACCCCCGCCGGGCGCTACGCCACGGGAATTCGGAACGCCGGTGCGCTCGCCGTGTATTCCGACGGCCAGGTCTATGCCACGCAGCACGGGCGCGACCAGCTGGCGGAAAACTGGCCCAAGCTCTACGACTGGAAGCAGAGCGCCGAGCTGCCCGCGGAGGAGCTGATCCGGGTCGAGCGCGGCGGCGATTACGGCTGGCCGTACTGTTACTACGACCAGAATCTCAAGACGCGGGTGCTCGCGCCGGAGTACGGCGGCGACGGCAAGAAGGTAGGCGAGTGCGCGAAGAAGGGCTCCCCGGCCGCGGCCTATCCCGGACACTGGGCACCAAACGGCCTCGCCTTCGCCACCGGCAACGCGGTGCCCCAGCGGTACCGCGGCGGGGCGTTCATCGCCTTCCATGGTTCCTGGAATCGCTCGCCCGAGCCCCAGGAGGGATACAACGTCGTCTTCCAGCCGTTCGCGGACGGAAAGCCCTCGGGCGAGTATCAGGTGATCGCGGACGGCTTCGCGGGTGCCAGGAAGGAGCCCGGGTTGGCGGAGCACCGGCCGGCCGGCGCTGCGGTGGGCCCTGACGGCGCGTTGTACATCACCGACGATCGCGGTGGCCGCGTCTGGAGGGTGATGTACGGAAATCAGGGGGCGAGCGGGGACCGGTAGGTGGGCTGCCCGCCTGAATCTTTTCGACCGGCGGGCCGTCCTGCGTTGGCTTCCGCCAGCATAACGTCCAGGAGATCGGAATGACGCGACTGCAGCTCGCAGCACTGTTTATCCTGTCCGCCGGGCCGGCGGCAGCCCAATCCGCTCCTGAGCCCGCCGAGGCCTGGTGGCGGCACGTCACTGCTCTCGCGGACGATTCCATGCGCGGCCGCGAAACCGGGAGCCCCGAGCATCGCAAGGCGGCGGAGTATGTCGCGGCCGCCTTTCAGCGCGCCGGCCTCCAGCCCGCGGGCGTCAATGGCTGGTTCCAACCCGTGCAGTTCCGGGTGCGACGGATCGCGGAGGAGCGCTCGAGCGTAGCCCTCGTCCGCGGAGGGAAGCCCCAGAGGCTGGTCCTCGGCAGTGATGCGACCATCAACATCCGGGGCTCGGACGAGGGATCGCTGGACGCGCCTCTGGTGTTCGCCGGTTACGGCCTGCACGCGCCCGATCACGGCCTGGACGATTTCGCCGGCCTCGTGCTCAAGGGCAAGGTGGTCGTGCTGCTGTCCGGCGTGACGCCGAAAGGCGTCGCCGGCCCGGACCTCGCCGCTGCACGCGCCGCGGGGGCGAGCCTGATCCAATCCAGCGGGGCGGCCGGTGTCGTGAGCGTCTTCAACCCACACGGTGACCTGCCCTGGTCGCGCTACGCCCAGTCGCGTCTCCAGCCGCAGATGCGGCTCACCTCGGAGCCTGCTCCGGCGCGACCAGTCCTGCTCTCGGTGGTGTTGAACCCCGAGCGCGCCGAGCTGCTGTTTGCCGGGTCCGCCCACAAGTATTCGGCGCTCCGCGCGCTCGCGGACAGCGGCGCCCCCCTGCCGCGGTTCGACCTCAAGACCCGGCTGCGCGCCACGGCGGGCGTGGACCAGGACAGCACGGTGTCCGACAATGTCGTGGGGCTGCTGCCCGGCTCCGATTCGACCCTGCGCGACGAGTATCTGGTCCTGACCGCACATCTCGACCACGAGGGCGTGGGCGAGCCGGTGAACGGCGACAGCATCTACAACGGCGCGATGGACAACGCGTCGGGCATCGCCACGCTGATCGAGACCGCCGGCACGCTCGGCCGCCGCACGCCGAAGCTCCGGCGGTCGGTGCTTTTCGTGGCCGTCACCGCGGAAGAGAAAGGGCTGCTGGGGTCCGACTACTTCGCCGGGCATCCCACCATTCCTCCGAGCGGAGCCCTGGTGGCCAATCTGAACACCGACATGTTCCTGCCGATCAATCCCCTCCGCCGGCTGCTGGTGAACGGCCTCGAGGAATCCGATCTCTCCGATGACGCGCGGCGGGCAGCGGAACGACAGGGTGTGGAAGTGGTCACCGATCCCGAGCCCGAGCGGAACGCCTTCGTTCGGAGCGATCAGTTCAGCTTCATCCGACGGGGCATCCCCGCCCTCTCGCTCAAGGTCGGGTTCACGCGCGACTCGCCCGAGCACCAGCGGGTGCTGGCATGGCGGCACGAGCGCTATCACGGGGTGGATGACGAGACGGATCAGCCGGTAGACCGACAGGCGGCCGCGGATTTCAACAAGCTGTATGCACAGGTGGTGACCGAGATCGCCAACCGGCCGACCCGGCCGGCATGGTACCCTACGAGCGCGTTTCGCCCGGAGCCACAGGGGACGCAGTAGGAGGGGTTGAGCGAGTAGGGGACCTGGAGGTTTGGCGCTAGCTGTCATCCCGAGCGCAGCG
>DATAFP010000267.1:0-15529 GCA_036257415.1 Gemmatimonadales bacterium
CAGCGAGGGCTTCGACTTCGAGGGCACGTACACCCGCATCGTGCCTCACAAGACGATCGAATCCCGGATGAGCGACGGCCGGGTAGAGTTCGTATGCGTTGAGGCTGCCGCCTGCAGCTGATGCGCAATGTCGTTTACCCAGACGCCAAACGTCTTTTCTCTCGAAGGCCACGCCATGCACCGAGGTGATCCTCAACGCACCGTCTATGCCTTACTCGTGGGAGTCACCGCGGCGCTGCCCCCGTCGGGACTGCACGGTCAGGCTGCGGTTGTCCAACATATCAATCCGCCGGGGTTGTCCCGCCCCACTGGCTACACACACGTGACGCTGGCGCCAAGCGGGCGCACGCTGTACATCGCCGGTCAAGTCAGCCTCGACAGCACAGGTCGGGTGGTCGGTTCCGGCGACTTTCGGGCGCAGACGGAACGGGTGTTTGCCAATCTCGAGGTGGCGCTGCGCAGTGCGGGAGCAACCTTTGCCGACGTCGTCAAGCTGACGACCTTCGTGACCGACATCGCCCAGCTCGCGATCGTGCGGGAGGTGCGCGGACGCTATCTCCAGGCCGACCGGTCGCCCGCCAGCACGCTGGTCCAAGTCCAAGCGCTGGCGCGACCTGAGTTTCTGATCGAGATCGAGGCAATCGCCGTGCTCCCCGACGCGCACCAGCGGTAACGTGGCGTTGAGGCGAGATCGCAGCGATTCGCCGTCAACGAAGGGCATGACGTAGTAGAGGAACCCGCCGGCGTCACCAGAGTCGAGCAGGCACAGGATATGGGGATGCTGCAGCGGTGCGGCCGGCCAGGTGCTCCTGCAATCGACTGGGCGCGTCCGCCATTGATCAGACCCGGACGCCAGCGCGGCGCTCCGCGTCATCGTAGAAGCCGCGGACCCGCGGATCGCGCAGCAAGCCCGCCTCCATCTGCAGAATCTGGACGCCGGTGCTCCACCCATTGGCCTCGACGATCACCGTTCGGCCGGCGGCATCCCGGAACACGTCCCACCCGACGAAGCAATCGCCGGGAAACGCGGCGGTGATGCGGAGGACCTCGTCGCAGAGCGCGCGCCAACCAGGCAAATGGATTCCCTCGATCGCCGCGCCGGTCTCGGGATGGCGGGCGAGTCGTTTGACGAGATCGTTCTTGCTCCGCGCTGCGCCGACCCGACCGGTTTCGATGTCTACCGGCGCGGCCAGCCCGCCCTTGGCAAAGTTGTCGACCGGCACCGACGCGGCGGTCCCGATCTTCTGGGTGGCGGCAGCGATGAAGGGGGTCTTCTCGCCGTCGCGCCAGAGGGTCAGCAGCCGGATCGTGTTCACGGTATGGGGGAATAGGTTCCGCCAGAACGAGTCCTGCTCCGCGCGGCGCTCGATGAGTGTCATCCGCTCGTAGCACTCCGAGACCCGAAAGGGAGCCTGCGAGCCTCCCCGCTGGGCAATCAGCCGGCCATCGGCGCTACGGACGAGGTATACGCTGTTCCCCTTCCCCCCGTTTTCCGGCTTCACGATGAACTCGCCGCCGTCGGCGATCAGCCAGCGCTCGAGCTCGTCAGACGTGACCGGACACTGCCCCGGGTCGAACGGGTGCAGGACCACCCGTCCGCGGTACAGGAGCCCGACCGCCTCGACCTGCGCAGCGCCCATTGCCAGCAGCATCGCGCGGCGGGCGGCCTTGTGCTCGTAGAAGGCCTCGGACGGGTTGAACCATCGCGACCGGTGCGCGGACCAGAAATCGGACACGTAGTCGGCGTGATCGGGACCGGGAAAGCCGTACAGACGGGCGGACTCGACTCGAAATCCCCGGGGCCACCAGCGCAGCTTTTCGCGCAGGGGCGAATCCGGAAGGGTTTCGAGGGACCGGGTCCAGCGAAGCTTACGGAAGACCTCGAGCGGGCGGGATCGGACGTTGGCGGTCCGTTCCCGCAGTGCGGTGAGCAGCGGCATAGGGACGGGGGTTAGGTGATTTGGCCCCTGATAGTACCGATCCGCCGCCCGGCAGGCTAGCAATACCTGTTGCGGCGATCTCATCCACCATCGACGAGCGGACCATGGCCGTACATACCCACTACCTCTGGTTCGAGACCAAGCGCCGCCAGGAGATCATCGACATCACCGCCCAAGTCGCGGAACAGGTGCGCGCGAGCGGGGTGCGCTAGCGGCTCGTGCTGGTGAGCGCGATGCACATCAGCGCCTCGGTGTTCGTGAACGATCACGAGTCCGGCCTGTGGCACGACATTCTGGAATGGCTGGAGAAGCGATGGCGCGCTGGGATCCGCCGCGCTACCGGCACAACGAGACCGGCGAGGACAACGCGGCCGCACACCTTCGCAGCCTCACGGTCGGACGAGGTGAACGTTCCGATCACCGCTTCCAAGCTGGACCTGGGCCCCTGGCAGGGGGTGTTCTATGGCGAGTGGGACGGACAGCGGCGGAAGCGCGTGGTGATCAAGGTCCCGGGAGAGCCATGACCGCTACAGGACGCCGGCCTCCTGGAAGAACTCGCGGACCCGGGGATCGGTCAAGAGCCCGCGGTGCACCTGATAGATGTCCACGTCGGTCGAGCCGCTCGCCTCGCCGATCAGCACCCGGCCGGCACGCTCCACGTACACATCCCAGCCGACGTAGGCGTTCATCGGCATGCTCCGCGCGGCCCGGAGCACGGTGGCGACGATATCGGTCCAGTACGGCAGCACGACCCCTTCGATCGGGGCCCCGGTCTCGGGGTGGTGGGTGACTGGAGTCGCGCCGACCAGCTTCCGCAGCGCCGGTCCCATCCGGCCGGTGGTGATATCGATCTCAGCCGCCAGACCGCCCCCCGCGAAGTTGTCACAGGGTACAGTGGTGCTGGCGCCGATGCGCTGCATCGCTCGGGCGAGGAACGGCCCCTCGGCGCTCCGGGGCCAGAGTGTGAGCGCACGAATGGTGTTCAGGGTTGCAGGGAATAGACCCTTCCAAGGATCGGCCTGCTCCACCTGCCGCTCGATCAACGTCAGGCGCCCGGCGTAGTCATCGGGACGGAACGGCTTCTCCGAAGCGCCGCGCCGGCACACCAGCGACCCTCCGACGTTCGTCAACAGATAGGTCCCGGCGCCCCGTCCGCCGTCCTCCGGCTTGATCACAAAGGACCCGGCGTCCGCAACCAGCCACGCGACCAGCGCCTCGGGGGTGACGGGCTGCTCCCGGCCGCTGAACGGATGCAGGACGATGCGGCGGTCCCACATGGCGGCGACCGTCGCGGGCTGGGGAATTCCGGCACCAAGCAGCAGCGCCCGCTGCGCCAGTTTGTGTTGGTAGAAGGCGAGCGACCCGTTGATCGGCTTGATCAGATGGGTGGCGTGAAAATCGGGCAGGAAGTCGCGTTGATCCACTTCATCGAGCCGGTACAGCGCAGCGGATTGAACCGTGAAGCCGCGCCGCCAACACGACAGTTTTTGCCGAAGCGTCGTGCGACTCCGCCGATCGAGCTGCCACATCCAGTAAAGCTGCCTTGCGCCCTGCAACAGTCGCATTGGTTTCCGCCCATCATTCACCATTGCTGGACGGCCACGGCAGGAGCGCCGTACCGAGCACTCGGCGCGCCACAGCCCACGCCGCACCATCCATTGGGCTCCTCGCGGAGTCCACCGGCACGATAACATGGCCGGGCAGGCGCACGTAGGGTTGGACGGAACGCGAAGCGGTCGAGCGCAGCTCGGTCGGGCGCGGCGACGACGTCCACCTCCAGCACCGCCCCGACGCTGGTCGCGAGGCTCAGGGTTCGAGACAGGAAATTCCCCAGCGAATAGGTGACAGTTTGCCTCGATATACCTCGGCCGGCACCAGCACATGGCTGTGACTGCCGACGACGAGATCGAAGCCGGCATCCACTATGTCGTGCGCGGCGCGGCGCTGGTCCTCGCTTGGCGCCAGATAGTATTCCCGCCCCAGTGCACCAACGCGATTACGAGCCGCGCCCCGGCGGCGCGCGCCTGGGCCACGTGCTGCCGAAAGAGCGCCTGCCCGTGAGCGCGCTCCTGACTCCGCCAGGTGTTGAAAGCCGAGCGCATCGATGGGCAGCTCGCGCAATGGCCATTCCGGCCGGCTGTCGGCCGAGAGGTACACGTTGGGTGCGATCGTGTACGCCGGAAACGCGAGTCGGACCCCGTTGACGTCAACCAGCACGGGAGCGGCCGCCAGGGAGTCACGGCTCGGCGCCGTGCCCACGGGCCGCATGCTGCGGCTCTGCACGGCGTGCAGCGTGCGCAACATGCCGGACGGCCCGCGATCGTCGGTGCGGCTGTTCGCCGTTTGCGCTACGTCGAAACCGGCGGATGCGATGGCGTCCAGGTGAGCCGTGGTCCCGTTGAAGCGCACCGTCCTAGGGTCGGGGCCCGCGGGAAGCGTGGAGTCCACGCTGTTCGCGGTGCCGCATGAGATCGCCGACAAACCCGAGCCGGATCCGCACACCGGACGGGGCGATGTCGATATGGCGACTAGCGCCGAAGCAGAGTGACTCCCCAGAACCCTGCCAGCACTCCGGCGAGTCCGAGTCCGAGCGTCCAGCCGATCGGATCGGCGCGGTTACCGAGCGGCACTGTCGGGCTTGGTCAGGGCGTACACCCTGTAGCGGCCGTTGCTGAACACCTCGGTCACGGCGGGATCCGGCGGACGATCGACCGGCAGGAAGGGAGGAATCTGCAAGCCCCGGGCGTCCCACACGAGGTACTGCACGCCGAGCCGACGCAGCAGGTCCGCCGCGCGAGCGGGCGTGTTCGCGATCGCATAACTGCGATCCATGGCATACGGACGACGCCACGCCGGCACGGTTCGGATTCGGTCGTCGGGAGCCGCGACGAGATCGAGGCGATCGCGCCAGGCCAGAAGCGCTCGGGGACTGGCCGGCGGGATCATGTCGTAGTCCACCACCACGCCCTTTCCGGTATAGTAGCGGAAGTCGCGCGCGGTCGGCGGCACGATAAACAGCGATCGCTTCGGCGTTCCGCGTGCCCACTGGTAGAGTGCTTCATCCTCAGGCTCCACCGATTTCGGCCGCACCTCCCGCCGGTACGACCAGACAAGCGTGGCAACCGTCACCGCCACGATAGCTCCGACGATCAGTCGTTCCGCGCGGCCCGTCCGCTTGCTCACGAGCGCAACGACCCCGAGCCCGACCGCGAGGCCGGTCCAGAGACTCCAGTGTAGGAAAGCAAGCAAGGTCGCCGTGGAGGCCCATAGCGCGCCCTGGAGCAAGGCCGGCCCGGTAACGCAGGCCTGCCCGTACAGCACTCGCGCTTCGATCCAAGCGAGAAGCGCGATTCCGGCCAGCACGGCGAGAAGCGGCGCCGTCAGGGTGAGGTCGAGCGCATGCGCCGCCACCGAGTGGGTCCACGGGCCGGGGAGCCGCTGGGTGTAGCAGAGAATGGCTAGCGCCACTAGTATCGCGTGTCCGGCAATCAGGCCGAGTATGGCGCGGGCGGCGGGCGAACGCCCGCTGCGGAGCAGCGACACGGCGCCGGCAGCGCCGGCGGCCACGAGGAGCAGCCAGGTGAGCCCGGGCACCCCCGTCAGTCCGTGGAGGGCGTACCAGTTGGAAAAGCGGAAACGATATCCCTCGTCGATCAGCCGCCGCGCTTCAGCGGAATCCATTCGGATCACATCCACCGCGCTGATCGCGAGCTGGAGGGTGGCCGGTGCACCAACGGCCAGGGCTATGACGGCCGTGCGGCCCAAGCGCTGCCAACGTCCAGCGCCAAGAAACGACGTGGCAATCGCGAGCACCAGGAGCCCGTGCCCGAACACCAGCGGATGCGCGATCCCCGCCCCGCCCAGGAGCACGCCGGCGCGCACCGGCTGGCTGCGCGCGAAGGCATCGTAGCACCAGATCAAGAGACAGAGCGCCAGCGGCTCCATGCCGTAGCCGGCACCGGATGGGCCGTCCGCGTCTCGCGCCGCGAGTGGGCCGACGATGCCGCCCACCGCAATCGTGAGCGCGACGGGCAGGAGAGTGCCCTCGACGCCAAGCGCCCGCATGAGGCGGAACGCGCCGGCGGCGAAGGCAACCGCCACGATGACGCTCACGCACCACCAGGTGGCTGCGGCAGTCGGGGCTGAGATCGAGAGGGATTGCTGGAGGGCGCTGCCCGGTCGAAGGACGACCGCGGCGCTGAGGGGAACCAGCCAGAGCCAGCGTCGAGTCACACGGCACCGCTCTCCGCGAAAGACCCGCGTGCCCCATCCCTATTGCCACGCGCTGGGTCAGGCGATCTACGAGATCGCCCTGAACGAGAACTACCACATTGGTCAGATTGCCGCATTGCGCAAGTTGCTCGGAAAGCCTCGGATCATGTAGGCGCCGGGGCGAGCCCGACGCCTAACCCGCGCATGCAGCCGACAGGCCGAAGAGGCCGGCACTCCATGCGCAGGTTCGTCTTCTGCTGAATTCATTTCAATACGAATGGGGCATGGGCCTCGTGCTTTTCGGCATTCACCTTGGATTGCTGGGTTACCTTGTGTGCCGGTCTGACTATATCCCCACGATACTGGGCATTCTGTTGGCGATCGCTGGATTGGGCTGGGTGATCGATTCTTTGAGGCCATCCGAACGTCGATCTTGGATTCGTCATGATCACTTGCTCTGTCTGCGAACTGATCTTCATGCTTTGGCTCTTGCTCAGGGGTTGGAAGATCCAGGAGCCGACGGCGCAGTCTTGAGCTGCCGCTTGTGAAAGGCGCAAGAGTGCAGCCAGGGCTGCGTAACCACGGCGTGCAGCGGACGCGCTTCGCGCGCCGCTGATGCCGAGGCGTTAGGCAGTCGACCGCGTGCCAACAAGCCAGCGAACGAAACCGGGGTGTACATGGCGGAGAGGCTGATCACGCTAGATGTCCGAACGCGGGTACAGTGGCGACAGTGGCTCGCGAAACACCACACGTCCAGCCCCGGCATCTGGCTCGTCCGGCATAAGCAACACACCGGCGTGACGTCGATGCCCTATGAAGACCTCGTGCGCGAGGCGCTCTGCTTCGGGTGGATCGACAGCCTGATCAAACGCCTAGACGACAACCGCTACGCGATCAAAGTCACGCCGCGCAAAGCGACGAGCAAGTGGTCGGATATCAACCGGACGCGGTGGAGGGAGCTAAAGGCGGCTGGGCAGCTTACAGCGGCCGGCCTGGCCGCGGCTCCGACGGGAAACACCTATGGCTCACGTCCTTCGATCCCGGTGCTGCCGACCTACATTGGCAAAGCACTCAAGACGAACTTCAGAGCATGGCAACACTTTCAGACACTTGCCCCGACGTACCGGCGAGATTTCGTCGTGTGGATACACACGGCCAAACGGCCGGAGACACGAGAAAAGCGCATTCGCGAGTCGATTGAACTTCTGTCGGCCGGCAAGAAGCTCGGTTTGAAGTAAACGGCGCACTTGTGGCTCAATCAGCTCGCGCAGGCAAGCTGCTTTCACCTGCGCGCCTCATCCACGTCAGTCCATTTGGGCTCCAACCGGCGTGTGCTCCGGACAACGAACCATGTCGAGTCCGTCCGGCGGGAAATCCCCGAGTCTGAGCGCTGCCCAACGTGCAGTTGGAGCCGACGGCGCTGCGGTTGCTGCGGAAGTCGTTGGGTTGATTTGTGAAGGACGGCGCCGCGGCTCGGACACCAGCGAGGTTCTATGTCTGAGAGGCCGGGGACCGCGTACCCATATGCGACACACCTGGACGTCGAGTTCGGTCCGCTCGAGCGCGTGGACGTGCCAGCACTGGTCGCCGCCTGTACGGACCGGTGGTATAACCAGACTCTGTGCCGGGTCAACCATGCCGTGGTGCGGCTGGGAGTAGTTCAAGGCGAGTACCACTGGCACAAGCACGATGCAGATGACGAGTTTTTCTATGTGGTCAGCGGCCGCTTCTAGATTGACCTGGAAGATCGCGTGATCGAGCTGGATCCGGGCCAGGGGGTCGTGGTGCCGAAGGGCGTCCTCCACCGGCCGCGCGCACCGGAACGCACGGTCATTCTCATGGTTGAGACCGCCGGCATCGTGCCGACGGGCGACTAGGGGCTGCTGCTGCCTAACCAGCGCATGCAGCGGATGCGCGATTGCGTTGCGCAAGCAGCTGCCAGAGCCATTCGACGCATTCATGAGGTGATCCGTGCCTGCGCGGCCGTGCTGGTGGTTGATTGCTGTCCTTGGGGTGAGCCACTTTCCGGCTCTCCTCCACGCGCAAGAAACCCACCTGTTGCCGCTCACCAGCCGGGTGAACAGCCGTGTTCGCGCGATAGAGACGGGACCGGACTCCTCCTGGCGCTATGGGATGCTCAACCGGTTTCGGTCTGAGCCGCCATGCTTTGTGGTCATGCTCTTTGGACCTGGGATGCGACTCCAGCGAGAAATCTCGCTCCAGGACGTGCGTCGACTGCAGCTGAGTACGTATTTCGACGGATCCCGGGGACCCGTCCCCTGGGCGGACACGATGAGCGTGTCGGGAGAGGAGTGGTGGGAAGTGCCGTCCGATACGCTGCGCGCCGCTGTCGAAACGTGCCGGACCTAGTTCTACCCGCCGCTCTCGCGCCGGATAGCCGCCCAACCCGCATTCCGAGCCCCGACCCGCGCCGTCGCGGCGGAGGGATACCCGGCGCCCTCTTCCCATTCATCTGACAGCGGGGGCGAAGCAAAGCCCGCACCGGGCCGTGGAGCGGGGCGAAGGAAGGAGACGCAACTATGAGGCAGGAAGTGCGCGCGACGCTGGCGACGTTCGCAGCAGCTCTCGGCCAACGTCTACGAGACGGCAGGCGGCGACACGTACATCATCGAGATCCCAGTCCCGGGGCTCGATCCAGACGAGGTTGTCATCGAGGCCGATGCCTACACCGTCGTAGTCCCCACCGAGCCTCGGACCTCCGACGAGGCCGGGCGGAAGTACCTCCAGCGCGGCCGGTTGTCCGTGCCGATGTCCCGGGTGTTCGATTTCCCCGTGGAGATCGACGCCGATAACGTGCAGGCGACGCTCGAGAAGGGAATCCTGAAGCTGCGCGTGCCCAAGGCCATCGCCGCTCGTCGCAAGGTGATCCGGGTACGGCAATCAGGGTGAGGAAGAACCATGGCTGATTATCAGGATGAGAACGATCTGACCTCGGAGCGCGATCTCCTGGTCAGGTGTATCGAGGTGGCCCACGAGGCGCTCCGCCTAATACCCGACGTGGACGAAAACGGACCAGCGCTGGTCTGGTTCGCGGAGCACCTACTGCAGGCGCACCAGCGCGCGAGGCAGGAGGCCCGAGCGGCGTAGATCGGCCTCGGGGGACGTCGCCGCTGTGTTCATCGCTCCCGATGGATCTCGGCGACGTAGACGTCGCTCTCCCGCTCGGTCCGGGTGAAGTACAACCGCTTGCCGTCGGTATCCCAGTAGGCGCGGCTGCCGATGTCCCTGCCGGGCATCCGCAGCAACAGCCGCGGCTGCCGGCCCGCGATCGGCATCCGCCAGAAGGACAGCGACCGCTCCGGATTCACGATCCGCAGGACGATGTCGCGCCCGTCGGGCGCGACCCGCACGCCCACGTAGACCGCATCGTCGGTTCCCAGCGGCAGCGAATCCATCCGACCGGACTCCAGCCACACCCGTGGTAGGTGGCGAGTCACGTGCACGTTGTCCCAGTCCCCGAAGCCCGATTCCAGCAGCAGCGACTTGCCGTCGGGATACCAGTGCCCAGCCAATTCGCGGTGACTCACCCGCCGCGGCGCGCCCCACGATCCATCCGGGCCGCGGTTCGCGACGAACAGTCCGCCCTCGTTCGGCGGCGCCTCGGTGACGCCGAAGGCGATGGCACGCCCATCAGGTGACCAGTGCGGCCAGCGCTCCTGGTAGGGGCCCGCGAACACCACCGTCTCCGGACCCCCGCCCGCCGGCATGATCAGGATGTCTCTGGTGCCGTTCCGAACGGCGTGGAAGACGATCTCGCGACCGTCGGGCGAGAGCTCCGGGAAGAAGTCGTCCGCAGGATTGGTGGTGAGCTGTTCGATGGCGCCGCCATCCGCCGGCATCCGGTAGAGATCCTGGTTGCCGCGCAGGTTCGAGTCGAAGTAGACCCATCGACCGTCGCCCGAAAGATTGATCGACTCGACCACCTGGCTGCCAAGGGTGAATGGGCGTACTCGCGCGGGATCGGCCGGCCGGCCATCGGCCGGAAGATCAACGACCCAGATGTTGGACTGCAGCGTGAGCGCCGAATACGCCAGCCGGCTTTCGTCGGCGGCGAGCGAGATCGACTGGGCGTTGAGTCCCTGGGTGACCCGCTCGACCGGTCCAATTGGTGCGCCCCCGCGATCGAGCCCGACCCGGTAGATATCCCGCGGGCCGTTCTGGTTCGACACGAACAACAGATGCCGGCTGTCCCGAAGCCAGATGGGGCTGGTGTGGAGCGCCAGCTCCTGCGTGATCTTGCGAGGTGGGCCCCCGGCCGCCGGCATCACCCAAATAGCGTTCGGCCCCACGTTGCCGAAGTTCGATGCGCCCAGCGTGAAAAGCGCGTTTCCCACGACGAACGCGATCAGCCGGCCGTCCGGCGACCACGTGAATGAATGCGGGTCGCCCATCGAGAGCCGGGCGAGCACACGCGGCTGCCCCCCGTCCAAGGTCTGGAGGAGAACCGTGTCCGCGCGAGAGAAGAGAAAGCTGCGGCCGTCCGGCGCCCACGCCTTGGTGGTGAAGTACCGAAGGCCGGTGCCGTCGCGGGTGTCCAGGCCAGCCCCGACCAAGCGCGGGGTGCCCCCGAGCGCGGGGGTCAGGTAGACGCTATCACCTGCCTCATACAGGAGCTGAGAGCCATCCGGTGCCCACTCGGGCTGCCGCTGGCTCGGCCCGCTATCGGGCGTCACCGCTACCGGCTGGCCGCCCGCCACCTGCCGCACGAAGAGGCGGGTCCGGTCCGGCGGCCCTTTGGCGTACGCGACCAGCTTGCCGTCAGGTGAAAGCGCCGGGTCGAGCTCCAGCCCGGGATCGAAGGTCAGCTGGGTGGCGCGCCCGAGCTCCACGCGCGAGGGCCGCCCGCGGTGCAGGGCAAGCAACGCGACGGCGGCGAGCGCCACCAGCGCGCCGGCTGCGCCTGCGAGCAGAGCGACGCGAGATCTCCGCACCGCGGGTACCAGCCGGGTGCCGGTCGGCGCGGAGCCGCTGGGAGTGGTCAGGGCCTCGAGCCGGTCCGCGACTTCCCGCGCGCTCTGCCACCGATCCGCCGGGCGCTTGGCCAGGCAGCGGGCGATGATCTCGGCCAGCCCGTCGGGTATCGCGGGGCGAAGCTGTGAGACCGGCGGCGGCTCCTGGGTCACCTGCGCGGCGAGCACGGCCTGAGCGGACCCGCTGAACGGCGGGAGGCCGGTGAGCATCTCGTAGCCCACCACGCCGAGCGCATAGATGTCGGCTCGGTGGTCGACATGAGGATCGGCCGTGGCCTGCTCCGGCGCCATGTACGCCGGGGTGCCGATGGCGACGCCGGCGGTCGTGATTGCGTGGCGACCGGTTGCCTCGGTGACGGCCTTCGCCACCCCGAAGTCCGCCACCAGCGCGTGGCGGCCGGAGATCAGCACGTTGTCGGGTTTGATGTCGCGATGCACCACGCCGTGCGCGTGCGCGTAGGCCAGGGCGTCAGCAACTTCGCCGAGCAACCGAACCGCCTCGGGCACGGCGAGCTCGCCCTGCCGGTTGAGGCGAGCTCGCAGCGATTCGCCGTCCACGAAAGGCATGACGTAGTAGAGGAAGCCGCCGGCGTCGCCGGAGTCGAGCACCGACAGGATGTGCGGATGCTGCAGCTGCGCGGCGATCTCGATCTCGCGGGCGAACCGCTCCGGCCCGAGCGTGGCGGCGACCTCCGGCCGAAGCACCTTGACCGCCACCTGACGGCGATGCCGCAGGTCCTCGGCGAGGTAGACCGTCGCCATCCCGCCTGCGCCCAGCTCGCGCCCGAACTGGTAACGTCCGGCGAGCTGGTCGTGCAAGCGACTAGGTGCGTCGGGCATCTGGTGCCTGAGGGACTTGGCGCCCCTCATAGTACCGAGCCGCCATCCGGGAGGCCAGCGTAGCCCGTTGCCGGCGGGTCGGTCGATGGCGAGCTTGTGCGGCGACATCCATCGTCGGCGAGCACATCATGGCTTCACACACCCACTATCTCTGGTTCGAGACCAGGCAGCGCCAGGAGATCATCGACATCACGGCTCAAGTCGCGGAGCAGGTGCGCGCGAGCGGCGTGCGTGAGGGGTTTGTCCTGGTGAGCGCGATGCACATCAGCGCGTCGGTGTTCGTGAACGATCACGAGTCCGGCCTGTGGCACGACATCCTCGAATGGCTGGAGAACACCATTGCTCCGTGGGATCCGGAGCGGTACCGGCACAACGACACCGGCGAGGATAACGCGGCCGCACATCTGCGCAGTCTCACGGTCGGGCACGAGGTGATCGTGCCGATCACCGGAGCCAAGCTGGACCTCGGCCCCTGGCAGCGCGTGTTCTACGGCGAGTGGGACGGTCAGCGCCGCAAGCGGGTGGTGATCAAGGTATTGGGAGACACCTGACGGTTACAGCACACCGGCCTTTTCGAAGACGCGGACGCGGGGATCGGCCTGGCCGCTCTCAGCCTTTCGCGGCGGGCTTTCTGGCCACCACGGTGGCGGTGTCCCGAAGCGGGCCGATCGCCGCTTCGAGCGTCTGCTCGCCCGGCTTGCTCCCGAGGGTCCAGGTAGTTTGGGCTCGCCCGCGGGCGTCGGTCATCACCTTGGCCGGCGCGACCCGACCGGCGCGAGGCGAGAACCGGACAGCGCGGTCGGCTACCGGGTTACCGTACGCGTCGGTAACGACGACCGCCAGCGGTTTCGCGAGCTTGCGCGCGGTCGACCCGGAGGGAGGCGCCGCCTCGAACGCGAGGTTGGCGGGGTCGAGGGAACGAGCCTGCACCGCGAGATCGACGGTGGTGTCGGCATCGTCGAGGCGAAGCATGATCCGCTGCGCCCCGGCCGAGCGGCCCAGCGTCCACCGCACACTGACCCGGCCGGCCGAGTCCGACGCCACGATGGTGTCGGCGACGCTGCCGGCCAGCGGCCGCACGATGAGCGCGGCTCCGGGAACCGGATTGCCCGCCTGATCGGTGATGCGCGCGACGATGGGCTTCTTGAGCTCGGCCCCGACCGGCCCGGCCTGTGCCGCGCCGCTCAGCACCCGCACCGTCGCCGGCGCACCCGCGTGAGCCACCGCAGTCACCACGAACGCCGGCATGCTCCGCGGGTTGCCCACCAGCGCGCGGGCACCGTGCAGGCCGGCGCGGCTCCCGAGTCGCCAGCGGGCGCGGGCCCGGCCGAGCGAATCGGTGCGCGCGTCGTATTCGGCCATGAGCCCGCCGTCGCCGACTACCCAGGTTACCGGTAGGTCGGCCAGCGCGGTGCCGGCCGAATCGGTCACCCGGATCGTGACCGGCTCCGAGATGAGGGATCCGACGATTCCCGCGGCCCCTTCGCTTACCAGCGTCACCCGCGTGTTCGCGGGCACCGGGTCGGCTTCAGCGACCACCGTAGGCGCGGCGGTGATGCCGTCCACCGAAGGGGTGAGCCGCTGGCGCCCCGGCACGGCGCCCAGGACCCACGCGGTGCGCGCGATGCCATGTGAGTTGGAGGTATCGATCGCGGGCTCGACGCTCCCGCCGTCGGTTGTGCTGAACCGGACCGGCACGCCTTGGATCGGACGGCCACCCCGGGACACAACCTGAACCGTGATCGGCGCGGCGATCCGGCGCTCCACGGGCGCCCGCTGCCCTTCTCCGCTCACCACCGTGATGGACGCGGGCACCGGGATCACTTCCGCTGCGAGCCGCGCGCTGAGCCCGCCGAGCTGCGCCGTGAGCACCGTGTGGCCGGGGGTTACACCGGTGATCTCGCCGGTGGCGTCGACCGCGGCGATGCCGAGATCGCCCGAGTACCACGCCGGTGCCAGTCCGACGATCTCGTGGCCCCGTGCGTCCAGCACCTGGGCGGTGGACCGCACTCGCTCGCCTTCGGGGACGTGGAGCACCGTATCGCCCGCGATGGCGAGGCCGGCTGGCACCTGCCGAACGGTGATGGTCGCCCGCGCCATGCGGCCGCCGGCTGCGACGGTGACGGTCGCTATGCCCTGCCCCTGCGCCACCACCGCACCGGCGCTGTCGACCGATACCACGTCCAGCCGGTCACTGCTCCACACCGGGGCCACGCCGGTGAGCGCCGCGCCATGGGCGTCGGCGATCGTGGCCGTGAGTTGGAGGGTATCGCCCACGGCGAACGCCGTATCCGCGGACGGCGACACGCCCAGAAAGCGAACTTCCGCCGCCTTCTGGCCTGCCAGCGCAGCGGCCTGCCGCTCGTTGAGGGAGCTGGCCGTGGACACGATCGATGCCGCGGCCGCGGCGGTCGAAACCGCACCGGCCGCGAGCTTGAACGCGCGGCTCATCTTGCCGTCGGGTTTACGCATGGCAAAGTTCCTCACCGCTGCAACCGGTTGCGGCGGCGAACAGCAGCGGCGTCTGGCCCTCTGCGAGAGCTGGATCGGGTGTGCATCGGCGTCCCTCCGTGCGGAGGCCGATGGAGCAATGTCGAGGCCGAAAACGAGGCGGTGCGGGTACGAGTACGAGTGCGAATTCCAGCCGATTTGCGCAGAATGTTGCAGCGGTCAGCCCGGACCGAACTCGTACTTATCCGAACTCGTACTCTCGTACTTGTACTGCTGTTAAAGCAACCGGTATTTGGGGCCGCTGCCCCCTTCGCGTGGGGTCCAGCGGGGGCCGAGCACGTCGGTCGCCTTGCAGTCTACGCAGTTCGGCGCGTTGATCCGGAGCTGGTCACCAACCCGCTCGTAGACACCCGCGGGACAGAGGTGCGCGTAAAAATCGGCCACCTCCGGGGTGACGTCCCGGCCCACGAGGAGGTGCGTCGGGATGGTGTCGCGGGTGGCGTTCCCGGCCTTGAAGACCGCGTCCACCTTGCTGAAGGTGAGCGTCCCGTCGGGCTTGAGCGGCGTCGCCGCCCCCGGTTGTCGCGGCACTTCGGCATCAGGCGGCATGCTGATCCTGCCGCCGGGAAAGCGTCCGCCGGTAACGGTCATCAACCCCGCCTTCAGGCCTCCGAGGTAGAGTCCGTCTTTGAACGCCAATCGCATGTTTCGGGTGCGGTGCATGTCGCGGGCGATATAGCTATCCCGCACCAGTCGGTCGTAGCCGGCCAGCGAGGCCGCGGCCAGGGGACCCGACGCGACCGCGTTCGCGATGGTACGTGCGGCAAACATCCCCGACTGCATGGCATAATGAATTCCCTTGAGCGATGGCACGTCCACGAATCCCGCCGCGTCTCCGGCGAGGAGCACCCCGTTTCCGTGCAGCCGCTCCGGAAGCGCGTGCCATCCGCCCTCCGGGATGGTCTTGGCGCCCCACTCGAGCAGCTGGCCGCCCTTGAGCACTTCCCGGAAGAGCGGATGTAGCTTCATCCGCTGCAACAGTTGGTGCACGTCGAGCGTCGCGTCGTGATAGTCGAGCCCGACCACGAGCCCCAG
>DATAFP010000049.1:0-1555 GCA_036257415.1 Gemmatimonadales bacterium
ATGCCCGAGGAGATCAATCGCGTACTCACCGATCAGATCGCGGAGCTCTGCCTCACGCCCAGCGACTACGCCGACGCGAACCTCCGCGCCGAGGGTGTGGCGGCCGAGCGCATCCGGCAGGTCGGCAACCTGCTGGTGCAGACGCTCCTCCGCTGCGTCGCGGCGGCCCGGGGTCTCCGTGTCGCGGAGCGTATCGGCGTGGCCGGCCGGCCGTACGCGGTGGCCACACTCCACCGGGTTGCCAACGTCGACCGCGCCGGCACGCTCGCAGCGTTGCTTGCCGCACTGGGGGACCTCGCCACGCGGATGCCGGTCGTGTTTCCGATCCACCCGCGTACACGGGGCCGCGTACGCGAGTTCGGCCTAGAGCGGCTGCTCGATCCGCTCATGGTGCTCGAGCCGCTTGGGTACGTCGACATGCTGTCGCTGGTGGAGCCCGCCACGCTCGTGCTGACCGACTCCGGCGGGCTGCAGCAGGAAACCACCGTGCTCGGCGTGCCCTGCCTCAGCGTGCGTGATGCGACCGAGTGGCGGGAGACCCTCTCGCACGGCACCAACCGGCTGGTGCGGCCCGAACGTGGCGCGATTGCCGCGGCGATCGCGCACGCGCTCGCCGCGGGACCGCTCGCAGCCGGGTACCGCCCGCCCGGCTGGGACGGGGAGTCGGGGGTACGTGCGCTGGGTGCGCTGCTGGATGCCCGCTGACGGGGCCAACGCCCGGAGATCGTACACCTTCCATGGGTCGCACTGGTAGAGCACCGGCAGTGGGTACACCGCCTCGGCGATGAGATAGTCTCCGCCGAACCGGGTGCGGACAGCCGCAAGCTCGTCGAGCGAGCGCCCCGCGAAGCCTGTCTGCACGGCGGACGACCGCCCCCATCGGCCGAAGCTCGTCATCGGCCCGGAGAGCGCCTCGAGGCGCTCCACCCACTCCGGAAGCCGGTCGGTGGGGGTTGCGTGGATACTTGCGATCTGCGCACGCCCTGTGCGATAGAAGCTGTCCTTCCGCCACGGCGGCGCGATGACGGTGGCGTCCTGTGGCGTCTCGCGCCCCACCCAGTCAAGGACCTCGCCGAGACGGTCGCCGCGCTCCCACTGGTGCCATTCCTCCAGCCGCCGCACCAGCGGCCGGAACAGCCCCGCATCCCGAGCGTGGAAATCGTAGATGCCTAGTAGTCCGAGGGCCGCCGCCCCGACTAGCAAGGGGCGGGTTGGTTCCAGTTGGCCCCGCTGGAAACCGCGGGCCACGAGCAGCAGGAAGAAGAGCGGGACGAGAACCGGGAACACGCGGAAGGGGAAGAAGCGCAGCAGGGAGTACAGCTCGGTGTAGTACGCGACAAACCCCGCTGCGGTTATCGCCGCGAGCGTGCCGAGAAACACGACGATGAATCGCAGCGAGCGGTTCGGCTCGGTCCGATAGTACAGCACGATAAAGGCGAGCATTATGGCGCTGGTGGCCACCGCGCCACGGGAGAAGATCCCGGCGTCGAAGTTTAGCTGAAGCTGTGAGTGGAAGGTGAGTAGCCGCCAGACCTCGGCGCCAGCTGCTTGGGTG
>DATAFP010000117.1:0-25205 GCA_036257415.1 Gemmatimonadales bacterium
GGCGACACCGGAGAAATTGTTGAACTGGAGATAGGGGGAAAAGCCGTTCAGGTCGGCGTGGCCGCCGGTGGCGCCCACGGCGAGCGTCGCTGCGACGATCCGCGGCCCCTCGAGATCCCCGCGGTCGATCGCATTGCGGAGCGCGATGTCGACGAAGTCGGGAGCGCCGACGTCCCGCACCGTGGTGAAGCCGGCGTCCAGCGTCCGCTTGGCGTAGAGGTGGGAGAGCACCGCGGCGTCGATCGGGCTCCGGCGGAAGTGGTCCTCGTAGTAGTTGGTCGGCTGGCCGGTGATGTGCGTGTGGGCATCGATGAAGCCCGGGAGGAGTGTCATCCCCCGGAGATCGATCACCTGCACCCCCTGCGGCACTCGGAGATCGGAGCCCACCGCGGTGATGCGGTCGCCCTCCACCAGCACCACGGGGTTGGCAACCGGCGGGCCGCCCCGCCCGTCGATCAGCCGCGCCGCTCGGATCGCGATCTTCTTCGGCGGAGTCGAATCGGAGCGGGCCTGCGCCGACGATAGCGCGGGCGTGAACAAGGCGAGCGCCAGCCAGCCGGCAACCGTACACCGCATATCTGTTCCCCGTAGCGTAGTGAGACGGGGAACGTAACGGGACTAAGCCGAGGCGGCGAGCGCCTGTTCGATGTCGGCGATGATGTCGTCGACGTGCTCCAGCCCGACCGCGATGCGGACCAGCCCCGGAGTGATGTTCACTCGACGCCGCTCGTCCTCGGTGAGCTTGGAGTGGGTGGTCGACGCTGGATGGGTGACGATGGTTCGGGTGTCACCCAGGTTCGGACTGTGAGAGAGCAGCCTCACCGCGTCGAGAAAGCGTCTCGCCCTCGGCAACCCGCCCTGCACCACCAGCACCACCACGCCGCCGCCCTGGCACATCTGCCGTCGAGCCAGGTCATGCTGCGGATGCGAGGGGAGGAACGGATAGCGGATCACTTCGAGCGCCGGGTGCCCGTCGAAATGCTGCGCCAGCGCCAGCGCGTTGGCGCAGTGCCGGTCCATCCGCACCGCCAGCGTCTCCAGGCTCTTGGAGATGAGCCAGGCGTTGAACGGCGACATCGCCGGGCCGGTATGGCGGGCGAAGAACCGCGCTTCGTCGATCAGTCTGGCCGCGCCCACCAGGATGCCTCCGACCGCGCGGCCCTGGCCGTCGAGGTACTTCGTGGCCGAATGGATGACGAGGTCGGCACCGTAGCGAATCGGCTGCTGCAGATAGGGCGTCGAGAAGCAGTTGTCCACCAGGAGCGGAATCCCGTGTGCCCGGGCCAATCCGCCCAGCCAGCCGAGGTCTACGAGGTCGAGCCCGGGATTGGAGGGAGTCTCGACGAAGATTGCCTTGGTGTTGGGGCGTATGAGTGCCGGCCACGATTGTGGGTTGGTGAGGTCGGCGTAGCTGTGCTTGACCCCCCAGCGCGGGAGCAGGCGGGTGAGGATCTGATGGGTCGAGCCGAAGAGCGCCCGGCCGGCCAGCACGTGGTCCCCCGCGGACAGGAGCGAGCCCAGGGCCACGAAGACCGCGGCCATGCCCGACGCGGTGGCGATGCCGTCCTCGGCCCCCTCGAGCACGCAGAGCTTCCGGACCAGCTCGTCGGCGTTGGGATTGGAGTAGCGGCTGTAGATGTTGCCGCGGATCTCGTCCGCGAACAACGCGCGGGCCTGTTCCGCGTCGTCGAAGACGAAGCTCGAGGTGAGGTACACCGGGACCGAATGCTCCCGCTCCGGCGAGGTGGGGACCTGGGTCCGGATCGCGAGGGTCTCGAAGTGATGTTGGGGCTCGCTCACGCGCCGGCGCTCCCGACGGCGCGCGTTCCGACCGCCGGCACGAGATCGTGGCTGTAGGTGATGGACGCGCTCCGCTCGAGCACCCGTGCCACCGAGCAGTAGCGGTCCATCGAGAGTGCCACGGCCCGGGCCACGGCATTGGCGTCGGTTGGCCCCTGCACCGTGATGTGCACGTGGATCCGCTCGAACACCGACGGCTCGCCCGGCGCCCGCGCGCCCTCGACGGCCACTGTGACGTCCTCGACCGGCTGCCGCTGCTTGGTCAGGATCCCGACCACGTCGATCCCGCTGCAGCCGCCGAGGCCTGCGAGCAGGAGCTCCATCGGGCGGGCACCGAGGCCCTGCCCGCCGATCGCCGGCGCCCCATCGATGGACACGCGGGCACCGCTCCCGGTCTCGGCCAGGAAGTGGACCGCGGCGTTGACGCGCCGGACGACCACCCGCAGCGTCGAAGCGGCCTGGCTCACCGCGGCTGCGGGGTCACCCGCAGGTATGGCTTTTTCGCCAGGAACCCCTGGGGAAATCGCGCCCGCGCGTCGTCGTCCGACACCGCGGGAGCCACGATCACGTCCTCGCCCTGCTTCCAGTCGGCCGGTGTGGCCACGTTGTACTGGGCGGTGAGCTGGAGCGAGTCGATCACCCGGAGCAGCTCGTCGAAGTTCCGGCCGGTGCTCGCGGGATAGGTGAGCGTCAGCTTGACCTTGTTGTCGGGGCCGACCACGAACACCGAGCGCACGGTGAAGGTGTCGTTGGCGTTGGGGTGGATCATGCCGTAGAGCCCGGCGACCGACCGGTCGGCATCACCGATCAGGGGAAAGTTGAGCCGCTGGCCGGTCACGTCCTCGATGTCCTCTTCCCAGCGACGGTGCGACTCGACCGGGTCCACGCTGAGCCCGATCACCTTCACGTTGCGGCGCTCGAACTCGGGCTTGAGCGCGGCGACGGCGCCCAGCTCGGTGGTGCACACCGGAGTGAAATCCTTCGGGTGCGAGAACAGGACGGCCCAGCTCGATCCCTTCCAGTCGTGGAATCGAAGCGGGCCCGCGGTCGTGTCGGCGGTGAAGTCCGGTGCGTCGTCCCCCAGCCGTATGCTCATGTCCACCCCCAAGTGTCGGTGTGATGTCCCGAAAACAGCGCGGCCCCCCGTGGTTTGCCGGGAGGCCGCGCGTCGCTCGTGCCGGGCCGTCTCAGCCGCGTGCCAGCGCGCCGCCCCCATTCCGGAGTCGGATCATACAGCCGGCCATCGCGCGAACCGTTAGCGTATTCATGCCCGTGAATATTTCTCCGTCGGCGCCGGGCGTCAACCCGTCACTTGGCCTTTTGAAGGCGGCTGACGGTGCGCTGCATCTGCTTCCGGACGTCCGGGCAGGGCATCGCACCGGGCTGGCGCTGGGTCTCGAAGCCGCGGTCGCTCGCGGCGGTCACCACCTGGACCAGCTGGTCCCGCTCCGAGCCCAGGATTTTGCGCCGGTCGAGGAAGTCGCGATAGGCGTGCAGCACGGGCTTGGAGTCGAACCCGCAGGCCATGGCCATCCCCGAAGTGATGCCGGTCAGCTTCGCGGCCGCCCGAACCGACTCCTCCTTCTCCTGTCCCGCCAGCTCGCCGCCACCGGCCAACGCCGCCACCATCACGAACGCCGCTGCCACCCTCATGGTTGTCCTCGCTCGCTCGGTGTCGCGAGCCAGCCCACCTCGCCGGCCCATTCGCTGATCTCCCGCTGCCGCTGCTCGTAGTCTGCCGGTGGGGACTCCCCTTCGCGCGCTGCCTGCTCCCGGATGCACCGCTCGGCCTCCGCGATGGGAGGTAGCCCAACCGCTGCCCGCCGCGGGCCGGGCTCCCGATCGCGTGCTGGAGCACGCGCCATGCCGCATCCGCGCCGCCCTCGCCCACCAGCGACGGGCCGGGCCAGCCGGCCTCCGCCACGATGGCCGCCAGCTCCCGATCGTGGCGCGCGTGCAACTCGGCCATGCGCCGATTGCAGCCGTCGAACAGCGACCCGTCATGCACTGACTCGTTCCGAAGCCGCTCGTCCTCGGCGGCCATCACCAGCAGCCGCTCCCGAGTGCGGGATCAACCACCACTTGTCTCTCGTCTCTCGTCTCTCGTCTCTGCCGTTACCCACTCCCTCGGCTCCAGCATAGCCATCAGCTCGCTCTCGATGGAGCCGGGCTCGAATCGCGGGGCGTACTCCCAGCTGGCGATGGGAGGAAGGCTCATCAACACGCTTTCGATTCGCGCGTTGGTCTGAAGACCGAAGAGCGTGCCGCGGTCGTGCACCAGATTGAACTCCACGTAGCGGCCTCGGCGGAACAGTTGCAGCCGCCGCTCCCGCTCACCGTACGGGGTGGCGCGACGCCGCTCCACGATGGGACCGTAGCCCGCCGGGAGCACCCGACCGACGTCGTCGGCAAAGGCGAGCAGCGCGTCCATGCCAAGACCGCCGTCGCCCGCGCGCACGTTGTCGAAAAAGATGCCGCCGACTCCCCGCCGTTCACCCTGCCGGTGCGCGTTCACGAAGTATTCGTCGCACCAGCGCTTGAATCGGGGATAGAACGCGGGATGATGCCGGCGACACAGCGCGTCCAGCGTGCAATGGAAGTGCGTCGCGTCGTCCGGGAACGGATAGGTGGGCGTGAGGTCGGTGCCACCGCCGATCCATGCATCGAGCACCGCGCCCGCCGCGGACGTCACCTCGAAGTAGCGCACATTGAGGTGGACGGTCGGCACCATGGGGCTCTGGGGGTGCACCACCACGCTCATGCCGGTAACGAAGAAGTGCGCCCCCGGTGCGCTGGGGAGCTCCGCACCGAGTCGCTGCGCCAGCGACGCCGGCAGCTCACCCTGCACCGCGGACCGGTTGACGCCGGCTTTCTCGAAGGTGCGCCCGCCCGCCAGCACCCGGGTCACGCCGCCGCCGCCGCCCGGTCGGTCCCACCGGTCTTCCTCGAACGCTCCGCCGCCGTCGAGCCGGGAGACGAACGCGGTCACGTCGTCGTGCAGCCGCTCGATCCATGCCGCCGCGGCCGCGCGGCGGCTGGTCAGTTCCGCCATTCCTTCACCGCATCCACGAAGGCACGGGCGTGTGCCACCGGCACGTCGGGCAGGATGCCGTGCCCCAGGTTCGCGATGTGTCCCCGGCCTCCGAAGGCAGCGAGCATGTCGCGGGTACGGCGCCGTATTTCATCGGGCGGGCAGTAGAGCCAGCACGGGTCGAGGTTGCCTTGCAGGGCCACCGGAAACGGCGCGGCCCGCCGATTCGCCGCCGCCGCGTCGGTCTGCCAGTCGATGCCGAGCACGTCCGCGCCGGTCGCGCGCGCGATGTCCTCGAGCGCCCAGCCCGCGCCCGGCGCGAACGCGATCACCGGCACGCCGGCCGCCTTCGCGCTCCGGGCGGCGTCAGCGAGATAGGGCAGCGCAAACGCGCCGAAATCTTCCGGGCCAAGCGCGCCGGCCCACGACTCGAAGAGCTGCACCACCTGCGCGCCGGCCGCCACCTGGGCCTTGAGAAACGTGCCGACAGCGCGCGCCAGCCGACCGAGAAGCCCATGCGCGGCGTCGGGGTGCTCGACCAGGAACCGCTTCGCCACCGTCCAGCCTTTCGATCCGCCGCCCTCCACCATGTAGCTGAACAGCGTCCAGGGCGCGCCGGCAAAGCCGATGAGTGGCACCCGGTCGTTCAGCTCGCGCCGAGTCAGCCGGATCGCGTCGAGCACGTAGGCGAGCGACTCCTCGGGCACCACGTCGCGGAGGCGCTCCGCCTCCGCCGGCGTGCGGATTGGATCGGAGAAGCGGGGGCCAACGCCTTCGTCCACCGTCAGCTTCATGCCCATGGCCTGGGGAATCACCAGGATGTCGCTGAAGATGATCGCCGCATCGACGCCGACCAGATCCACCGGCTGGAGGGTCACCTCGGTGGCGAGCTCCGGCGTACCGACCATGGTGAGAAAATCCGCCCGCTCGCGCACCTTGCGGTACTCCGGCAGATAGCGTCCCGCTTGCCGCATCATCCACACCGGCGGGCGCTCCACAGCCTCGCGGCGGCAGGCGCGCAAGAGCAGATCGTTCATCGCGGAGAAGTTAGCGCGGTTTGGCGAGCGTCTGGATGCGGGCGGCGACCGCCGAGACGGTGGGCCGGTTCGCCACGGCGGCCGGCGCCCAGCCGGCGGCGCGCGCCGCCGCGGCGGTGGTGGGACCGATCGCGACCAGCGCCGGACGTTCGTCGCGTGGAATCACCCGCGCCGCGAGCGAGGCGACCTTGGGGCTCGCAACCAGGAGGATGTCCGCGCCGATCGTCGCTTGCCGTGCCACGTCGTCTCCGGCAAGCATCGAGCGATAACACAGCACCTCCTCGACCGTGATGCCCGACGCCTTGAGCACCGCGGGCAGCTCGTCCCGCCGGGCATCGCCGCAGGGGAAGAGCACCGGCGACCCGACCCGGCTGGCGAGCATCGCGGTCGCAAGCAGTGATCCGGCGCCGGCGTCCATGGTGGCGAGACTCGACGGCATCTTCACCTCGCCGAACAGGTGCTGAAGCGGCGCCGCGCTGGCCTCGCCGGTAGCCCAGGCATCGAGGTGCATCGGCGCGGTGACCCGAAGCGCCGCGGCGCGGCCGGCGAATGCCTGGGCTGCGCGCGCCGAGGTGAACGCGACGGCGCGGAAGTCGGGCAGCCTGAGGATCGCGGCGTCCACCCGCGTCCATTCGGGCGGCGGCGCGAAGGTGAGCAGTGGCGTCTCCCGCACCTGCACCCCCTCCCTTCTGAGGAGGTCCGCCAGTCCGGACAGCGACCCGGCGGCGGTGGTGAGCACCACGAGCGGCCGTCTCACGGTTCCGTGACAGGCTCGCCGCGTGACCTCGAGCGGAGCGCGTCAAGGATTGCCGCCGCGCCCTGCCGCAGCAGCTCGTGAGCCAGCGTCGTCCCCAGCGTCTCGGCGGCATCGGCGGTGAGCGATGCCGTCGCGAGCGTTCCCTCGACGCACTCGTCGCCATCCAGCGACAAGACCCGGCCGCGGAGCCGAAGCGATCGTCCACCCGGCTCGTCCGCCAGGTGTGCCGCCGCGGCGATGGGCACCTGGCATCCGCCCTCCAGCGCTCTCAGAAACGCGCGTTCCGCCGTCACGGCCAATTCCACGCCGGGCTCGTGGAGCGCGCGGCGGAGCGCCTCGGCGGCGCGGGCATCGCTGCTTCGGGCGGCGGCCGCCAGCGCTCCCTGTCCTGGCGCCGGGAGCATCAGGTCGAGCGACAGCCGCTCGCTGATCCGTGCCTCGAGCCCCAACCGCACCAGGCCGGCCGCCGCCAGCAGCACGGCCGACCATTCCGGCGTTCGGTCCAGCTTCGCCAGTCGGGTATCGACGTTGCCGCGGAGGTCGACGACCTGCAGATCGCGACGCTGCCAGAGGAGCTGGGCCCGTCGGCGGACGCTGCTGGTTGCGACCACGGCGCCCTCGGGCAGCGTGGCCCATCGCACACCCTCGCGTGCAACCAGCGCGTCGCGCGGGTCCTCCCGAAGGCCGACCGCTGCCAGCGCGATGCCGTCGGGCAGCCGGGTCGGCAGATCCTTGAGCGAGTGGACCCCGACGTCGATGCGACCCTCGAGCAGGGCATCGTCCAGCTGCTTGGTGAAGAGCGCGCGGTCGCCGATACGGGAGAGCGGGACGTCCTGCACCACGTCGCCCGTGGTGCGGATTTCCACCCGCTCGGTGCGGTAGCCGCAGTCCGCCAGCCGCGCCCGCACCCGCTCCGTCTGCCAGAGCGCCAGCGCGCTCGCGCGGGTGCCGATGCGAAGCGGATGTTGGGACACGGGGACGCCTCGATGGGAACCGGCGCAATCTAGCGGTGCCTGCGCGGCCCCGGAAACCTGGGGAGCCCGGACGGCATTGAAGGAGCGACCCCGACGAGGACGTGACCGATGGTGTTGCGATTCATCCCGGCGATTGGCACCCTGCTGGTGCTCGGACTCCCACCCAGTGCGGCGGCCCAGGATCCCGTGCCGTTGTACCCGGACAACTACAAGGTCCTGATCGAGAACGAGCGAGTTCGGGTCATGGACTTCAGGCTCAGGAAAGGCGATTCCGAGCGGCTCCACTCACATCCCGCGCACGTCCTGTACGTGATGGAGCCGTTCACCGTGAAGTTCACCCTCGGGGACGGAACGGTACGAACCCGGCAGGTGAAGGCGGGAGAAGTGCTGTACAGCGAGGCGGTGACCCACTCGCCCGTCAACATCGGGGACACCGATGCCCATGGGATCCTGATGGAGCTCAAGGGGCCCGACACGAGGAGCGCGTCGCTCGGTGCCACCACACCGGACGCGGCCGATCTGCTGACGGCGGTGACCTTCATCAAGGGCGTCGAGGGGAAGGGCGCCGAGCTTGAGCGCGAGCTCCTCGCCCTGACGGCGCCGACCCGGGCCGAACCCGGCAACCTGTGGTACGACCTCTACCAGTCGACGGTGAGTCCCAACGATTTCATGCGATTGGAGGTCTGGCGCGACGCCGCCGCGCTCGACGCGCACAAGGCGACGCCCCACCTCCGCGCCTCGTTCGAGAAGCGGAAGCAGCAGGGCTGGAGCACCGAGATTACGCTGTGGACGCGGGTGCGAGATTAGGCGGTCGCCGGCGCCAGCTGCCCCCCGATCGGCAGGCGTCGAATCCGTCGGCCGGTCGCCGCGAAGATGGCGTTTGCCAGCGCGGGCGCGATCGGCGGCACGCCCGGCTCACCGATGCCGCCGGGCGGCTTGTCGCTCGGCAGCAGATGAACGTGGATGGCGCGCGGCGCTGCGTTCATCCGCATGACCCGGTAGTCGCCGAAATTCGACTGCACCACCCGCCCGTCCTTGAAGGTGATCTCGCCATACAGCGCATTGCCCAAGCCCATGATGGCCGCGCCCTCCATCTGGGCACGGGCCCGCTCGGGATGCGCCACGAACCCGGCGTCCACGGCCACATCCACCTGCGGGATCGTGAGCGAGTCGTCAGGCTTCACCGCCACCTGCACCACGGCGGCGACGTAGGTCAGAAAGCTCCGGTGCACGGAGATCCCGCGCCCGTGCCCCTCTGGCAGCGCCTCGCCCCACCCAGCTTTCGCCGCAGCGAGCTCCACCACCTGCCGGTAGCGTGCGATGTCAATCGGATGCTCCTCGAACGTGCGCCCGTAGTTCCAGGGCTTACCGGCGGCTCCCTCCTTGGCCGGATCGACCAGCCGCACGGCGCCGAGCAGATCGAGCAGGAAGTCCCGGGGATCCCGGCCGGCCGCGTGCGCCAGCTCGTCGACGAACGAGCCGATGGCGAACGCGTGCGGGATGTTGATCACCGAGCGATACCAACCTATGCGGGTGTGCGCCGGCGCCGGACCGACTTCCGCGCGGTACGCGCCCGCGGCGAAAGGAAAGTCGGTGAGGCCCATGCCGGCCTCGAAGTCGCCCTGCTCGCGCACGTTCGGCGCGAAGGTCGCGCCGATGGACGGCAGCACGCTCCGGTGCAGCCAACCGGTGACCTTCCCCTCAGGGTCGAGGCCCGCCTCGAGATGCTGAGCCGCTACGGTGTGATAGTACCCGTGCTGGATGTCGTCCTCGCGGGTCCAGACCACCTTCACCGGTGCGCCGACCTCGCGCGCGAGCAGCGCGGCTTCGACGATGAAATCGGGTTTCGACTTGCGCCCGAACCCGCCGCCGAGCAGCGTCACGTGCGTCGTAACCTGCTCGACCGGAATCTTGAGCACCTCGGCGATGGTGTCGCGCGCCGCCTGCGGATTCTGGGTGCAGGCCCAGGCCTCCAGCCGCCCACCCTCGAAAACGGCCAGCGCCGCCGGTGGCTCCATCTGGGCGTGAACCAGGTGTGCGATGTAGTAGTCCGCCTCCACCCGCTGGTTGGCGCGTCCGAGGGCAGCGCGTACGTTGCCCTTCGCGCGCACGACCTTGCCCGATCGCTGGGCCGTGCGCTCGAGCTCGCGCCGGTAGTCTACCGAGTCGTATGTGCCATTGAGGCCGGGCGTCCAACCGATTCTGAGCTTTTTCCGGCCCTGAATGGCCGCCCAAGTGTTGGCCGCGACCACTGCGACGCCTCCCAGCGCCTGGTAGCCCGAAGGGGGGGTCGCCTCGGGCAGCCGCACAATCCGTTCGACGCCGGGGACCTTCTCGGCTTCACCTGAGTCAAGCGATGCGATCTTGGCGCCCCACACCGGCGGACGCGCGATGACGGCGACCTTCATCCCCTCGCGGCGCAGGTCTTGCCCGTAGACCGCCCGGCCCGTGGTCATATCGGCGAGATCCACGATCGGGATCTCCTTTCCGACATAGCGGAAGCGGGCCGGCGGCTTGAACGTCAGCTGGTCCTTCGGGGGGAGCGGGAGATCCTTCGCGATGGCGACCAGCTCTCCGTAACCCACTTTCTTCCCGGTGGTCCGGTGCACCACCTCGTGGAACCGGGCTTCGACCTCGCCTATCGGCACGTTCCACTGCTGCGCCGCCGCCGCCTCGAGCAGCAGCCGTACCGTGGCGCCGGTTTCCCGATACTGCGGCAGGAAGTCGCGGATGCTGGTGGACCCGTCGGTGTTCTGCGAGCCGTAGGTCTTCTCGTCGCCGGGGGCCTGCTCGATCACCACCCGGCTCCAGTCGGCCTCGAGCTCGTCAGCGATCACCATCGCCATCGTGGTCCGGATGCCCTGCCCCATCTCGGAGCGGTGACACACGATGGTGACGGTGCCGGTGTCGTCCAGCCGGACGTGCGCCAGCGGCGTGATGGTGAGCGTGGGTTTGGCGCGAGCAGTGCCGCGCAGATCCTCATCCACCCGTGAGCAGCCGCTTGCGCCGACGGCAATCACCAGGCTGCCCGTCCCGGCGGCGGCGAGAAACTCGCGGCGATCCATTCCCGACCCGGCCGGCATCCTCAGGACCCCTTGGCGGCTGCGTGTATCGCCGCCCGTATGCGCACGTAGGTGCCGCAGCGGCAGATGTTGCCCGCCATGGCCTGGTCGATCTGTTCGTCGGTGGGGTGGGGCGTCTTGGCGAGGAAGGCGGCGGCCTGCATAATCTGGCCGCTCTGGCAGTAGCCGCACTGGGGCACGTTGGCGTCGCGCCAGGCCCGCTGGACCGGGTGGTCTCCGGTCTCGCTCAGGCCTTCGATCGTGACCACGTTCTTGCCCTCGAGTGTGGAGACCGGCGTAACGCAGGCCCGCTGCGCCTCGCCGTTCACATGCACGGTACACGCGCCGCAGGCCGCGATGCCGCAGCCGAACTTGGTCCCGGTAAGCCCCAGCTCGTCGCGGAGATACCACAGGAGCGGCATCGCGGGATCGCCCTCGAAGGTGCGCTCCACACCATTGACGCGCAGCTTGGTCATGCGGGTTTCCTCTTTAGAGCACGAAGGCAGGACGACGGCGTCCTAAAATACGCCCATCGTCCCGCCAGCGCACCACTAGTTCCCTTCCGGGCAACGACGCTTGGCTAACTAGGGAAGCCGAGCCCGCGGGTCCCCAGCTTCATCCGGTACACCCCGGTGCTCGCGGTGATGTACAGTGTGGACCCATCGTCACCCCAGGCCGTATTGGACACGGCAATCCCAAAGTTGATGCGGCCGAGCAGGGTGCCGTCCGGCGCGAACACGAACACTGCCCCCGGCCCGGCAGCGAACAGATTGCCATCGCGGTCGATGTCCATGCCATCGGGGACCCCGGCGGCCGCCGCGACATCCGCCCGGCCGTCATGGAAAACCCGCCCCTTCCCCACGCTCCCGTCCGGTCCCAGGTCGAAGGCCATCCAGACCGGATTCTTGAGATCGGCGTTGGACACATACAGCGTGCGGCCGGACGGAGAGAGCGCGATCCCGTTCGGCGCGGTGAGATCGCGTGACAGGAGCGCCAGGTGCCCGTCACGGCCCAGCCGGTACACGCCGGTAAACCCGAGCTCCTGGCCAGGGTCGGCGAATTGTCTGGGGAGGCCGAACGGCGGATCGGTGAAGTACAGATCACCGCTCGGCGCGACGAAGACGTCGTTCGGGCTGTTGAGCCGCTTGCCCTCGTACCGATCCGCGACCGGGACCAGCCGGCCGTCGGGCTCGAGCCGCGCGATGCGGCGGTCGCCATGCTGGCAGAGCAGCAGCCGTCCCCTGGGATCGAAGGCGAGACCGTTCGCCCCCGGCTCCGGACCGGCGAACGGCTCGGCGCCGGAGTATCCGCTCGGCTGGAGGAATACGCGGACCCCCTGCGTCTCACTCCAGGCGTATACCACGTTGTTGGGAATGTCGGTGAAGAGCAGTTGCCGATTCCGAGCGTCCCAGGCCGGACCCTCCACCCAGGTGAAGCCGGTCGCGATGCGCTCGATCGTGGTGCCCTTGGGCACCAGCCGCTCGAATCGAGGATCCAGGGACACGATGCCGATTTGCTCCGGCTCCGGGGCGGTGACGCCGTGCTGCGCCTCCGCCGGCATCGCGACGGCCAGACTTGCGGCCGTGATGAACGGGAGACGCATGCTCAGTTCCCCCGGGTCAGCGTGCGGGGCGTGAGCGGCGGCCGCACCCCTCCGACGTTGAGTCGCATGCGGTAGATCCCGCTCCGCGCGGTCAGATAGAGCGTGCGCCCGTCGGCATCACCCCAGGCGAAGTTGTGCGGATGCTCCGGCAGCACCACTGTGCCGAGCTCTTTGCCGGCCGCCGAGACGATGCGAAGGCCCTTCGGCCCCGAGATGTAGACGTTGCCTTCCTGATCCGTCTTGACTCCGTCGATGGCGTCGTCGCCGCCCTCGCGGGTGAAGTCGGCGAAGACCCGTCCGTTCGTTGCGGCGCAGTCGGCGTCCACCTCGTAACGCATCACCACGATCCGCTTGAGATCCCAGTTGCCGACGTAGAGGAACCGCTCGTCGGGCGAGAACCCGATGCCGTTCGGGCCCTCTAGGTCGCGGGTGACCAAGCGCAGCGCCCCGTCACGAACGCAGTACACCCCGCTGAAGGGCAGCTCCTTCCGCGGATCGTCGCCGAACTTGGGGAGGCCGAAGGGCGGATCGGTGAAGAACAGGGTCCCGTCCGACCGGTAGACCAGATCGTTCGGGCTGTTGAGGCGCTTGCCCTGGTAGCGGTCGGCCAGCACGTCCAGACGGCCGGTGCGCTCGAACCGCACGACCCGGCGGTTACCGTGCTCGTTCACCGTGAGCCGGCCCTCGCTATCCAGGGTGAGTCCGTTGGAGCCCGGCTGGCCGTACTCGCCAACGTCCACGCCGGTATACCCGCTCTTGGTACGAAACACCGACACCTGTCCCTCGGGGCTCCACCGGTAGATCGTGTTCGCGTTGGGATCGCTGAACAGGAGGTATCCGTCGGGATGCCAGACCGGGCCTTCGGTGAAGAGGAAGCCGTCCGCGACCTTCTCCACGGCCGGGTCGCGGGGGACGAGGTGGTCGAGCGCCGCGTCCTTGCGTTCCACCTGGACGGTGATCGCACGGCTCCGACCGGCATCGGTCGGCTTGTACACGTCGAGCGTCGCTGAGCGGATCCAGATGAAATTCCGGGGCGGATTCGAGAGTGGGCCGTTGGCCGTGAAGACCGCGACCGTGATCCGCTGGCCGGGACGCGCATCGCCGGTCAACACCACCCGGTTGGGCGCGTTGAACCCCTTGATGAACTGGCCGCCGGTCTGGCCCAGCGCCACCGGCAGCTTGCCGTCCACCCACACCTCTGCGTAGTCGTCCACCACCGTCTCGAACACGATGGTCGAGCCGGTCGGATCGAGGCCCCCGATGCGGGGCGGCACGGTCAAACGGAGCCGATACCACGCGAAGCTCAGCTTGCCCTTGGTCCGCCGGCGCTCGAGCTCGGGTCCGCGTACGACTTCCCAACCGGAGTCGTCGAACGCGCCGTCGCCTGCGTGGGGAGTGATGTCGAGCGTTCGGTTCGGCGCACCGCTCGGACGCAGGTCGGGGCCTGGATCGCGATTGTCCGCGGGCACCACCCGAGCCGGCGCGAATCGCCACTCGCCGTTCACCAGCGCCACCCCCTGGTCGGTGCGGAGGTCGACGATCGCGGTGGGCCGGCCGAGCGTCGGCGCGTCGCCGGTGACCTGCGCCGGCGCGGCGGCGGGCAAGGCGCCCGCCGCCGCGATGGCCACGACCAGGATGATCAGCGGGCGGCCCATGTGGTCCCTCCCGCGTCTGCCCGCACCTTGACGACGTAGTAGGTCAGCGGTCCCTTCACCTCCTTGAACCAGTGCGGCGTGCCGTTGGGCACCGTGATCACGTCGCCCTTGCCGATGGTCCGGGTGTCACCGCCGTCGATCGACACGCCGCGGATCTCGTGCGGCTCGGTGACCTTGCCGTCCACCACGCTCCCGCCGGTCACGAACGTAGCCGACCCGTTCAGGACATAGATCACGTCGGTGTCGAGCTCGTGGACCTCCACCTGGCCCGGCTTCTCCCGGCGGCTCGCGTGCACCATGTAGTTCCGTCCGGTCCCGTCCAGCAGGACACTGCCCTTGGCAAAGGCCGCCGCCACATCCTTGCTGGTAAAGAACTCCACCGAAGCACCAGTATTGACCGCCGCCGGCGCCATCAGACCGTTCGCGCCCGCGAGGGCGAGCTCCTCGTCCTCCTGCGCGCTCGACGCACCGCTCACGCCCACGCCGCCCACGACCTGACCGTCCACAACGATCGGGATGCCGCCTTGCAACGGCGTGAAGTCGTTGAGCGCGACCATGGGGGTGCGCCCATTCCTTATGATGTCTTCGAACGCCTTGGTGGGCCGCTTGAACAGCACCGCCGTGCGGGCCTTGCCGATCGAGATGTTCGCGCCCGCGGCGAACGTGTTGTCCAGGCGCTCGAGCGCGACCGTGTTGCCGCCCTCGTCCACCACCGCGATCACGCCGGTGGCGTTGCGCTTCTTCGCCTCGCCCACCGCCGCCGCGATCACGCGACGCGCGCCGTCGAGCGTGAGCCCCTTCTTCTCTACGACCTGTGCACCGAGTGCCCCCGCCTGTGCCGGGAGCAGCCCGGCGAGCGCGGCGAGCAGACAACGCTGTGTCGAACGCATGCATGGCTCCCAGCCGAGTGATGCCGCTTCAATGCCGGCATCGGCGGGGCGGTTCCAGCGCGGCGATCAGCCGTGGGGTGGGAGCCGCACGTGAAGAGCGTCGGCGGCGTCGAGTCCGGATCCGAGGGCGTCGCCGAGTGCCACGCCGTGCCGATAGCTCCCGGCGAACCGGAGCGCGGGGTTGGCGCTCTCGATCGCGTCCAGCACGGCGGTGAAGCGGTCGTATCCGACCACGTACTGGGGAATGGCCTGAGGCCAGTGGGCGTGTGCTCGGAAGACTGGCGTGGCGTTCACACCCAACAGCTCACCCAGCTCGCGCAGCGCCAGCTCTTGAAGGGCATCGGTGTCGAGGGCCGCCACCTCGGGTTGCAGCGTGCCACCCATGAAGACTGAAAGCGTCACGTGGCCCTCGGGAGCGCGACCGGGGAACACGGTCGAGGAGAATACGACACCTAGAACACGACGTCCTTCGACCGTCGGAGCGAGCAGGCCGAACCCGTCGAGTGGATGTTCCACGTCCTCTCGACGGAGGCCAAGGACGAGGACCGCCACCGGCGAATGGGGGATGTCGCGCAGCTCGGCCAACCGATCTCCCTGGCGGGCGTCCACCCGGAGCCGGGCAAGCGCGTGCGCCGGCGCCGCGAGCAGGACAGCGTCGTGTCGCGCCTCTGCCGCCGGGGTGACGACGCTCCACCTGTTCTCCTCGCGCCGCACCGCCGTCACCGGCGCATCCAGCTTCACCCGGTCGCCCAGGGCGGCGGAGAGGCGGCTCGTGAGCTCCTCCAGCCCATCGCGAAACGAGAGCAGTGGCGCCGGGCGCGTGCCTACCCGCGCGCGCCGGATGGCACCGCGCAGGACCGACCCATGCTCTCGCTCGAACGCATGGATCCGGGGCAGCGCATGACGCATGGAGAGGGACTCAGGGTCGCCCGCATAGATCCCGCTCACGAACGGTGCCGCTACGTAGTCCAGGAATTCCCGGCCCATCCGACGGCGGACGAAGGCCGCGATCGATTCCTCGCCGGCCGGCGCGGCGCGGGTGAACGGCTCCGTTGCGAGCGCGAGCTTGCCGCGAAGAGATAGCAGCGGCGAGGTAAGGAGCGCCGGCGGCGAGAGTGGCAGCGGCTCCAGCCGGCCGTGGCGCACGACGTAGCGGTTCCGCGCCGAGGGGCTGGCGTCGACCCGGCGCTGGTCCAGGCTGAGGTCCCGGAAGAGCCGTGCGACCGCACCGGCCGGCGCCTGCATGGAATTCGGGCCGTGCTCGGCCAGGAATCCATCGCGCCGCTCGCTTCGCACCATACCGCCGGCACGATGCGAGCCCTCATACACCGTCACGTCGTGCCCCAGCAGCATCAGCCGGAATGCTCCCGCCAGTCCGGCCGCCCCTGCGCCCACGACCCCCACCGACGCCACGGTCAGGCCACGCGGTTAATGCGCGAATGCGGCGGCGAGCGCGGTGACGAACGCTGCCAGCTCGTCGTCGCCGTGCGCGGCCGACGTGAACGCCGCCTCGAACGCGGACGGCGGCAGGTAGACACCGTGCTCAAGCATGCCGTGGAAGAACCGGTTGTACGCCGTTCGGTCGGTCGCCTTGGCGTCGGCATAATTGCGGACGGGCCGATCGGTGAAGAACGGCGTGAGGATGGTTCCGGTCCGCTGGACGGTGACCGGCACCCCCGCTCGGCGCGCGGCAGCGTGAATTTCGTCCGACGCCTGACCCGCCCAGCGGTCGGCCTGCTCCCAGATGGCGGGCTCCGCGAGGACGTCGAGCGTGGCCAATCCAGCCGCCATCGCGAGCGGGTTCCCCGACAGCGTGCCGGCCTGATAGACCGGCCCCGACGGGGCGATCAGCTCCATCAGCTCACGACGACCGCCGTATGCGGCGGCCGGCAGGCCGCCGCCGACCACCTTGCCAAGGCAGGTGAGGTCCGGTGTCACGCCAAAGAGAGCCTGCGCCCCTTGCGGATGGACTCGCCAGCCGGTCATCACCTCATCGAAGATGAGCAGCGCCCCGTGGCGGGAGGTAAGCGCGCGCAGTCCTGTCAGAAATCCACTCGCGGGCGGCACGACTCCCATGTTACCGGCCACGGGCTCGATCAGGACGGCGGCGATGTCTCCGCTCCGGGAGGCGAAGAGACGCTCCACCGCCCCGAGGTCGTTGTACGGCGCGGTCAGCGTGTCTGCGACCGTTGCGGCCGTGACGCCGGGGGAATCGGGCAGCCCGAGCGTCGCGACGCCTGATCCGGCGGACGCCAGCAGCCCGTCGGCATGGCCGTGGTAGCAGCCCTCGAACTTGATCACCGCCGCGCGGCCGGTCGCGGCTCGCGCCAGCCGCACCGCGCTCATAGCCGCCTCGGTGCCGGAGCTTACGAACCGGACCATCTCGATCGACGGGAAGGCGGCGACCACCCGTTCAGCCAGCCGGAGCTCCAGCTCGGTGGGCGCGCCGAACGTGGTGCCCCGCCCCGCCGCCTCTCGGACGGCGGCGACGACGCGGGGATGTGCATGGCCCAGGATGAGTGGCCCCCAGGAAAGCACGAGGTCCACGTACCGATGGCCGTCCACGTCTTCCAGCCAGGCGCCTTCGCCCTTGGCGATGAAACGGGGTGTCCCGCCGACGCTCCGGAACGCGCGGACCGGACTGTTCACGCCGCCGGGCATCAGGGCTTGCGACCGTTCGAAGAGCGTCTCGGAACGCGACGTCACTCTGACAGCCACGCAGCCACGTCCTTGGCATGGTAGGAGACGATGGCGTCCGCGCCGGCGCGCCGCATGCCGGTGAGCGCTTCGAGCACCACGCGGCGCTCGTCGAGCCAGCCCTGCTGCGCGGCTGCCTTGATCATCGCGTACTCGCCGCTGACGTTGTACGCCAGAAGCGGAAGCGTGGTGCGCTCGCGTACGGCGCGCACGACGTCCAGGTACGCCAGCGCCGGCTTGACCATCAGCATGTCGGCGCCCTCGGCCTCGTCGAGGGCGGCCTCGAAGATGCCTTCGCGGACGTTCGCCGGGTCCATCTGGTATTGGCGCCGGTCGCCAAAGGCGGGAGCGCTGTCCGCCGCTTCCCGAAACGGCCCATAGAACGCGCTGGCGTACTTCACGGCGTAGCTCAGGATCGCGCGATCGGTGAACCCGGCGCCATCCAGCGACACCCGAATCGCCCGCACCATCCCATCCATCATGCCGCTCGGCGCCAGCACGTCGGCGCCCGCTTCCGCGTGGCTCTTGGCGACCCGCCCGAGCACGTCGAGCGTCGCGTCGTTGTCCACCTGGCCGTCGCGTACGATGCCGCAGTGACCGTGACTGGTGTATTCGCAGCAGCAAACGTCGGTGATCAGGAGCAGGTCGGGATGGCGGCCCCGGAGCCGGCGCAGCGCCCGCTGGACGATGCCGTCGGGGTCGAAGTTCTCGCTACCGACCTCGTCCTTCGCCGCCGGGAGTCCGAAGAGCAGCACGGCGGGGATCCCCAGAGAAACGATCCGGTCCGCCTCGCGATCGAGCGTCTCGTCGGCCGACAGCTGAAACACCCCCGGCATCGAGGCGACCTCGTGCTCGACCCGGCTGCCGTGCACGACGAAGATCGGCGCGACCAGATCGCCCGGGGCGAGCTCGGTCTCCCGCACCAGCGCTCGGAGCGCGTCGGTCCGGCGCCGGCGGCGAGGGCGCACGAGGGGATTGGGAATCAACGCGGTAAGCCGGGGCGGAAGCGTCGCTTGAGAGTCGCTTGTCGAGGTGCGTATAGTCCTTGCATAGGTCTCAAGAGGAACCCGAGGTCCACCGGGATCGTTCAGCAAAATACATCTCGGTCGTGCGGGTTGCACGGAGACGGTGGCGGCGCGGGTGCGCCCAGTCACGACCGTCAAAGCCTGTGAGTCACCGACGAAACCCGTCGGCGCGGGCAATCTTGCGCAGGTGAAGGCTATGGTCCGCAGCGCGTGCGCTATCGCGATTTCCGCAACGCTCCTCCTGGGCGCGTGCGCGGGGCGCGCGCCCCGAACCACCCCCGTGGTACCGCACGACCCCACCATCGCCATTACTAACGCAACGCTGTGGGACGGCTCCGGGCGCGCGCCGGTGCCGAATGCCGTCACGTTGGTCCGTGGGGAGCGGATTCTCTGCGCCGGCGGTCTGGGTGAGTGCCTCATCCCGGACGGCGCTCGGGTGCTCGATGCCGGCGGCGGGTGGTTGATCCCCGGCATGATCGACACCCACGTCCACCTGCTCTTCCTGGAAAAGGGGAGCGCGGGAACGGGCCTGAGCGACGACTTGAAGGACCTGCTCGCGCAGGGTGTCACTGCGGTGCGCGACATGGGGACCAACCCCGCCGAGCTGCTGGCCCGCACCCGGGCGCAGGCCGCGGCGCCGCGGGTTTACGCGATGCAGCTGGTGGGCGGGTTCAAGTTCTTCTACGGACGCGAGACCGTTCAGTTGAGCGACGGCAGCATCGGTTACCGGATGCCCCCCGCCCAGGTCATGCAGCTGCGCGGCTGGAATCCGCTCAGCTACCGGTTCCCCCAAGACGCCGACACCATCGTGGCGCAGGCGATCAAGGCCGGCGCCAGCGGCCTCAAGCTGTACGGTTTCCTCGACGTCGAGGCAGTGCACGCTCTCGTCGACGCGGGCCATCGCGCCGGGCTGCCGGTATGGGGACATGCGTGGGTTCAGCCCGCGGGCCCGCGTGACCTGGTCGAGGCGGGCGAGGACGGAATCGTGCACGCTTCGCTCCTGGTGGGCGATCTGTTCTCCGCCGAGCAGCGCGAGAGCATGACGGGGCACTCCGCAATCCTCGCAGCCGGGGCCCGCGTGGCGAGCGCCGAGTCGGCGCGGGACCCGCGCATCCTCGAGACGCTCGACAGCATGGCCCGGCGGGGAACGTTCTTCGAGCCGACGCTCGACGTGACGCTCCGGAGCGTCGCTCACTTCGACGCGGAAGGGTCCGCCACGCCGTCCATTAGCGAGGAGTACGCCCGCGCCACGGTCGGCTTCAGCATGGCGGTAGCTCGAGAGGCTGCGCAACGGGGGGTGCGCATGGTGGCGGGGACCGATCACGTGGCCTACGGGCCGCGAAGCGACCGCGCCTCGCTCTTGTCCGAGCTCGCTCTGCTCACGGATTCAATCGGGCTTTCGCCGGAAGCCGCGCTGCTGGCCGCTACGCGGGACGCCGCGGTGGCACTGGGCGGCAATGCGGCCGGCTCGCTGGGCCGGATCGAGGCCGGGCGCTATGCCGATCTGGTGCTGCTCGCGAAGAATCCGCTCGAAGACGTGCGCAACCTCACCTCGATCGAATGGGTGGTGCAGAACGGCAAAGTGTGGCGCCCGTGGCAGCTGCGGAGCGGAATCGCCGCCGCCGATGGGGCGAAGGACGGCAGGACAGAAGCCAGCTCTCTACCGGCGGCGAGCCCTGCGCTCACCCACCCGGGCGACCGCTAACGCCGGTTAGTCCCTTAGCGCTCTATCGGCAGGGCTTCGTTTTCCGACCATTCGTTCCAGGACCCCACATAGATTCGCACCCGGGGATAGTCCAGCAGAAACCGCAGCGCGAAGTAAAGGTGGCTCGCCTCGGTGCTGGTGTTGCAATAGAGGATGATGTCGCGGTCCGGTGTGATCCCCTGCTTCGCGTAGCCTTCTCGTAGCGCCGTCCTTCCTTTCCAGACCAGCGCGCCGTCCCGCAACTCGAGGTCGTCCTGCCAATAGTGGCTCACCGCCCCGGGAATGTGGCCGCGCCGCATCTGGGCACCCGCATCGCCGGCGTACTGATCGGGTGGACGCGCATCAACCAGCAACGCTTCGCTGCCGGCGATCGCCCGGCGGACATCCACCAGCTCCGCGCGAGCCGGCGCGAACGGAGTCGGCGGAAGCGGCGCCGCCTCGAACCGGGGATACTTGCGTGCGATCAACCGACCATCGAGCGCCCACTTGGCATAGCCACCATCGAGCAGATACACCCGTCGGTGTCCGTGCCCGGTGAGGAGCCACACCAGGAACGTGGCGTCGATGTCGAGTGATTCGCCCGCACTGTAGATCACGACCGGACGATCCCACCGGATTCCAAGTCGGCTGAAGAGCGTGCCGTACCAGTCGGGGGGCAGCAGCCCGGTGGGCAACCCGCTCTCCGCGGCGCGGAGTGACTCGCGATGAAGGAACACGGCGTCCGGGAGATGCCCTGCCAGATAGGTGAAAATGTCGGGCCGGACATCCACCAGCCGGAACGCCTCGCCCCCGGCCTGCCAGGCGGCGAGCGTGTCGGTGGACATCAGGGCGGCCGCGCCGCCCGGGACTGGGCTGGGTTGCGAGGCGCCCGAAGCGCACGACGCAATCGCAATCGACACGCCGACAACGAGGATGGGCCTCGCCATCACGGCGTGGTGTCGGCCGAGAAGCCGAACATCTCGCGCTCGGCCTCGAGGTAAGCGCGGACGGCGTTCCGCCGTCGCCGCGAATTGAGGGACACCGGTCGCGCGGAATCGGCCGGCGGCATCGCAGCCATTGCGCGATGCATCGGCACTCCCCTGTCGACAGCCGCACGCATGTCTTTGCGCAGCTCCTCTACATAGGCTCGAGTCGAATCGAGCAGCGGGCGGGGGTTGGCTGGAATGGCCCCGTGCCCGGGTACTACCACGCGGGGGTCGAGTCGAGCGATGGTGTCGAGCGCCGCGAGCAGCGCCGGGGTACTGCCGTCCACGATCATCGTGACCCCGTCCTCGACCAGAACATCGCCCGCAAACAGGACGTGCTCCTTTGGAAGCCAGACCATCAGATCGCCGGGGGTGTGCGCGGGGCCCGCGGAACGAATCACCATCGTGCGCCCGCCGATCCGGAGGGTGTCGGCCCGTTCTACCCGGCGATCGGGCTGGTCCGCGAGCTCGAAGCCGCGCATGGCATCCGCCCCGACCACGCGGGTCCAGCTCGCGATCAGCGCGCTGTCGCCGCCCTCTGACGCGAGGGTGCGGAGATCGGGATGCGCGATCACCTTTGCGCCCGCGCGCCGGAACGCGATCGCGCCGAAGTGATGGTCGGGGTGATGATGGGTGAGCACCAGCCAGCGGATCGGGCGCGGGGTGACGCCGCGAATGGCCCGCAGCAACGCCTCACCTTCGCGTGGGCTCGCCCCTGCGTCGATCGCCACCACCCCCTCGGCGGTCACCACAAATCCGGCGTTGGCCCGGCCTTCCGACCCGCGACCGACGTCGCCCGGGATGACGTAAACGCCGGGGGCGAGCCGCCGCACCGGAGGGGTGTCGCCGTCGGCCGGGAAAACCGAAGCGCCCCACACGGCCGCGGCCGCGTGGAGCGCGAGCGTCACGATCAACCAACGACGGGCGGGTGCGATCAGGCCGTCGCGAAGGTGATGTGGACCGATTGGCGGTACACCCCGCCCTTGTTGTCGGTCCACACCATGGTGAGCGGCGCTTCCCGGTCCGCCCGTAAAGTGAAAGTCACCACGGGATCGCGGCTGATGCCCGACGTCCATTCGAACCGCGCCACGTCTGACTCGCCGTAGGTGACCACCACGTCCTTGATGAAGTAGGCCGGGATCGGATCGCCGTCCCGGTTCCGGAAGAACCCGGTGTCCATCGGGTGGCTCACGATCGAGTGGACCGTGATGACGTCGCCCTTGCGAATCTGGTCCGGGATCCGGATACGGGCTTCGCCGATCTCTCCCGCCATCAGCCGCATCCGTTCAGCGTGACGAGCACCTTGGTGTAATCCGCCCACAGCTCGCCCCTGCTGGTCTCTACGATAGCTCGAACCCAGGTAGTCCGCTTCATCTTGATGCGGGTGGTGATCGCCACCGAGCCGATCGCGGGGGTCAGGTGAAAGGCCGCTAGATGGGCGTCCGGATTATGATCCACGATCAGGTGGACGCCCTTGACGTAGGCGTCCGGAGCCATCGGCAGGTCGCTCTCGATGATGACCGGCACCACGCGGCCGTCCTCGGCTACCGCCGGCATGTCGAGCGACACATGCCCCCGGCGAATGGGGCGGTCGCCGAACCGCTCGCGCAGGATACGGGCGACCTCCTCGTTCGGCACCTCGGGATCTTCCGGCCCGGGCTGCCGCCCCAGCAGCGGTTCGGCGTTCGCCGCGAGCCCCGAGCCAAGCACGGCCCCGGTGGTCAGCGCGGCAGCGCGAAGAAAGTTCCGGCGCGAAAGCGACGACATACCGTATCTTCGGGGGCCCTCCAGTGAGTGTCAAGCCGACGCGACGACGGCGCTTCAGCCAGGACTACGTGACCAGCGCCGCTCACATTCTCGGGGTCTTGAGCCACGAGACCCGTCTCAACCTCGTCCTCGCCCTGGTGCAGGCTCCGGCCAGCGTGAGCGAGCTCTGCGAGCACCTCGGCCTCGAGCAGAGCAACGCCAGCCATCACCTCGGCATTCTGCGCACCACCGGTCTGGTCAGCGACGAGCGTGACGGCCAATTCGTCATCTATCGGGTGAACCTGGCGGCGTGGCGGGCCCTGGGTGACGGTTTCTTCGATCAGCTGCTTGGCGGATTGGACGAGGTCCGGCTGCAGCACTTCCGAATCACCCGAACGACACAACCCGGTTAGCGGGAACTCAACGGGGCAGTGCGGCATTGATGCTCAATGCGGCGGCAACGGCGGCTTATATGGACAGATGTAGGAGCATCCATATCTTCGGCTTGGCCTTGCCCGCTCATCCCCGGACTGTCGCAATGCGTCTGCTCTCGGCCCTGCTCCTCGTACCGTTTAGTCTCGCCGCACAGCAGACTGCTACGATCACCGGGTCGGTCCGGGCTCAGAAGGGGGCGCCGGTGGCCGACGCGCGGGTCACGTTCGTTCCAGGTGGCTCATCCACTGAGACCGACCCCCAGGGCCGGTTCCGCATGAGTGTGCCGGCGGCGACGCCGGGCACGGTCAGCTTCGCAGCGGTGGGATTCTCCCCCGAGGAGCTGTCGGTAGCGGCCTTGCCGGCCGGCGCTGTGCGGCAGCTCGCGGTGACATTGGTCCCGCTCTACACGCTCGACGCGCTGACGGTGGTGGCTCAGCCCGACCGGCCGCTGCTCAACACCGAAAACGCCGTGACCGGCGGCGCGGTGGAGCAGTCCGAGCTGGAGGCGCTGCCCACCGATCAGCGCGATCCGCTGGGCCTCCTGTTCAACATTCCCGGGGTGGCGCAGTCGACCGGCTTCTTCGGCGACGCTCCCCCGTTGTCCATCAACGGCGCCAACTCGCTCTACACCCAATACACGCTGGACGGTCTCGACAACAACGAAGGCTTCCTCGGCGGCCCGCGGGTCGATTTTCCGCTCGGCGGGCTGGCTCGGGAGGAGGCGCTGGTGAACACCTACTCGACCGAGTACGGGCGGAGCTCCAACGGGGTCATCAACCTGGTGAGCCGAGCCGGCAGCAACGCGACCCGGGGCGAGGTGTTCGGCTACTGGCGTCCAGGGCGGCCGTTCGATGCCCCCAACAAGATTCCGGAGGGAGGCGATCCGGACCTCATCGAGCGCCAGCAGGACGGCTTCCGGCGCTTCCAGCTCGGCGGCGGAGCGAGCGGCCCGCTTGCGCGGGACCGGACCTTCGGCGCGTTCGCCGCCGAGTACACCAATGAGAATGAAGACCGGATCGGATCCACCGCCCAGACCGCGTTCGTGGGCACGGAGCTCAGGGAGAAGGTGAAGTTGTTCGGTCGGGTCGACCACGGGTGGAGCCCGTCGCAAACCACCACGCTCCGCGCTGCCTTCAGCCACGTGAACCGCGCCGGCAATGGCAGCGGAGTCGTGACTCCGGAGGCCGATATCACCACTCGGCGCATCGGAAGCTTGACCGCTCTGACGCATCGAAGCGCGCTCGCCGGCGGACGGGCCAGCAACACCGCGTCGGTCCAGCTCGGCACCTTCCGCTGGTACTTCCCGCCCACCGCAAGCGACTTCAGCCGGCCACAGGTCACTGTGGTCTCCGCGGACGGCGTCACGACCGAGGCCGTGGTCGGCTCGAGCAATTTCATCTTCGACGAGAAGGAGATTCAGCTGCAGTTGCGGGATGTGTTCGAGAGTCGGCTGGGAGCACGGCACACAATGCGGGTGGGCGCGGACCTGATCACCGCGTGGTTCGAGCTGGCCGGTGCGCAGACCAATCCCAACGGCGCGTACGTCGTCTACAACGACGGCAACATCGTCCGGTCGGGAGAGTTCCTCTCCATCGGCGACATCCCATCCGATGTCCGGGTGCGCAGCTACACGATCGACGCAAACCCCCAGCAAGTTGATCTCACCCAGACTCTGGTCGGGGCGTTCATCGAGGATCGGTGGCGCATCTCGCCATCGCTCGTGCTCCAGGCGGGACTTCGGTGGGACTACGACGACATCACCTCGCGGGGGGAGAGCGATCCCGACCTCGATAACATCCAGCCACGAGTGTCGTTCAACTGGC
>DATAFP010000128.1:0-7925 GCA_036257415.1 Gemmatimonadales bacterium
CCTCTTGCTCAAGCATCTGGAAGAGCGCCACCGGCTGGCGGCCGGACGCGCGCGCGATAAGGGACTGTTTCGGCGCTTCAGCGGCGACCTCGCCGAGCTCGGCGCCGGGGAGATACTCGCATGGACGCCGCAGTGACGAGCGCGGAGCTCGAGACCACTCCACTCAATCTCAACCTGCTCGCCAGCGAAGTCGCCGACGCGCTGGAGGAGCATGCGGCCCTGCTACGGGTCCGGGCATATCGGATGCCGAGCGGGGCGCGAGTCATCGACGCCGGCATCGAGGTGGACGGCGGGCTGGATGCCGGTCTCGCGCTGGCCGAGATCTGCATGGGCGGGCTGGGCAATGCGATCTACAGTCCGACGATGATCGGAGGCCGATCCTGGCCCGCCGTCACCGTGTGGACCGATCATCCCGCGGTGGCGTGCATGGCGTCGCAATATGCCGGATGGGCCATTTCGGTAGGCAAGTTCTTCGCGATGGGGTCGGGCCCGCTCCGCGCCCACGCGCGGGTCGAGAAGGAGCTGTTCGAGAAGCTGGGGTATGCCGAACGGGCCGAGCAGGGCGTGCTCGTCCTGGAGACGCGGTCGCTCCCGACCGACGAAGTGGCAACGTGGGTCGCGGGCAAGGCCCGCCTGGAGCCCAGCCAGCTCACATTCGTGGTCGCGCCCACCGCGAGCCTCGCGGGTGGCGTCCAAATCTCCGCCCGAATCCTGGAGACCGGTCTCCACAAGATGGAGACACTGGGGTTCGATGTCCGCAAGGTCGTGAGCGGAATCGGCACCGCTCCGATTCCGCCGGTGGCGAAGAATGACCTCCGCGCGATCGGCCGCACCAACGACTGCATTCTCTATGGCGGACAGGCACACTACACCATTCGCGCCGACGACGAGGCCCTGGCCGCGCTGGCGGAGAAGCTCCCGGCCTCGGCGTCCCGGGACTACGGCACGCCGTTTTACGAGATCTTTCAACGCTACGAGGGCGACTTCTACAAGATCGACCCGCTCCTGTTCAGCCCGGCGGAGGTATGGCTCACCAGCATAAACAGTGGCAAGACGTACCACGCCGGCGGATTGAACGCCGACGTGCTGCAGGCATCCTGCTACCCGTAACCTCAACGCGGAGATCGCTCATGCGTCGCGCCCTGGCCGCTGCCTTGCTTCTCGCGGCCTGCAGTCCCTCGGGAGACAAGGCCCCGGCAACGGCCGATACCACCGCTGCCCCGGCCGCAGAGCCGGCGGCCGCTCCCGCGGCCACAAAGCAGACGATCGTTACGGTGCTGTACAAGTGGCCGAAGGACCCGGCCAAGTTCGAGAAGTACTATCCGACTCACCTGAAGATCGTCGGCGACGGCCAGCAGGAGATCGGCTTCACCAAGGCGGAGCTCACGAAGTTCACCACGTCCCTGGATGGCAAGAAGCCGGAGTTCTATCGCCAGGCCGAGCTGTATTTCCCCAGCGCCGACGCGGCCAGGAAGGGCATCGCCACCGACGCCTTCAAGAAGGTGGGTGACGACTTCAAGAACTTCGTCGCTCCGGACGGACTCGTTGGTCTGATCGCCTCAGAAACCGGCGATGCGAGCGAGACCCCCTGCCCCGCGCTGGTAACGGTGATCTACAACGAGCCGAAGGACCCCTCCGCCTTCGAGAGCTACTACCCCACCCATCTCAAGATCGTGGGCGACGGCCAGCAGGAAATCGGTTTCGTGCGCGCGGACCTCACCAAGTTCGACTCCAATCTCGACGGCTCGAGCCCGCCCGCGAAGTACCGGCAGGCGGAGCTGTGCTTCCTGTCGATGGACGCGGTCAAGAAGGGCACCAGCACGCCGGCGTTCAAGAAGGTCGACGACGACTTCGCGAATTTCGTGACGAACGGGCTCACCGGCATGATCGGCACGCAGCAATAGAGCAGTACGCGTACGGGTACGAGTACGAATTAGGACTGTACTTGTACTCGTACTCGTACCGTCTACTCGTACCGTCGCTTACCATGCTCATCCCCATCCTCGCGTCTCGCCCCGGCTGGCACACGGACGAGCTCCTGCGCGCGCTCGCCGACGCGGGGCACCAGGGCGCGGTCACGAGGTACGAGGGGCTGGTCGCCCGGGCAGGCTGCGAGCCGAGCCTCAGATCCGGCGAGGTGCACCTCGATGCCGCGCCGGTAGCGCTGGCTCGCATCATCCCGGCCGGCTCGCTGGAACAGATCATCTATCGGGTGGATGCCCTGCACCATCTGGAAGACCGCGGTATTCGGGTGGTCAACTCGCCGCGAGCCATCGAGCGGACCGTAGACAAGTTCTACACCACGTCGCTCCTGCAGCAGGCCGGGCTTCCCACACCAGACACCCGGGTTTGCGAATCGATGGAGGAGGCTCTCGCCGGGTTCCGCGAGCTCGGCGACGTCGTGGTGAAGCCGCTGTTCGGCTCGATGGGGCTGGGCATGGTGCGTGTAAGCGATGAAGACACGGCGTGGCGCGTATTCCGCGCCATCGAGGAGGTTCGCGGAGTGTTCTATCTCCAGCGCATTGTGGAGCACGGCGGTCGCGACTTGCGAGCCTTCGTAGTGGGCCACCGCGTGATCGGCGCGATCGAACGTCGCTCCGACAGCTGGCGCACCAACGTGTCGCGCGGCGGCCGAGCCACGGCGGTCGAGCTGCCCCCGCTGTGGGCGGAGCTGGCCGTCAGAGCCGCGCGCGCGGTCGAGGCCGAGTACGCCGGCGTGGACTTGTTGCCGGCGGCGGACGGGTCGGTCTACGTGCTCGAGGTGAACGGGATTCCGGGCTGGCGCGGTCTGCAGACCGCCACCGGCATCGATGTAGCCGCGGCCATCGTTTGCCAGCTGCTCGACCCGCATGACGCGCCGTGAGGTCGGGGCGGCCGCCCAGCTCGCCTGCCTGCTCGAGGTCAGCGCACCCAAGCCCGGGAACGTGTCGCCCGGCCTTCACTTTCACGACACCAGCTACGAAGATTTTCTCGCCAGCGCGGTCGCCATCGGGCCGGTCATGGCCGAAGCGGGCGATCGTCCTCTGGGAACGATCATCCGCGAAGCGATTGCCGCCACTCGGCGGGTGACTGGACGCAACACCAACCTGGGAATCGTGCTGCTGCTCGCGCCGCTGTGCCGGGCCGCGCTCGTGGGCGAGCGGGCGCTCCGCCCCACGCTCCAGGACGTGCTCGCCTCGACGACCGTGGCCGACGCGGCCGAGGTGTACGCCGCGATTCGCCTGGTGTCGCCGGCCGGACTCGGAGCCGCCGCCGCGCAGGATGTCGCGCGAGCACCGACCGTCACGCTTCGTGCGGCCATGGCGCTCGCCGCGGAGCGAGACAGCGTGGCGCGCGAGTACGTTACCGACTTCGGTTGTACGTTCGAGCTGGGTGCGCCAACCCTCCGGGCGGCCCGGAAGGCTGGACTGTCCTGGGCGGATGCCGTGGTCGAAACCTTTCTCGCCCTCTTGGCGGCAACGCCCGACAGCCACATCGCCCGCAAGCTCGGATCCGACGCGGCGCACCAGGTGACCCGCCGGGCCCAGGCGGTTCGAGAGGCTGGGGGGGTGAGGACGGCGGCAGGTCGGACGGCGTTGGCGGCGCTGGATCGCGAGCTTCGCGACGATCGCAATCAGCGTAATCCGGGCACGACGGCCGACCTCACCGCGGCCGCGATCGCCGTCGTTATCTTGGAGGACGGCTGGACCCTATCAGGAGAGCACGACCGTGCGCAGTAAGTTCCGGGTCGAGGTGAGCAAGGATTACCTGGTCTTCGCCTCGGCGCACTTCATCACCTTCCGCGGCCACCAGTGCGAATCGCTCCACGGGCACAACTACCGCGTCGGCATTGCCGTCGAGGGGAGCGTGGACAACGAGTGCCTCTTCGTGCTCGACTTCAGCGTGCTGAAGAAGATGGTACGCACGTTGGTGGACCAGATCGACCACAAGGTTCTCCTCCCCACCGAAAATCCCAAGCTGCGCTACCGCGAGCAGGATGGCATGCTGCACGTGGACTACTTCGGCAAGCCCACCTACGTGTTCCCACGGTCCGACTGCGCGCTGCTGCCAATCGCGAACAGCACCGCGGAGATGTTGGCGAAGTACATCGGGGAAAACGTCAAGCAGCAGCTGGACCGCAACGGATACAGCCACCTGACGCTGCTGGAGCTGGAGGTGGAGGAGAACTTCGGCCAGTCGGCCACCTATCGGGAGGCGCTGGCCGGCGATTGACCGGCCGCGGGCCGGCCGTGCCGCAGCGCCGCGACGTCGTTGGCGCCGATGCGCCCGGCGTGGATCGCGCTCGCCACGAGCGCGCCGTCGCACCCCGCGTCCTCCATCCGCTCGAGATCCTTCCGGGTCAACACGCCGCCCCCCGCAAGCAGTCGCAGGTGAGGATACCGCCGCCTGAGCGCGTCCACCAGCCCGAGGTCGACGCCGCAGCCGCTGCCGATCCGGGCAAGATCCAGCACCAGGATGCTCGTCACGCCGGCGTCCACCGCCTGGCCGGTGAGGGCCATGGGGTCCGGATGGGCGCCGGCGGCATCGTCGAGCAGCGGGTTGATAATTGGCGCACCGAGCCGGAGGTCCAGCCCGAAGATGACCCGGTTCGATCCCGCGACGGCCACAATGGCCTTCAGGTCGGCGAACGAGCGCAGCGTTTCCATGCCGATGATGGCGTCCGAGGCGCCGCAGGACAGCACTTCGAGCGCCCCGTCAGGCCCACTGGCCGCCGCGTCGACCAGGAGCTCGCCCGAGAATCCGGTTTGAAACGCGGCGAGCTCCCGGATAAGCCCGCGCTGCACCGGGCCGCCCTGGAGCGCATCGAGGTCGGCGACGTAGCAGGCGACGGCCCCCAATACGTCGCGGTACGCCCGGACGAGTGCGACCGCGTCGCCCGGGTGGTCGGGCGCCACCGCCGACTTGACCGGCGGATACGCCGAGCGGTCGCCGCCCTGGGCATGGACGGCGACTCCCCGGACGATATCGATCACTGGAATGATCTCCATGCGCTCTTCCCCGCTGGCTGATCCGCCGGGACCACCGATCATCGGCTGGGACGTGGGCGGCGTCAACCTGAAGGCGGTCCGGCTCGCCGATGGCGCGTTCGACACGGTGATCGAGCCCTTCGAGCTGCAGCGGGCTCCGGATCGTCTGCCGGCCGCCCTCGCGTCGCTCGCGCGGCGGCTTCACGCCAGCCCGGAGGACCTGCACGCCGTGACGATGACCGCGGAGCTGTCGCAGTACTTCCGTACCAAGCGCGAGGGCGTGGCGTTCGTGCTCGAGGCGATCGGCGAGGCGGCAGGCGAATCGATCATCCAGGTGTGGTGTACCGACGGCCGGTTCCGCCCATCCGCAGAAGCCGCGGCGAATCCCCTGCTCGCAGCGGCGTCCAACTGGCTGGCGACGGCGACGTTCGTCGCTCCCAGCGCGCCCAATGCCATCCTTGTGGACGTGGGATCCACCACCGCCGACGTCATTCCGATCGTCAACGGAACCGTCGTGGCCGTCGGGCGCACCGATCCGGATCGTCTGCGTTCGGGCGAGCTGGTCTACACCGGCGCGCTCCGAACCCCCATCGAGGCCGTGGTCAGGGAGGTGCCGCTCGCCGACGGCTGCGCAGCGGTCTCGGCCGAAGGCTTTGCCATCACCGCGGACGTGCATCTGTGGCTCGGCAACCTGCCGGTCGAAGATTATACCGTGCCGACTCCGGACGGACGCCCCGCAACCCGCGCGTTCGCAGGGGAACGCCTTGCGCGGACGGTATGCGCGGATCGCGAGATGCTGGGCGAGCCAGACATCGATCGGCTGGCGGCGGCGGTGGCGGCTGCCCAGGTGGAAGACGTCGCGGCGGCCCTGCGCCGGGTGCACGCGCGACACCCGCACGTAGCCAGCGCCGTCGTCACCGGGTTGGGGGACTTCATCGCTTGGTCCGCCGTTCAGCGCGTGGGGCTCGCGGCGGTGCGCCTGGCGACCATCCTCGGAGCTGAGGCCGCACGGGCCGCGCCAGCGGCCGCGGTGGCGTACCTGCTCCGAGCTTCCCGAATTCCGGACGGGTGACGCCCGGCGGCGCGGGGTCGGTGGTCGTCAAGGTAGGCGGCGGACTGTTGGGCACCTCCGCCGCCCTCGAACGCCTCGCGGCTGCGGTCAGGGCCGCGGCTCGGCGACGCCATCTGGTGATCGTGCCTGGTGGCGGCCCGTTCGCCGACGCGGTCCGGACCTTCGACGCGACGATCGGGTTGTCGCCGGTCGCGGCGCACTGGATGGCCATCCTGGCGCAGGATCAGTATGCCTACGTGCTGGCCGAACGGCTGCCCGACGCGACCATCGTCTGGAGCCCGGAGACGATCGCGTCTGCCCACGCCGACCGGCGGGTGCCGGTCCTCGCACCCGCGCGCTGGATGCTCGCGGCCGACGTCCTGCCGCACTCCTGGGAGGCGACCAGCGACAGCGTCGCCGCCTTCGTTGCTGGCGCGATCGACGCCGACTTGTTGGTGCTGGTCAAGCCGGTCGCGGGCCCGCTCGAGACGGTGACCGACCGCTGCTTTCGGGCGGTGGTGCCCGCGGAGCTCCTGGTGGAGGTAATCGGAATCGAGGAGGTGGAGCGGTTGAGTGCGGTGGTGGACCGGGAGCGGTAGCGAGACTCAGGCGCTCCGTTCGGCCGGTCGTCGCGAACGGAGTCCGGGTCGCGGGCGAGCCAACCACTCGGCGAACCGATCTTCCTCTACCGGCCGGCCGAGCAAATGACCTTGCACTTCGTCGCACCCCTGGGAGCGCAGGAAGGTGAGATGGCCTTCGGTCTCCACTCCTTCAGCCACCACCTTGAGGTCCAGAGCATGGGCCATTGCGATTATGGCCGATGTGATCGCCGCGTCATCCGGCACTGAGGTGAGGTCGCGCACGAAGCAGCGGTCGATCTTGAGCGTGTCGACCGGGAAGTGCTTCAGGTAGCTCAGCGACGAATAACCAGTTCCGAAATCATCGATCGAGAGCCGGAGCCCCATCGCGCGGAGCGCCTGGAGCGCGGCCACGCCCTCGTGCTGGCGCTCCATCAGCATGCTCTCGGTCAGCTCGAGGCCGAGCCACCGGGGTTCCAGCCCGCTGGCCTCGAGCGCCGCCTGCACCGTATCGGTCAAAGTACCCTGGCGCAGTTGGCGGCCGGACAGATTTACCACCACGCGAATCGGCGGCAGACCTGCGCGCTGCCAGGCTCGGTTCTGGGCGCAGGCCGTCCGGAGGACCCAGTCGCCCACCGACACGATCAGCCCGTTCTCCTCGGCGATGGCGATGAACTCGCCGGGCATGAGGAGCCCCAGGGTCGGGTGACGCCACCGCACCAGCGCCTCCGCGCCAACGATCGCGCCGCTGGTGGTGTCCACGATGGGCTGGTAGTGGAGGACCAGTTCCTCGCGCTCGAGCGCCCGCCGCAGGTCGCTTTCCAGCGTCAGCCGCTGAAGCGCCGTCGTGTTCATCGAACGGGAGTAGAGCTGGTAGCCGTTCCCGCCCTGAGTCTTGGCTTCGTACATCGCGGTGTCGGCGTGGGTGAGCAACGTTTCCGCGTCGTCGCCGTCGTCCGGTGAGACCGCGATCCCGATGCTCGGCGTGACGAAGACCTCGTGGCTTCCGAGGGTGAAGTGCCGCGCGAACATGGTGAGGATGCGGCGGGCGAGCGCCACGGCCTCGTCGGCCTCCGTCATCGCGGAGAGGAGCACCGTGAACTCATCACCCCCCATTCGGGCCACTTCGCTCCGCGGGCCCGGAAGTGGCGGCTCATCGCTCGCGTGGCAGGATGCCCGCAGCCGCCCCGCCACCTGTCGCAGGAGCTCGTCCCCGAGATCGTGTCCCAGGCTGTCGTTGATTCGCCCAAAGCCGTCCAGGTCGATGAAGAACACGGCCACCCGTCGCCGGTCGCGCTGACCCGCAGCCAGAGCATGGGCGAGGCGGTC
>DATAFP010000131.1:0-2755 GCA_036257415.1 Gemmatimonadales bacterium
GCCGCCAGCGGGACGAAGACGGACCGGCGGGCGTTGCTCGCGAGGGCACGCAGCGCGAGCACGGCGCGCCGGCGGCTCTCGTGCCGGGGCCGGCGGTGGCGGCCCGGGTCCAACTCGGGCTCTTCACGGGTGAGGGCGGTGGGGAGCGCCTCGCTGATCCGGCGGGGACCACGCAGGGGGCGGCGGTGCACTTCCCTGCTTCGCCCGATGTCCAGCCGGAACTGGCGCTCCATGGACTCCGCCAGCGACTGGTCCTCGATCAGCACGTCCAGCTCGTAGTTCCCGATCAGGCTGGACGGGTTGAGGTTGCTGGATCCGATGCGGACCCATCGTCCATCGGACACGATGGTCTTGGCGTGGAGCATCGGGCCGTCCCACTCGTAGATCCGCACGCCGCTCCGCAGCAGGTCACGGTAGCCGATGCGCGAGAGATTGCGGATGAGCGGCAGATCGCTCGAGCCGGGCACCAGCATCCGCACGTCCACACCGTCGCGGGCCGCGTCGCGCAGCGCCTGGAACAGCCTCGGCGGGGCCACCATGTAGGCGTCGGTGATCCAGAGCCGCTCCATGCTCCCCGCCGCCAGCAGCTCGATCACCCGGAAGGCGCGCTCCCGGCCCGGCTCTCCCACGATCACCCGCACCTCGCCCTCGCCCTCGGGCGTGACCCGTCCCGCCTGCTCTCCGTCGGACATCGGCGCTCCCGACACGGCCCAGGTGCGGGCGAAGGCCTGATCCAGCACCGCGGCCGCGGGCCCGCCGAGCAGGACGGCCGTGTCGCGCCAGGGCCGGATCGCGTCGCCGTCACCAGTCCACTCGCAGCCGATGCAGAGCCCGCCGATCACCGCGCCGGTGCCGTCGGCCACGACCAGCTTGCGGTGATCGCGGGCGAAGTTGGTCACGATGTTCAGCGGGCGCAGGGGGTGGAAGACGCGGACCTCGATCCCCGCGCCGCGGAGAAACCGCCAGAGCTTCCGCGAGGTGAACATCGAGCCCACCGCGTCGTACAGCACCCTCACCGGAAGCCCGTCCCGCGCCCGGGCCGCCAGGGCTTCCGCGAAACGCCAACCCTCGCTGTCGCTCCGGATGATGTAGTTCTCGAAATGGATCCAGCGGGAGGCGTGGGCGATGAGGTCCAGCATCGCCGCGTAGGTGTCGCGGCCGTCGATCAGCAACTCGACCCGGTTGCCCGGGATCGGCCGTCCGCCGGCTGCGCGGTTGAGCGCGCTGGCGACCGACCGGGTGCTGCCGTCGGCCGCTGGCCCGGTCACGCCGGGCCGAGCCCGAGGACCCGCTCCTGTGGTCGAAGCGCGGCGAGCACGAACGCGATGTGCTCGTCGAGCGGCACGCCCAGCTCCGCGGCCCCCTGGATGACGTCCTCGCGGCTCACGCCCCGCGCGAACGCCTTGTCCTTGAGCTTCTTCCTGACCGACGAGACCTCGAGGTCCTGGAGGCTCCGCGACGGGCGCACCAGGGCGCATGCCACCAGGAACCCGCACAGCTCGTCCACCGCGAAGAGCGCCCTGGCCATGGCGGAGTCACGCGGCACTCCGGTGTAGTTGGCGTGTCCTAGGATGGCGCGCTGCATCGGCTCCGGCAGCCCACGCTCGGCCAGGATCCGCACCCCTTCGGACGGGTGCTCCTCGTGGGGCGAGTGGGCCGCGTTGGGGTAGCGCTCGTAGTCGAAGTCGTGCAGCAAACCGACCAGACCCCAGGCCTCCGTATCCTCGCCCGCGCGCTCGGCCATCGCGCGCATCGCGAGCTCGACGGCGTACATGTGCTTCCGCAGAGCGTCCGACGCGGTGTACTCGTGCATCAGCGCGAGGGCTTCGGATCGAGTCAGGGTCATGGAGATGGCGCTACGCGCCGACGACTGCCGCCGTCAGCGGCACCCGGCTCGCGAGCTCGCCGTCCAGGGTGATCTCGAAGGCGTACTGGCCCGGGCGAGGCAGGGGTATGTCGAACACCAGCACCGCACCAGCCTCGACGTCGGTCACGCCGGCCGGGGGCTCGCCGAACTGCACCGTGCCTTCCCCGCCAAGCAGCTCGGCGCCGTTCTCGTCCACGAAGCGGATCCGGATGGTGTGCACGCCGATCTCCGTGCGCCGCCCCCGCACCCTGAGCACCAGGTGGGTGCGGGGGCAGACCGCCGGGAACTTCGTCAGCCAGACGTGCTGGAAGATCCCCAGCACGCTGAGCTTGCCCTGCTGGTCAATCAGGGCGTAGTCGGCGGTCAGGGCGAAATCGAGGTGCAGGTCAGGACACCCGGATCGAGTTGATCACGTCGTTCTGCTTGATGTCGTTGACGACGTTCATCCCCTCGCGCACCTGCCCGAAGACGGTGTGCACCCGGTCGAGATGGGGCTGGGGCGAGTGACAGATGAAGAACTGGCTGCCGCCGGTGTCCTTGCCGGCGTGGGCCATCGACAGGGTACCGGCGACGTGCTTGTGGGTATTGAGGTGGGTCTCGCACTTGATCTTGTAGCCGGGGCCACCGGTGCCGACCCGCGGGTTGTTGGGATCCTTGGAGAGCGGGTCGCCGCCCTGGATCATGAAGTTCTTGATCACCCGATGGAAGCGGGTGCCGTCGTAAAACTCGCTGTTGGCGAGCTTCTCAAAGTTCGCCACCGTATTGGGGACCTCGCTGTCGTAGAGGTCCGCCACGATGGTGCCTTTGCTGGTGTCGATGGTCGCGGTCTTGGCCACGCGGTTCAGCTCCTGGGAAGAGGTGCGTCGGGTACTGTAAGGTAATGAGGTA
>DATAFP010000171.1:0-5184 GCA_036257415.1 Gemmatimonadales bacterium
TTCACCCAACGCCGCGAGGAGCGTGCCACGTACGACACCGCGTTCGAGCTCTTCTGGCGGCGTCGAGGGACCGGAGAGGGCATCGTCCGCAGACTTCCAAAAATCCGCCAGAGCGAACGGCGCGAGACCGGAACCCAGGCCGAGCCGGGTGACCCCGGCGGCGATACAGTCGAGCTGCCGCGCCCGATCTCGCTGCGTGGACCAAGCGATCGGGAAGCGATCCGGACGGCGGATTTCGCCGGTCTAACCCCCGAGGAAACCCGGGATGCGCAGGCGATGCTGGAGTCGCTTCGTCCCGCGCTGCCGCGACGCCCGGCCCGGCGCTCCCGGCTGGCGAAGCGAGGCCGGCGCCCGGCCGCCAGGAGCATGCTTCGCCGAGCCCTCGCCACCGGGGGTGAGGCGATCGAATGGCGATGGCTCCGCCGTACCTTCCGCCCCCGCCCCATCGTCCTCGTATGCGACATCAGCGGCTCGATGGAGCGGTACAGCCGATTCCTGCTTCGATTCGCTCATGCGCTTCAGCGAAGCGGCGCGCCGCTCGAGGTGTTCGTGTTCGCCACCCGGCTCACTCGCATCACCCGCGAGCTCCGCGTCCGAAGTCCCGACGCCGCGATCCGCCGCGTGGCCGACCGGGTGGTGGATTGGAGCGGGGGTACCAGAATCGGCGAGAGTCTCCGAACGCTGAACCAGAGCTGGGTCCGCCGTACGGTCCGGAGCGGCGCGGTGGTGTTGATCGTGTCGGACGGGTGGGAGCGAGGTGACCCCGAGCTCCTGGGCCGGGAGATGGCAGCGCTCCGGCGGTCGTGCCATCGGCTCCTCTGGCTCGATCCGCTGGCGAGCCGGCCGGGGTTCGAACCCTCGACGCTTGGGCTCCGCGCCGCGCTACCGCACGTCGATGCGCTGGTACCGTGCGCGACGGTGGCATCGTTGGAGGAACTCGCGGGCCGGATGGCCGGATGGACGCATGGCCCGCAAGACCGCTAGCTGTCGTTGAATCGGCGGTCGCCGCGGCGGTGGCCCTTTTCGCGCCCTGGCGCCTTCCAATGCGCTGACGGCTCCCTCACTGCGACACTCGGAGCGCGCGTCGCGCTTCACGTCGATAGGTCCCCGGCCCCACACCCTGCATCCACGCGAACGCCTTGCTGAAGGCAACCCGCTTGGCGTGGCCGACCGCCTCGGCCACGTGGGCGATCACCGCGCCGTGATGAGCCGCCGCAGCAGATCAGCCGAACGTGAACGCGAAGACCTCCCGCCGGGCTCACCCCTCGACGAGCTGCTGGCCGCCGTCGATGTCGAAGGTCGCGCCAGTGACGACAGGGCGTGTCGACGAACCCGGCCGCGATCAGGTTCACGCGGATGGGCGCGAGCTCGAGCGCGAGATTCTTCGTCAGCGCGGGAAGCGCGGCCGTGAGCGCGGAGATGAACGCGAGTCCCGCCGGCGTGCGGCGGCCGCCGGTGCCGCCCATGAAGAGCAGGGTCCCTCCCGGGCGAACCTTGCTCGTGGCGTTTCGGGCGACCTGCAGCGGCAGCTGAAGGCACTCGAGTTCTTCACCGCCGGGAGCGGGTTAGGCCGGCCCCCCTAATCATTGCGCCGGTCTGGGAAGGTTGGCTGGAAGGTGCGCGGACGTCAGGGGGAGAAGCTGGACACTTCCCCGCAACGACAGCTAGTGTTCATCAGACCATCCGACCCTCCGACCATCCCCAATGCGCGACCTACTCCTCGACTATGAACGGCTGTCCAAGACCGGTCCGGTCGGCCGTGCGGTGGTGACGAGCGTATGGGGATCGGCTCCCCGGCCCGAAGGATCCTGCATGCTGGCCACTGCGGATGGGCAGATCGCGGGGTCGGTATCGGGCGGCTGCGTGGAAAGCGCCACCGCGGTCGAGATCGCGGAAGCGATCGGCCGTGGCAGCCCGAAGCTGGTCACGTTCGGTGTGACGCACGAACGAGCCTGGGAAGTGGGGCTCGCGTGCGGCGGAACCATCAAGGTGTTGGTTGAACCGCGGGTCCGCGCGGAGGTGCTCGAGGCCGCGCGGAGTCCGGGCGGCGTGGTGCTGGCGACCGCCCTCGACGGTCCCGCGGTTGGACGCGGGGTCGCGCTCCGCGACGACGGATCGGCGGGCGGGGCCCTCCCGGGAGTCGATCCGGCTGCGCTTCGGGCGGCGGCCGAGCGGGCTCTGGCGCGAGAGGCAAGCGAAACGGTTGAGGTTACCGGGGACAAGGGTGAGCCGGTGCCGCTTTTCCTGGAGGTGTATCCGCGGCGCCCCACGCTGGTGATCTTCGGCGGCGTACACATCGCCGCGGCGCTGGTTCCGCTGGCGAAGGCGCTCGGCTACCGCACCATCGTGGCCGATGGACGAGAGGCTTTCGTGTCACGGGAGCGGTTCCCCGACGCCGACGAGCTGATCGTCGCGTGGCCGGAGGAAGCCTTTGCCCAGACCGGGATCGACCGCGCCACCTACATCTGCATCCTGTCGCACGACCCGAAGTTCGACGAACCCGCCCTCCAGCTCGCCCTCCGGTCCCCGGCGGCGTACGTCGGAGCGATCGGGTCCAGGAAGACGCAAGCGGCTCGGCGGGAAAAGCTGAAGGAGCTCGGATTCAGTGGGGAACAGATCGCGCGCCTCAGGGGTCCAATCGGCCTCGACCTGGGCGGGCGGCAACCGGCGGAGACGGCGCTCGCGATCCTTGCGGAGATGACGGCCGTGCGCTACGGCCGGTCAGGTGAACGGCAGGCGAGCTAGCCGCTACTCGTCACAGACCACGGTTCCCTCGCGGTCGGGAACCAGCCCGCGCGCCTCGGTCGCCGGCACGTCGGAGACCTTCCCGGCGAAGATCACGCAGCTCCGGCCGGGCAACTGATCGTAGGTGGCTTCGCCGGCCCAGCCCTTGGAGTTTGCCGAGAGGATGTTGAGGGCCACACCCGAACTCCACGAGTAGTGCACTGCGAGCACCTTGGTGGTGCGCGAATAGGTGCCCTGCACCGCCCGATACTGGCGCTGCGACGTCGCCAGGTTCATGAGATCAGCCCGCATGAGACTCAACAGTCCCTGGTCGGCGGACGGCGGGTTGTCGGCCAGGGTGAGGACCTGATTGAGCATACGCGACGGCTGCTCGCCGCTGTCCACGCATGCGGGCGTGCCCGGGCGGGCGCTGCCAACCCGGCCGTCGGTCGCCAGGGTGGAGGGCACCGTCCCCATGTAGATGGCGCAGGCCGGGACCGTGTTGGCCGAGTCCCGCGCGATGGCCGCCCAGCCCCACGGAGACGCCCACACCACCCGCAGCTCCATCCCGGGATCGGCCGAGACGCCGAGGCGCGACGGGTGCGCGGAATAGCTGCCGGTCATCCGGTGATGCCGCCGTTCGAGGTCGCGAAGGCGAAGCAACGCGTTCTCCAGCCGTCCTAAGGTCACAGCCACGGCAGGCTGTGGCGGGGGCGGGGCGTCGAGGTTGATGGGCTGCGCCGCCGCGCCGGCGCGCGGGGCGGCAGAACTGCGCGCGCGAGTCTTCTTCCGGGCGGTAGCGGTGGACTCGGCGGCCGGCTGAGTGGCAAGCGCGGTGGTGGTAGCGCTGTCGGCGTACGGCGGCGTGGAGGCCCGCGGCGTCTTCCAGGGCACGCCGATGAACCCGCCGTCGAGGGACGTTCCCGATCCGCAGCCGAGCACGAATACCGCCAGGCCAAGCCCGAGCCGGCGGCGGACCAACCTCGCTTCAGCCATCATCCCTCCACCTCGCCCTAGTCTCGCGATTGCGCCTACCGTTGCTCGTCGCTCGGCCGCGCAGGCCCGGCAATGGCACATGCTTCATCGGAGGCAGACCGTCAGTTGCCGCGATGGTGAATGATCTGTTTTGAAGATGGTCTTCAACCACGTTCGAGTGACCAGGGTCCCAACAGCGGCGCATCGTCCGTGCCGGAAATGGCATTTCCAGCCGTTCACAGGTTCCGATCCAGCGCTCAACGACCTCATCCCGCGAGCCCAGCGACGGCGTCCGGGAGGGGTCGCTTTCGGCGCCCTCGTACCGAACCATTCCGCCCGGATGGTCGGCTGCACCCGACAAGAACTGTCCGCCAGGTGGGAAGCTAGTTCACCGAGGCTCATGGACTTGGGATACTGCTTCCAGGGCGCGGGCTCGGCCGGGACGGGTTCGAGAACGAGCCCATGGTGGCCATCTCGTGCTCGAATTCCGACAGCATCGATTCCTGAATGCCCTGCTGGCCCTCATGCCCCGGCTGGGCCATTGTTGGAGTCGTTTTGCCCATCCTACAATCCGGAGACGGTATGCGCCAGAGAGCGCGACGTGGCGTCCGAGCCGTGGCACTCCTGCTACTCCTGGCGGCTGCTTGTCGGCCCACCGCGACATACGATGTGGTCCTACGAGGCGGCACCGTCTACGACGGCAGCGGCATCGCTCCGTTCACCGGGGACGTGGCCATCAGCGGGGATACCATCGCGGCAGTGGGCCGCGTGACGGGCCGCGGTCGTACCGAGATCGATGCGCGCGGCCTCGCCGTCGCCCCCGGCTTCATCAACATGCTGAGCTGGGCCACCGAATCGCTGATCGAAGACGGCCGGGGCGAGAGCGACATCCGCCAGGGCGTCACGCTCGAGGTGTTCGGCGAAGGCATTTCGATGGGGCCGCTCACCGATTCCATGAAGAAGGAGATGGTAGCGCTCCAGGGCGACATCAAGTTCGACGTCACCTGGACCACCCTCGCCGAGTATCTGGAATATCTGGTCGCCCGCGGCATCAGCCCGAACGTCGCGTCGTTCATCGGCGCCACGACAGTTCGCATCCACGAGCTGGGCTACGAGGACCGTCCCCCGACCCCGGACGAGCTGGCCCGGATGTTGGAGCTGGTCCGGACGGCGATGCGGGAGGGCGCCCTGGGCGTCGGTTCGTCGCTGATCTACGCGCCGGCGTTCTACGCCAAGACCGACGAGCTGATCGCGCTCTCGAAGACCGCCGCTGAGTACGACGGGATGTACATCTCGCACATGCGGAGCGAAGCCAATCGGCTGCTCGAGGCGGTGGACGAGGTGATCACCATCGCGCGCGAGGCCGGCATTCGCGCCGAGATCTATCACCTCAAGGCGGGCGGCGAACCGAACTGGCCGAAGATGGACCAGGTCATCAAGAAGGTGAACGATGCGCGTGCCTCCGGGCTCGCGATCACCGCCGAC
>DATAFP010000173.1:0-4455 GCA_036257415.1 Gemmatimonadales bacterium
GTGGTCACTGCCAGCGCGGCAAGGAACCACGCGTCCACGCTGCGGCGCAAGGCGTCGAGCGGCGCCAGGGATTGGGTGACCATGAGGCGAGCCACGCCTCTCGTCGCTGGGCCAGGACCACGCGCGTCGACCACCGGCACCGCGAAGGCGTCGGCGACCTGAAGCGAGTCCGCGTTCGCGGGAGCTACGTCGGGCAGCTCCACCACCACCGCGAGACCCTGTGCCCGCGCGGCCGGAGCGAGCGCCGCGGGGTCGAGTGTCACACCACCCACCAGCGCGTACGGCCGCTCGCCGATCCTGAACGAGTCTACCCGCGCTACGAGCAGCAGCTCGCGCTCGGCAGTGCGGGCGCGGAGCAGCGCGATCGAATCGGCGGATCGCACCAGCGCCGGCACGTCGGGATCGACACGATCGAACTCATTGCGGAAGTGTCCCGAGCTCAACACCCGCCCGACGCTGTCCTGCAGCCGCAGGTAGTCCAACCCGGTCAGCTGCTGGGCTTCCCCGGCCCAATCGAGCAGCCAGCCCCGGGCGCCGGGGTCGTCCTGGAGCGCGGCGGACCGGAAGCGGTTGTCCTCGGCGAGCCGCTCACGGAGCGCGCGGAGCCGGTGTCCCAAACGCCCGCTCTCGCGCGCCAGATCGAGCTGAACTAGGCCGGCGAGCGACCGCACCCGAGCGTGATACTCGGCGGTGAGCCGGCGCTCCATCTCACGGCGTACCCCGACACCGAGAACGGCCAGGGGGACGAGCAACACCGCCAGAAACCCGAGCAGCAGGCGAGTACGGAAGCTCATGGCGACGCCGATCCTCCGTCGATGCGCAGGACGCCGAATGCATCCCGCCTGATCGCGGGCCCGCCGCGGCGAGCGATCAGGTGGGCCCGGGTCTCCACCAGCGGCGTGACCGTGTATCCGGCGAAGTCCGCCGAACCGCAGTTGGCGACCGCCAGCGCCGGAAGCGGCACCACCGCACCTGCGAGCTCCCCGTGCTGGAGCCGCCGCCGGATCTCCGGTTGCTCCAGCGCGAGCGCCGCGCCCCGCGGGCCGGCCGCGCCGAGGGCGACCAGCCGCGCCGCCAGCGATGCCGCCGTTGAATCGGCGGCGACGTAGGCCAGCTCGGCACGCTGCGTCGGCGCCGCGGGCAGAGCGGGTCCGGCGGTGCCCGGCGCACATCCGCCCCTGCCGTACCTGGCGGGGGCGGGCCGCGCATCTTCCCGAACGACATCCCGGGCGAGCGACGAGCGAAGCCGGTCATCGGCTGCAATGCTGCCGGCCTCGGGTGCCACCAGGGCGTACAGGCTGCTCCACGGCAGCGGCGCAACTTCGAGTTCGGGCTGGCGTCGCGCGTAGTCCAGCGTGGCGGGATCCGCCGTGACCACGATGTCGCGACCAGCATCCAGCGCATCGCGCAGATCCGGCGGCGGCGGCAGGATCCGAAGCGCCGGAGCCGAGGTGGAGTCGGTCGGCATGAGCGCGCTCCGGCGGAATGCCAGCACCGGATCGGCCAAGATCGCGGGCAGCGAATCGTTCGGACGCGCGAAGACGAATCGCAGATCGCGCGCGCCCCGCCGCTCCACCGATGTGACGCCCGCGAGCGCGAGCCGCTCAGGGAGCGGCTGCCACGCTTGCACTATCGCATCGGGCGTCGGCCGCGAGCCGGTCGAGTTGACCGCCGAATCACCCAGTGACACCGTCCATACGCGCCCATCGTCCTCTCGCTGCCACGCGGCCGCGAGCGCCGGGCGGGGCGAGCCACCGCAGTCCAATCGAACCAGGGTCTCGTACGTAGACGCCCAGGCGAACCAGTCGGCGCCGGTCAGCGGCGGCAGCGCCGCCCGGGGCGACGGATCGAGAACGACGTCCAGCGTATCCGGCTCGTGGCCGGGCTCTCCCGCCGCGATGCACGCCTCGGGCGCCGGCGGGCCCGCGGGAGCGGGGGTGGGGGAAGGTTGGGGCGCGCTGGGCGTGGGCGCCGGCCCGCAGGCAGCCGCCAGAGCGACGAACAGGAGGGCGTGAGCCGGACGGGACATCGGGATGCCCGCAATCTAAGCTTGGAGTGCCTCCGCGAAGCGATCTGGTGCCGCAGGGTCGGCGTGGAAGAACAGCGTCGGCTCGATCAGCTCGAGCTCCATCAGCATGAAGTCGTCGCGCACCATGCAGCCGTCCACCCTGGCATACAACCAGGGCGCCGGTACGAGGGCGAGGATCTCCGCAGCGCGCGCCAGCGCGACCGGCTCGGGACGCGCCACGACTACGTCGCCGCCCAGCTCGGATTGGACCCGAAACTCACCTTCCGGTGGCCGCTTGAGCACTGCATGGCTGAATCGACCGCCGAAAAAGCATAGCGACCACTCGCCCTGCTTGATCTCGTCGAGGAACGGTTGCACCAGAACGTCGCCCGTGCGGACGAGTTCGGAGAAGCGTCCGGAATCAACCGCTGCCCGGGCGGTCGAAGTGCGCCAGGTCTGATGCGCCGACGCGGATACCGCAGGCTTCACCACCACCTGGTTCCAGCCGGCCGCCTCGAGCACGCCGGTGAGCGTCGATGGTTCGCCGCGCTTGACCGCCAGGGTCGGGACCACCGGTATGCCCCGTTGGCCCAGGTCGGCCAGGTAGCGCTTGTCGAGGTTCCAGCGGAGCAGCTCGGGCGGGTTCCAGATGCGCGGCCCGGCGACCGCGATCCGCTCGATCCAGGCCAGGAATTCGGTGGGCCGCAGGTGATAGTCCCAGGTAGATCGGATGACGGCTGCCTGGTAGCGTGACCAGTCCGCGGCGCCATCGTCCCACACGACGGGGTCGACCACGGCGCCGCGGGACGCGAGAGCGGCCGCGGCCAGCCGGTCGTCCGCGGACAGGTGAGGGAGCCCGCGCCAGGTGACGAACGCAATCCGCCTCTCGGGGGTGGTGCCGGCGCCTTGGGTCACGGCATCATTCGACAACGCCGATCGAGGCGGTGCAGTGGCGCTCAGCTTTCGGCCGGTGAGCCCCAGCGATTCTCCGGCCCTGTTCCGAATCTTCGTCAACGCGGTGGACGACCTGGGCCGAAGGTTGGGGGTGGAAACCTTCAGCGGGGGGAGCGTGCCGCCTGTCCCGGACGAGCTCTGGCCGGAGCGGCGGCCATTGTTCGATCACCTCGCGCGGACCGCCGCGCATGCGTGGGTGGCGGAGGAAGACGGCGTGCCGGTCGGATACGCTCGAAGCATCGTGCGTGATGGCACGATCGAGCTCACCGAGTTCTTCGTGCTCCCCGGGCGGCAGTCGGCCGGGCTCGGGCGGGAGCTCATAACGCGGGCCTTCCCTGCCCACGGGTCTCGGCACCGAAGCATCATTGCCACGCCTGACCTCCGCGCGCTCGCGCACTATCTCCGTGGCGGGCTCGCGGCGCGGTTCCCGATCTACGGCTTCTCGCGCGACGCCCGCGCCCTTTCTCCGCCGCGCGGCATCCGCGCGCACCCCATGGACGATTCGCCGGCCACGATCGAGGCGCTCGCCTCGATCGATCAGGCCAACCTGGGGTTTCGACGCGACGTGGATCATCGGTGGCTCCGGATGGTGCGCGAAGGATATCTGTTTCGCGACGGGGCGCGCCTGATTGGCTATGGGTATGTGGGTGGGGTATACAACGGACCGTTCGCGGTGCTCGACGAGCGTGACTGGCCAGGCGTGCTCTCCTTCGCCGAGGGCAGGGTCGCGGCGCGGACGCCGGTCGTTTCACTCGACGTGCCATTGATCAATAGTGTCGCGGCAGGATGGCTCTTGTCCCAGGGTTACCGCATGAGCGATTTCGTGAACTATTACCTCAGCGACCGTGCAACGGGGCATTTCGAGCGCCACATCATCACCACGCCGTCGTTTTTCGTCTGACTCACTGTGGGCAGCCGCCCCTGGAGCGCGCCGGTGTTGCTGGAAACGGTGGCCGCAGGAGATGCGGTTTCGGCGTGTTTGCGGGTGCTGTCTGTAGCAGTGGGAGTCCGGCTGCGTCGCGGCTGGGTGGCCCGCGACCGTCACGGCACGGGAACGATCTCGATGACGGCCACGTCGGTCGCCTTGGCGTCCTTCATAGCGGTGCTCATCTCCGGTGCGTCCGTCACGGGCACGATCAGCAGCAGCGCCGATTCCTCGGGCGACAGCATGCCCTGGATCTGCTGGGCGCTTGCGTCAGACACCCCGGCCGCACGGGCCTCCGGGGTGGTCTGGGCCTTGTTGCCCTGGGCCGAGCTGGCGGTGTCTCAGTTGCCGGAAGGCGAAGGCGTCAGCGGGTGGCCGAGCAGCGCGATCGCACCGTCGATGTACTTGTTCGCCTGCGCGTTGGCAGCCGCGCTCTCGCCCCCCTTCGTCTTGCTCTGGTCGCGAACGGTCACCTTCCCTTGTTTGTCCTTAGACACCACGGCGGAGGACTGGATCTGCTGCCGATGGGACGCCTCCATGTCGGAGAGCGCGGCCCCCGCCGCATCGG
>DATAFP010000194.1:0-13011 GCA_036257415.1 Gemmatimonadales bacterium
CTTCGAGCACGCCGTTGAACTGCGGCAGAATCGTGCTGAAGAGCTCCTCCGGCGGCATCGAGAACGCCGTGGCGTACTCCCACCCCCCGCTGGGGCCCCCCGCGGCTCGCGGCGAGTACGGGATGTACTCCACGAACGGAATTACCTGGATCGCGGCAATTCCAACGCCGAGCACGACGGCGCCCAGCGCAACGGCGACCGGCATTAGCGGCCGACCCTCCCGCGGGCGCTCGGGATCGCGCAGCGCCAGCCAGAGGGCCCAGAGACCTGAGGCCACCAGCAGGTAGTACGTCATCTGGTAGTGCGGGCTCAGCAGGCACAGGCCAACAGTGAGGGCCAGCAGGCCGTAGCCCCAGAGCCGCCGATGCCGGATAGCGGCGAGCAACGAGAGAAATGCGAGCGGGGCCAGCGCCGAGACGAACAGCTTTCCATCGTGCCCCGGCTTCACCAGCGATGCGACGATACCGGTGAGCTCATAGGCAACGCCGCCTACCACTGCCCCGCCCCACCCGAGCCGGAGACAACGAAGGAAGAGAAACATCGCCGCGCCAGCGAGGAAGATGTGGCCGGCGAACCCCAGGTTCATCGCGGTATCGACCGGAAGGATCCAGCGCAGCCATGCCGTCGGATAGAACACGTCGCCGTGCTGCGCCGCCACGAAGGGCAGCCCGCCGAAGAGATAGGGGTTCCACTGCGGAATGCGACCATGCTCCCGGAAGTACTCGGCGCTCCAGGCGCGGAATCCATAGCCGGCGACGAACTGGTCATCGCCCAGCAGGAACTGGCCGGTCAGCATCGGCCAGCAAAGGGTCAGCGTCGCCAGGGCGAAAAGGAGCAGCGCGATGAGAATCGGGCGGCGCGGTTGCCAGTCGGCGGTCGTAGGATCACTGGGGAACACGACTACTCCGGTTGGAGAGGGCGAGGAACGGCGCGGCCGCGGCGAGCTCGGTAATCGTAAGCAGCACGCGGGACGCGAGCGCCAACATGGTGGCGGCCGCAAGGCCCAGCGGGGTTTGGAGCAACAGGATCATGACGCCTTCGCGAACGCCGATCCCACCGGGCGCAACCAGGGCGAGGAGCCCGGCCAGGTACGACGCAGTGAACGCCCCGATGGCAGTCACCAGGTCAAGCCGGGCTGCCGGCAACAGCCCTCTCGCGAGACATACCAGCGCGATGCCGTATCCCACCCAGGCCACCAAGTTACTTGCGATGCCCAGCGCCACGGCGGACGCGGAGGGCGGACGCGCGTGCGCGGCGTCCACGCCGGCAAGGCGGAGCAGCCGACGCGCCGCGGGCGGCCAGAGCACGAGTCCGACGGCTACGGCGCTCGCGAGCACCAAACTCAGGAGCGCGGCCCGGGTGCCCGGATGGGCAGCCTCGAGCGCGACCGCGCCGGCCCAGCCGACCAGGGCGGCGCCGGTTCCGATCCCCACCGCCTGAAGCACGACGGCGGACGCGGCGGCGGCCCACGGCGCCACGCCGGCCCGCTGGGCGAGCACCGTCATCCCCGCAAGGGCCCACACTTTTCCCGGCAGGTACTTCCCCAGGTTGGAGACGAGCCAGATCCGCGCGGCGCTGATCGGATCGAGGCGCTGCCCCCAGCTGGCCAGCATGACGCGCCATGACGTGATGAGCATCGCGTACATCACCCACGTGATCGCCGCGGCGGCCAGGAGGTAGCCCGGCCGCACGTCGAGCGTGACGGCCTGGCTCCTGAGCTCCGCCCAGTTGCGCGCGAGGGTGCGCACGGCCAGCGCGATCACCGTCACTCCGAGTATCCATTGGATCGCGCGCCAGGCGTGGGACGCGGTCCTACTCACCGCGCGCCTCGCGGTACCAGCCCTCGTACACCCCGGCCACATGATCCGGCGCCAGGCGTGCCCGCCAGACCTCACCTGCGGACCGCGCAAGGGCGAACCGCTCCGAATCGTTCAGCACACCGAGCACGGCATCGGCGATGGCATCCGCCACCGGGAGCGTGAGTCGGCCCGGGCCGCGCTGCGGGATCACGTCCAGCAATCCACCGCCGTCCCAGCAGCCGATGACCGGCACGCCTACCATGAGCGCCTCCGCCGCGGCGAGACCGAACCCCTCCGCCTGCGCCGGAAGCAGCATGATCTCGGCGCGGGCGAGGGCCGCCGGAATCTGATCCGGCGGAACCCGGCCGGCGAAATGCACCAGATCACTCACCTCCCGCCGCACCGCCAGCGCCTCGAGAGCCGGACGCTCCGGTCCATCGCCCACGACCGTGAGTCCCATCGGATAGCCGAGGTCCTTGAGCGCGGCGATCGCCTCGACGGCCAGATGCACCCGTTTCTGCGGTACCAGCCTGGCGATCGTAATGGCGCCGCCGTCGCCCTCGGTCCAGGGCCAATCGGTAGTGTCGACCGGCATCGGCTGCACGTATTGCTTGGGGATGTGACGGCCGGTCGCGTCCTGAATCCATCCCGCCAGCTCCTTGGAGACGGCGGACACCACACTCGCACGGCGGAACACCGGGCGGGCGAGGCCGCGGGCGAGGGCCGACCGGCGCAGGAGCGCCGCGTCCGTGCCATGGCTCGTCAGCACGGACGGCACGCCGCGCGGCAAGGCCAACCCGGCGGGAATCCACCAGTGGGCGTGAACGACGTCGGCCCCGTCACGGAGCTGTGCCCGGATGGCCCGACGGAAGGCCCGCCACAGATCGACCAGCGCCACCAGCCCACCCGGCGTGTTCGCCGCCTCCTGCATCCGCCCGCTGTACGCGAGGGTCTCCCGCGACGGAACCGCGTAACGCACCCGCTCCACCGTGATGCCACCCTGCTCGTCGGTTCCCCCCTTTCCGGCGTCGCTGGGCGCGATGACCCGCACGTCGTGGCCGCGTCGCACCAATGCCGAGGCGAGGGTCGCGAGGAACAAGCCGGAGAGGTCTCCGGGCCAACGGGGATAGTTGTGGGTCACGAAGACGACCCGCACGGCCTAGTCCCGACCGTCGCCGAGCCGTGCCAGCGTGCGGGCGATCTCGCGATTCTCCTCGCGGAGTCCGGCGATCATTTCTCCGACGAAGCCGAACCCGAAGAGGGCCACGCCGCTGATCACCATCGTCTCGACGAGATTGAGGAAGGGGCGAAATCCGATGCCGTACCCGAAACGGAGCACCAGGGCCACGACCCCGACGAGGAAGCCGACCGCGAACAGCGCCGCGCCCGCCACCCCGAAGAAGAGCATCGGCTTCCGGCCGAAGCGGAGCTGAAACCACACTGATAAGAGATCGAACACGCCGACCGGAATCCGCCGCCAGTTGAACTTCGAGACGCCGGCTTTGCGGGCGTGCAACGGGACCGGATGCGACGTGAGGCGGAAGCCGTCGGCGGCGGCGATCACCACCATGTAGCGATGCCAATCGGGGCGGAGCGGCACTCCGGCCAGCACCCCGCGGCGCCACGCCTTCACCGAGTTCAGATCGGTCACCGCCACGCCGAACAGGCGGCGGCAGAGCCAATTATAGACGCCGGAGACGAAGGCCTTCTCGTATTTCCCCTGCTTGGTACCGGTGACGATGTCCGCCTGGCCGTCCAGGATGGGGCGAACCAGCGCCGGAATGTCCTCGGGGAGGTACTGGAGGTCGGCAGGATAGAAGACGAACACTTCGCCCCGGGCCGCATCGCTGGCCGAGCGGAGGGCGTCGGCGATGCCGCGCTGGCGGCGGTGGGTGACGACCCGGAGAAACGGGTAGCGGTCCTGCAGCTCGCGCAGCACCCGGTCGGTCCCATCGCGCGAGCCGTCGTCGACGACCACCACCTCGAAGCTGAAGCCGGTGGGCCCGAGCGCCGTTCCGCAACGCTCGACAAACTCCGGGAGATTCAGCGCCTCGTCCTTGGCCGGCACGAGCACGCTGACGTCCACGACGTCCGCGGGTGCGGCCGGAAGCGTCATACCCGCTTCCGCATTCTCGCTGGAAGGATCCCGAGCTGGTCGCGATACTTGGCGACCGTGCGCCGGGCGATCTGGATCCCCTGCTCCTGGAAGAGGTGTACGATCTGCTGATCGGTGAGCGGCTTCGACGGGTTCTCCTCGCCGACCATCTTCTCGAGCTTTGCCCGGATGGACCGCGCGCTCGCATCCTCGCCCGACGAGGTGGAGAGCGCGCTCGAGAAGAAGAACTTGAGGGGGAGCACACCCCTGGGCGTCTGCACGTACTTCTCGTTGGTCACCCGGCTCACGGTGCTCTCGTGCATGTTGATGACCTCGGCCACTTCCCGGAGCGTGAGCGGCTTGAGGTACTCGATGCCTTTCTCGAAGAAATCGCGCTGCCGATCGACGATGAAGTTCATCACCTTGAGCATCGTCTGCCGGCGCTGCTCGATCGCCTGGATCATCCAGTTGGCGCTGTTCAGCTTGGCGGCGATGAACTCGCGATTCTCCTGAGTGAGCTTCTTCTTGTCGCGGGCGACTTCCTGATAGGCGCGGCTCAGCCGGAGCCGGGGCATGCCGGTGTCGTTGAGGAAGACGTGATACCGGTCGCCGATCTTCTCCACGATGAGATCGGGAATGATGTAGCCGTCGCTCCGGTCGGAGTACTTGAGACCGGGCTTGGGATCGAACCGCGCAAGCTGGTCGGCGGCGGCCTGCACCGAGCCGGGATCGACCGAGAACCGCTTGGCCAGGTCGTTCCAGCGGTGGGCCTTCAAATCGTCGAATGCCTCTGATACCAGCCGATAGGTGAGCGAGCCGGCGTCGCCCAGCTCGCGCAGCTGAAGGAGCAGGCATTCGCGGAGATCCCGCGCCCCCACGCCCGGCGGATCCAGTTGCTGGATGAGCGCCAGCATCTGCTCGGCTTCGGCAAGGGTATAGAGGGACGGATTGTCGGAGGGACTGGATGGATGCACAGCGGCTTCCGCGCCGGCCGCCGTGTCCTCACCAACGGCCGCTGCAGGGGCCGGTCCATCCGTCCCCCCGTCCGCCTCCCCATTCAGCTCGTCCTCCTCCGCGCCGCCCGCGGCGTCGAGGTGCGACGCGACGAGCTGATTCACCGATGCCAGGATCTCCTCCAGTGATGCCGCGAGGTAGCCCTCCTCGGTGAGATTTCCCAGAAACTCCTCGCCCAGCAGCCGCTGGCGGGGCGACAGCTCCATCAGCTGCAGCTGGTCCCGGAGGTGGTCGGTGAGGTTGCGGGTCTCGACCGTCACCGGCTCGGTGTACTCCTGCACCTCGAACTGCTCCCGCGTCCCACCCACGTCGAAGCCGTTGAGCAGGATCTCCTCCCAGTCCATCTCGTCCTGCTTCTGGGCCTCCTCCTTCTCCGTCTCGGCCGGCTTCTCCGGCTGCTCGGTGGTCTCCTCTTCCGGGTCCAGCAGCTCGAGGAACGGATTGACCAGCAGCTCCTGCTTGAGGTGCTGCTGCAGGTCCATCATGGGCATGTACAGCATGTCCATGGCCTGATAGAGCCGCGGATTGACCCGCAGCTCCTGACGCAGGCTGGTCTGCTGGGAGAGTCCGGTGCGGAGCGTCACGCGGCGTTCTCCAGCCGGGCCCGAAGCCGCGACGTGAGCGTGGGTCCGAGGTAGAGCTGCGCCACCCGGTCGTCGTAGACCAGATCGCGGACGGTCCCGGCCGCCTGCACCTTGCCCTCGAACATGATATAAGCCCGATCGACGATATCGAGCGTCTGCTCCACGTTGTGATCCGTGATCAGCACACCGATGCCGCGGTGGCGAAGCCCCGCCACGATGGTCTGGATGTCATGCACGGCAATCGGGTCCACACCGGCGAACGGCTCGTCCAGCAGCATGAATCTCGGCTCCGTCACGAGAGCGCGGGTAATCTCGAGGCGGCGACGCTCGCCGCCGCTCAGGGCGTAGGCCTTCACCTTCCGCAGATGCCGGATGCCGAGCTCGTCGAGCATGGCTTCGAGCAGACGGTGGCGCTCGTCGCGTCGCAGCCTCCGGGTCTCCAGGATCGCGAGAATGTTTTCCTCCACCGTCATTCGCCGGAAGACCGACGGTTCCTGCGCCAGATAGCCGATGCCGGCCCGGGCCCGGCGAAACATCGGGGCGCGAGTCAGATCACGGCCGTCGAGAACCACCTGCCCCGCTTCCGGACGAATGAGGCCGGTAAGCAGGTAGAAGGTCGTCGTCTTGCCGGCGCCGTTGGGGCCGAGCAGCCCCACGATCTCGCCCTGTTCCAGCCGGACCGTTACGTGGTCGACCACCCGTCGCCCGCGGTAGCTCTTGCCCAGGTCTCGACCTTCGAGCACGCTGCCCGGCGGGCGCGAGGGTAGCGGGGACATTCCCGCGGCCCGCTCCGCCAGCGCCAGCAGGCCGGCGACCGCACCTTCGCGATCCTGTCGCGCCTCGGTCCACCACTCGCCGGCGGCGGCGACCTGGTCCCAGCTCTCGGACGTTGCCGCCGCGATCCATCCGTCGGTCGCGAGCCGCGGGAGGACGGAGCTCACCACGTGATCCCGCACCGACTCGCTCAACCCTTCGGCGGGGCGATACACCTGCAAGTAGCCCTCGCGGTACGCGAGCAACAGCGCATCCAGCCCGGCCCGGCCTTCGAGGTCCGCTACACGCAGCAAGGCCGCCAGCGCGAGCGGCAGCGATGGATCGGCATCCTCCAGTTGAGGCAACCAGCCGCGCGCGATCACGGCGGTGGCGGCGGGGCTGCCGCTGGGACCGCGGGACGACGTGCCGCCGTGGTGTCCGACTGGCCCGGCTCGAGCTGTGCTCCGTCCACCTGCCCGCGGATCCTCACCTGGTCAACCTCCTCGGATCCATCGGTCTTCATCGTCACCAGGATCGCGTTGCCACGCGCGTAGTTGATCGTCGGCTGCTTGGGGCGCGACTCCTCAAGTTCGACGGTGAAGGAGCGCGCCGTCCCGGTAGCCTCGATGCGCGTGAGCACCGTTCGGCTGCTCCCGGCCGAGTCGCGCGGCTCGAAGCGGGCGATGACCGTGTCGCCGGCGAGCCAGTCCCGTTCGGAGCTCGCGGAATCGGTGTCGCCCCCCAGCCAAGCCTTGCCGAATGCGCGCGCCTCTTTGAGCGCGCCGGCCGGGCTCTCGAGCGCCAGCGAATCCGAGCGGATCTCCCGCCGAGGCGAGACTGCGTGCGCCCGCAGGCTGTCTCCCCACGCGAGGGTGAGCTCGACTTCGCGCTTGTTCACGTCCATCGCGATGGTATCGGCCACGAGCGTCCACTCTCGCTGCACGGCTCGCGCGCTGTCCGTCGCCACCAGGTACGTGAGCTCACGGTCGTCCAGCTTGAAGTCGATCCGGCGGCCCGCCACGTCGAACGTATCGCTGCCGACCCCATGCAGCTCCGGGCGCTGCCCGAGCAGCGTGCCGTCGTCGGCGGCGCCCGTGTCCAGCCGGAGTGAGTCTCCCCGCGCGGCGAAGTCGCTGCGATCCACGGTCACGGTGCCCCCGGCCCAGAGCTGGTCATCGCCGCGAATACGCACCCGATCCGCCACGATGACGTACGGCTCGGTGGCCTGACCCGCCGAATCCTTCGTCACGTACTCGATCCGCGGGCGGCTGACCGCGTACATCTCCGCGGTGTCGCGGACTCCCTTCACGGCGCGGAAGTAGTCCAGCGACGGCCCCGCCAGCGTCGACCCGGTGTTGAGATTGCGGGTCTTCACCTTGCCGCGCGCCTCCCACTGCTCTGCCGCGCGGTAATACGTGCCGCGGTCCGCGTCCATCACCAGCGAGGAGTCTTCGTAGTGCACCCGGCCAATGAAGTGCACGATGTTCCCGGCGTACGCAGCGACGCTGTCACTCCGCATGCGGATCTTGGTGCCCCTGCAACTCAGCCGGACGTTGCCGCCCGCGAAGTAGTTCGTGCCCCCCGTGGTCTCGACTGCGATGCCCTGGCGGTCGACGTTGTCGATCTGCAGCGTGCATCGCTCCTGGGCCGCCACTGTTCCGGTCGGTGCTAGGAGCAGTACAAGCACTCGTACTCGTACTACCCGCTTCATGTCGAATCCCGCCGTGCAACCGAATCCCGTTGGCCCGGCAGCAGGATCCCCTTTCCCGCGACGCCTCGCGGCCGGTTGGCGACCACGTTGGTGAACTCCGGATCGGACTGGAGGCTCGTCCCTTCGATCCGCTCCGCACCCCGTTGCAACAGAAAGGCTCGGTCCGTCGAGATGCGGTTTTCCTTGTTGTCGAGCTTCAGCACTTCGCTCTGAAGCTTTTCGCCGCCCGGCGCGGTGAGGACCACATTGCCTTCGGCGTCGAGCGAGCCGTCCTGCCAGCGGTACGCCGCGCGCTGCGCCGTAAGCTTCGACCGCTCCGCCCCCTTTGCGTCGTAGAACGTGATCCGGACGTTGTGGAGCGTGGCACTCTGGGTGGCTTCGTAGAACCACGCCGTGTCAGCCTCGATGCGGCTCTTCCGCACACCGTCGGTCGTCACGTGGTGCACGAACCCCTCGAGCACCTGGTCGGCGGTGTCCGCCGCCTGCATCGTTGCCGTGGGTTGGACCCCGCGCCGCTCGCACGCGCCGAGGGCCGCCAGCGCGACCAGCGAAGCGCACCGGAGCGCGCCCGCGGCCGCGGTCATCAGCGTGACGCCGCCGTCAGCTCCTCCGACGTGACCGGCAGGCCCGCCCGCCGACGACGGTCGAGCGCCGCGCCGATGAACCCGACGAAAAGCGGATGCGGGCGGGTCGGCCGCGACTTGAGCTCCGGATGGAACTGGCAGCCAAGGAACCAGGGGTGCTCCGGGAGTTCGATCACCTCCACGAGCCCGCCGTCGGGCGACACTCCTGAGAGCCGAAGGCCGAACTCGGCCAACACATCGCGATAGGCGTTGCTCACCTCCCAGCGATGCCGATGGCGCTCGCTGATCTCGGTGCTGCCGTACGCCTGTGCGGCCCGGCTCCCGGGCCGGAGCTTGGCCGCGTAGGCACCGAGTCGCATGCTGCCGCCGAGATCCACGACGTCGCGCTGCGAGGGCATCAGGGCGATGACGGGAGATTCGCACTCCGGTGCGAACTCCGTGCTATTCGGATTGGGAAGCTGGCAGACGTTCCGCGCGAACTCGATGATTGCGATCTGAAGGCCGAGACAGATCCCGAGGAATGGCAGGTCGTTGGACCGGGCCCACCGCACCGCTTCGATCATTCCCTCGACCCCGCGAATCCCGAATCCGCCGGGAATCAAGAGACCGTCGTAACCATTCAGGAGCTGGCCGGCCGCCTCGGCGTCGGTGAAACGATCGCTGGAGACCCAGTGGATCTCGACCCCGGCGTCGTGTGGGATGCCGCCGTGAATCAGTGCCTCGTGCACCGACTTGTACGCGTCGTGGAGGTCGGTGTACTTGCCGACCACCGCGATCCGAACCCGATTGCTCGGGCGGAGGATCCGCTCGGTGATCGACTGCCAGGGCGTGAGGTCGGGCTCCTGGGTCTTGAGGCGGAGCCGCTCGCACACCACCGCGTCGAGTCCCTGGTCGTGGAAGCGGAGCGGGATCTCGTAAATGGAGCGCACGTCGGGACTCTCGACCACGCAGTCGAAGTCCACGTTGCAGAACAGGGCGATCTTCCGTTTGATGTCGGCCCCGAGCGGCTGCTCGCTACGGCAAATCAGGATGTCGGGCTGGATTCCGATCTGCATCAGGTCCCGCACCGAGTGCTGCGTCGGCTTGGTCTTGAGCTCGCCCGCCGCGGCGATGTACGGTACCAGCGTGAGGTGGATGAAGATCGCGTTGTCGCGGCCCACTTCCTGGCGGAACTGCCGGATCGCCTCGAGAAACGGCAGCGATTCGATGTCGCCAACGGTGCCGCCGATCTCGGTGATGACCACGTCATGGCCCGGAGCCGAGCGGCGGATGGCGTGCTTGATTTCGTCGGTGATGTGCGGGATGACCTGGACGGTGGAACCGAGGTACTCGCCGCGGCGCTCTTTGTGGATGACCGTCTGGTAGATCCGGCCGGTGGTGACGTTGTTCTGTTGCGTGAGGGATCGATCGATGAACCGTTCGTAGTGGCCGAGGTCGAGGTCGGTTTCGGCGCCGTCATCGGTGACGAACACCTCGCCGTGCTGGAACGGCGACATCGTTCCAGGATCCACGTTGATGTACGGATCGAACTTCTGCATCGTCACGCTCAGCCCGCGCTCCACCAACAGCCTGCCAAGCGAAGCGGCGGCGATCCCCTTGCCGAGCGAGGAGACGACGCCGCCGGTCACAAAGATGAACTTGGTCGCGTCGGTGCCGCTGGGCATGGCACGTCCTTTCACGGGAGCGAGGCGGGTCTGAGCGAGCGGATGAGCCGGAGGCGCATCACCGAAGCTAACAGGCCCGCTGATCTGAGTCAAAATGCGTGCCGGACCGCGAAAGCGGTCGCTGGCCGCCTGCTATCCGCTTGCGCGGCTGCCTGTTAGGCGACTGAGGCTGGGGTCGCCTCGCGAGCCAGCTGAAGGAAGTTGAGGAGTATCGTTTTGCCGTGGTCGGTGCCGATCGACTCGGGGTGGAACTGCACCCCCCAGACCGGCAGGAAACGGTGCCGGAGTGCCATGATCTCCTCCCCCGCGGCACGGTCGGACGACCAGGCGGTGACCTCGAGCGACGTGGGAAGCTCGGCCGGCGAGACCACCAGCGAGTGGTAGCGCATCACCCGGAGCGGCGACGGAACCCCGCCGAACAGCTCCCGCCCGTCGTGGACTACATCCGTCGTCTTGCCGTGCATCAGCCGGTCGGCCCGGACGACCCGTCCCCCGAAGGCCTCACCGATGGCCTGGTGGCCGAGACAGACGCCGAGGATCGGGATCCGTCCGGCCGCCGCGCGGATGAGCGGCACCGAGATCCCGGCTTCGCTCGGCGTACACGGACCGGGCGACACGACAATGGCCTCGGGGCCCAGATCCAGCGCCTGCTCCGGAGTGAGCTTGTCGTTCCGATACACGACCGGATCCGCACCCAGCTCGCCGGCGTACTGGACGAGGTTGTAGGTGAAGCTGTCGTAATTATCCAGAACGAGCAGCATGAGGGCGTTACTATTGTTTCTTGCGCATGGCGGAGTCGGCCCGCCGAAACGCCTCCCGCCGGATGGAATCGGCGTGGCGCTCGTGGATCCGAGTGATCGAATCCGCCATGCGGCCGGCGGCCTCGCTGATGGAATCCGCCTTCCGCTCGGCCTCGTCCGCGATCGACTCGGCGCGGGCGGCGAGGGAGTCGCCGCCGCGCCGGGCTCGCATCTGGATCATCTCGCGGCGAAGATCGTTGGCGACCTCCGGCGAAACCAGCAGCGGCGTGACCAGGTCTCCGGGCACGACGTGGACTTCGCCGAACTGCTCCAGCGCGGCTTGGGTGGAATCGTCCTCCACGCAGGAGAACTCGGCGTCGTGAAGGGTCGTTGCCCCCCCGCCGGTCTCGTGAAACGCCGCAAGGATCCCGCTGCATTTCTCGAGCTGCTCGGCTGCGGTCGGGTTGCCGACATCGACGTACAGGTCCACCGAGCGCAGGTCGTTCGGCGCGTCTCGGTTGAGCACGACTCGCTCGAAGTTGCCCAGTCGTTGTCCGCCCACCCGGAACGGGACGAACGGCAGCGGAATCGTGATAGGATCGCTCGTTTTCGCCACTGAGCGGACCCGGCCCTTGACCGCGTTGACCGCGGTGACGAGCAGCATTCCAATGGCGAAAATGCCGAGGGCACCGAGAAGAATCCTGAGCCAGTAGCCGCGCATGGAGCTCACGTGATCGAGGTCGACTCGCTATCAAAGCTGTACGGGGAGTTCCGGGCAGTCCAGAGCCTCTCGTTCGGGGTCGCCGCCGGTGAGGTCGTCGGGCTCGTGGGGCCCAATGGAGCGGGCAAGACCACCACGCTTCGAAGTATCGCGGGTATCGTCCGCCCGACCGAGGGCCGGATCCGAGTCGCGGGCCACGATCTGGAGCGCGAGCCGGTAGCCGCCAAGGCTGCGCTCGCGTTCATTTCCGACGAGCCTCACCTGTTCGACTATCTCACGGTGGACGAGCATCTCCGCTTCGTCGCGCGCCTCTACGGCGTCGCCGACGCGGCCGCCCGGATCCCACCCTTGCTCGAGGAGCTCGAGCTGACCGACAAGCGGGGGATCCTCCCCGGCGAGCTGTCGCGCGGCATGCGCCAGAAGCTCGCCATCGCCTGCGGCCTGCTGCACGACCCGCGAGCGCTCCTGCTCGACGAGCCGCTCACGGGTCTCGATCCCGTGGGCATCCGGCGGATGAAGGCGACCATCGCGCGCCGCGCCAATGCGGGTGCGGCGGTGCTGCTGAGCTCGCACCTCCTCAACCTCGTCGAGGAGGTGTGCGACCGCGTGCTGGTGCTGCACCACGGGCGGGCCGTGGCGTTCGGAACCATCGCCGATATCGTCGCGGAGCGGCCGGAGCTGGCCGGGCAGCCGCTCGAAACGGTGTTTCTCGCGCTGGTGGCCGAGCCGGAGTCGCCCGCGTGAACGGCGCATTGGTATACCTCACCGTTCGAACGGTGAGGAACCGGCTGCGCTACCGGGCCTCGCAGCTCCGGCGGCCGCGCTACCTCATCGCCTTCGCGCTCGGGATCCTGTACGTCGTCGGGCTGTTCGGTGGCGAGCGTCCCCGCCCGCTTCCGGAGACCGCGATCGTGGCGCAGTCGGCGGAGCTCCTGGGCGCGATCATGCTGGTGGGCGTCGCGGCGTGGAGCTGGACGTTTGGCAGCGAACGCCGCGCGCTGGGATTCTCGCCCGCCGAGGTGACGTTGCTGTTTCCGGCCCCGCTGACGCGGCGTGCCCTGCTCCACTACAAGATGGCCCGGCTCCAGCTGGTCATCCTGATCAACGTGGCCATCTGGACGTTGCTCCTCAGCCGGCAGGCGGGCATCGCCGGCTGGCAGCGAGCGGTTGCGCTGTGGGTGCTGCTGTCGACGATCGCCCTCCATCGCACGGCAGCGGCGCTGGTCCGGCGAAGCCTGGTTGAGCACGGCGCGGCGGCGCTGCGGCGGCGGGTCGTGTCGCTGACGCTCGCTGCGGTCGCGATCGCGGGGGTGGTGAGCGGCTTGATCGCTGCGTTGCCGTCGCTG
>DATAFP010000207.1:0-4744 GCA_036257415.1 Gemmatimonadales bacterium
CGGTCAAGGCTTCGGGAGGAATCAGGCGTCCGGCGAAATGCTCCCGAATCCCAGCCCGGCTCAGGAGCGCGGCGCCGAATCCCACCGTCGCGAGCAGCCAGGTCACGAGCACGGCGGCGGCCCGCATCAACGCCCCGGCCACGGGCACCCAGCCGAACAGTGCCCAGGCGAACCACAAGGCGAACAATCCCGCGAGACCGACGCCCAGATAGCGATAGCTGTTGGGCGAGCCGAGCATCGCGCCCTTGGCCATCCGCCGTCGGGTCCAGGTTTCGCCGATGGCATGGGCCACCGCGAGGAAGCCGCCGACCACGCCGAGCAGGACCAGCAGGGCGTACACGGCCACCGCGAAGGGCAGGAGAAGGATGCCGGCCACGCTCAGGATCAGGCCGACCACCAGCATGCCGAACGTGGGCAGCACGAGTATCTGGCCCACCAGGCCGGTCATGAACGCGCGGCCGAACGAATGCGTGACCGTGTCCGACACGATCTCGAGGTTGGGCCGGGCGAACAGTACGAGGCCGAACCCGAGCGCCAGCGCCGTGAGGAACACGCCGAACACACCGGCGAGTCCGAGGCCGACCCTGGCCGCCGGGGAAATCGCACCCCGGTGAACGCCGGCAGGCGCGGGGGGCGGTGCGGTCAGCTCGCTCGCCTCGCCGGCAATCTCGCCTCCGCGGGATAAGACCTGCCCGTTGAGCGCCAGTATGTCGCCCTGGACCACGCCGCCGGGGTACACCACGACGTCGCCGTTCAGGGTGACCAGATTCCCCAGCAACCGTCCGTAAACGTTGGCGTCGCCCTGTAGCACCAGCAGGTGGCCGTTGATCACCTGGTCCGAACCGATGGTGAAGTCACCCAGACGCACCTGTCCGTTCGGCACCGTGAGCCGCGTCTCGGCGTTTGGCGTGGCGGGCACGGCGTGCCGCACCGCACGCTCCACCCGCTCGGACTGGGTAAGGTCGGACAGATCGACGCTCGGTCCCTCGGGACCGGCAGCCTGGATGGCCTGCGGCTTCGGCTTGGGCTCCTGGGCGATCTGCTGGATGTAGCCACGAACCGCTTCGACGATCTCGTGCGGCCCGATGCCGCCGCCCGTCGCGTGGGCGGGCGGTGCGATCAGAACGACGAGGGCGAGCGCGAGGGCGCTGGAGCGATTACCAGTTTGCATGGGCCACCCGCTGCGTCGGCGCCGGCGCCGTGAGGAGCCGGCGGAGAGCCAGCACTCCAGTCACGTACACCATCGTACCAAAGGCCGAGGCGAGAGCAAGGCGGCCGGGCTCGTCGAGCAGCCCGCGGAACCCCGCGAACCAGGGTTGCTCCATGAGCGTGAGCGCCGCTCCCCGAACACCCACCCACGCCCACTGCCCGGCTTCACTTGCCAGCCAGCCGCCGAATGCGAACATCGTGTCGCGATTGGCGAGCGTCCAGACGACGCTGGCTGCCATGGAGCCGACCACGAGCAGGGCGAGACACGCCGCGAGCGCCACCGATTTCGGGGTGGCGAACAAGCGCCGACGGGCGGTACGGATGGAGCGGATGGCGAATGGATCCGGCACGCGGACCGAGGCCATGACTCGGTCACTGAAGTTCAGGCTCGGCTCGAACAATGGGAGCGCGGCGAGCTGCGCGTCGAGCCACTGGTCGAACTCGTCGGGAGGCAAAGGCGATTCGTGCGAGCCGGTCATAAGTGAGCCCCTTTACGATGGGTGGGAAGCGAAGGTTTCATGGCCGGAGGTGAGCCAACTCACGTCGCAACTCGTTGCGTGCGCGGTGGATGTAGGTCTTTACCGTGCCGAGCGGCAGTCCCAGGATCTCGGCGATCTCCTCGTACGCCCGACCCTCCACGTGGCGAAGCAGAATGCAGGAACGGTATTCGGGACGCAGCTTGGCGATCGCGGCTTCGATCTCGCCGCCCAACTCCCGCGCTTCGACCTCGTCCAGGGGCGACTCCTGACGGTCGCCGATCTGCAGTGCGGTGGCCTCGATCGCCTCCGGGGTTTCCGCATGCGGCGACCCTTCCAACGAGAGCGTGTCCAGCTCGCGGCGGCGGAGGTGATCGATGGCGGCGTTGTTGGCGATCTTGAAGATCCAGGAGGAGAACTTGTATTCGGGGCGATAGGACTCGATCGCGTTCAATGCCTTGACGAAGGTTTCCTGGGCCAGGTCCTCGGCCAACTCGCGGTCGCGGACCATACGATAGAGCAGTGAGAAGAGAGGCCGCTCGTAACGCCGCACCAGCTCGCGATACGCCGCTTCCTCGCCGCTTCGCGCGAGGGCGACGATCTCCTGATCGGTCCGGACGGCCAGCTCGGGCCTACGCACCGCCGTGTCCCACGCTTGCGGAGCGGTCCGACCGAGCGGTACATTGAGCGCCTATGTTAGCCTCGGATCAGAAGTTACCTGTTTCTGGCGGGGCGGCGAAACGCGCCTACGTCCGGGCGATGTTCACCGCGATCGCCCCGACGTACGATCGTTTGAACCGGATCATCAGCCTCCGGCTCGACCTCCGCTGGCGCAGACAGGCGGTTGCGCAACTTGGGTGGGAGCGGGCGCCGGAGGGAATCTACCTCGACCTCTGCGCAGGAACCCTGGACCTTGCCGCAGCGCTGGCGGCCCGGCCTGGCTTCCGCGGCCGGGTGATCGGGGCCGATTTCGTGCCCCGCATGCTCGAACTTGGCCGGCGCAAGGCGCCCAGGATTGAGCCCGTGGCGGCCGACGCGTTGGAACAACCGTTTGGGAGCGCGGTATTCGACGGGGCGATGATCGGCTGGGGCGTGCGCAACCTGGCCAGCCTCGACGCCGGGCTCGCCGAGCTCGCCCGAGTGCTGAAGCCGGGGGCTCGGGTGGTCATCCTCGACATGGCGACGCCGCCCAGGCAACCCCTGCGCGCCCTCTATCTCCTCTACTTCGAGCGGGTGTTGCCTCGAATCGGGCGGATGATCTCCAAACATGCCAGCGCCTACGAGTGGCTGCCGGAATCCGCTCGCGTGTTTCCGGCGCCATCCGAGCTGGCGCGCCGGATCGCGGCGGCCGGCTTCACCGATGTTCGGTACACCCTCCTCATGGGTGGCATTACCGCTCTGCATGTCGCCACTCGCGTGATGATCGAGCACCCCGCGAGCGCGGTCGCCGCGGCCGCCCGCCGGAGCCCGCATGGCGATTGACAGCCTGCGCGAGTTCGTTGGTGAGATCGAGAAGATGGGCGAGCTGGTGCGCGTGGCGCATCCGGTGAAGGCCCGCCTCGAGATCGCCGAGATCGCGGATCGGTGTATGAAAAGCCCGGGCGGCGGGCCCGCGCTCCTGTTCGAGCACGTCCTGCTCGAGGACGGCCGGCGTAGCACACACCCGGTCGCCATCAACCTTTTTGGCTCCCTCCGCCGGATGTGCCTCGCGCTTGGCGTGCAGAACCTCGACGAGATCGGCGGGCGGATCAGCGAGCTGCTCGAGCTCAAGGTGCCGGAGGGGCTGCTGGGCAAGCTGTCCCTGCTCCCCCGGCTGGCCGAGGTGGCCAAGTTCCCGCCCCGGGTTCGGGGCGGAACGCCGGCCTGCCAGCAGACGATCAGCCGAGGCGACGAGGTCGACCTGTCCACGATTCCTTTTCTCACGACGTGGCCCGAAGACGGCGGTCGATATATCACCCTGCCGATGGTCATCACGACGGATCCCATCCGCGGAATCCGGAACGTCGGGATGTATCGGGTGCAGGTGCTCGGCCGGAGCACGCTGGCGATGCACTGGCAGCGTCACAAGGTGGGCGCCGCGCACTGGCGTGAGATGGCGGCCCGAGGCGAAAGGATGCCCGTCGTTATCGCGCTTGGCGGCGATCCGGCGAGCATCTACTCGGCGAGCGCGCCGCTCCCGCCCACGATCGACGAGTTCATCTTCGCCGGCTTCCTCCGACGCGCACCGGTGGAGTTGGCCAAGGCGATCACGTGCGACCTGGACGTACCCGCGGAAGCCGATTTCGTGATCGAGGGATACATCGACCCGGCGGAGGAGCTGGTTTTGGAGGGGCCGTTCGGCGACCACACCGGCTTCTACTCGCTGGCCGATTACTACCCCAAAGTGCATGTCACCGCGGTCAGCATGCGGCGCGACCCGATCTATCCCGCCACGCTGGTGGGCCGCCCGCCCATGGAGGACTATTACCTCGGGCACGCGACCGAACGGATCTTCCTTCCGCTGCTCCGTCTCACGGTGCCGGAGATCGTGGACTACCACATGCCCGCGCCGGGCATCTTCCACAATCTCGTGTTCGTCAGCATCGACAAGCAGTATCCCGGGCAAGCGTGGAAGGTCATGAACGCGCTGTGGGGGCAGGGGCTCATGTCGCTCGCCAAGGTGATCGTGGTACTGGACCGGCATGTGAACGTGCAAAATCCAGATGAGGCATGGTGGGTGGCGCTCAACAATATCGACCCCGAGCGCGACGTACGGTTTACGATGGGACCGGTGGACGTGCTCGACCATGCAAGCCGCGGATTCACCTACGGGAGCAAGATGGGGATCGACGCGACCCGAAAGTGGAAGGAAGAGGGGTTCGATCGCGAATGGCCCGCGCCGATCACAATGGACGACGCGACCAAGCGGCGGGTGGACGAGATCTGGACGCAGCTTCGCATCTCGCTGAAAGCGAGCGGTGAGCGGTGAGCAGTGAACTCTCGGCGCGCGAAGGCCAGACCTTCGCGGGCGCGTCGCTCCTCGCGCGGTACGCCAGCTTCGTCAAGCTGCCCCACACCCT
>DATAFP010000238.1:0-5018 GCA_036257415.1 Gemmatimonadales bacterium
CACGCGGCTCACGGCACGTCCACCTCGAATGGCAGCGCGCCGGCCGACGGCGGCGATGCTGATCACTTTGGGGGAGAACACGAAGAGCACGCGAAGCCGCCGAAACAGCCGTAGTGTTCTCCTGCTTGACCGGTACTTGACGGGACCGAGCAATCCGCGACCTTAGCTCGCGAGGACGGCATGTTTCGGCTCACCACGCTGCTGGCCCTGCTGCTCGCCCCGGCCGATCCATCGCCGGAGGCCCCGAATCTCCGCGTCGCAGTTGACTCCGCTGCGCGGGAGGTGGTGCTCGAGTATCGCATCCCAGCGCCGCTGGGAGCCCACCACGCAAGCGGCCACGGCGCCCACGCGCACCATCTAGCGCATGTTCAGCGGCTCGCACAGTTCAGCTGGCCGGTGACGGGCTGGGCCAGGGGCGTTTCCGTCGAGCTCGAGAGCGCATCAGGTACCCCCCTGCCGCGACGTGTTCTTCACCACGTCAACCTGTTCAATCTCGAGCGGCGCCAGCTGGTGCACGCCGGCATCGAGCGACTTTGGGCCGCGGGGCCGGAGACTGCGTCGGTGCGGCTGCCGGCAACGGTTGGAGTTCGGCTCGCCGCGGGCACGCGGCTGGCCCTCCTCGTCGCGTTCGATCCCGCCGAGTTGCCCGAAGGCTCGCGGGTACGGGTGCGGGTGAGCTGGCTGCCAATGAACATGACCCCGCGGCCCATGGACGTGCTGCCGATGCAGCTTAGCGTCAACTTCCGCCCGGGCCGAACGGTAGCGTATGACCTGCCGGCGGGTCCCTCCCGCCGGTCTTTCGAGTTCGTCGTGCCCATCTCGGGTCGCGTGCTCGGCGCCAGCGGGCACCTACACGACTACGGGATCGCGATTCGGGTGGAAGATGTGGAGACGGGGCGCACAGTGATTGAGCTCCGAGCGGAGCGCGACTCCCTGGGGCAGATCAGAGGGATGCCGCAGCAGCTGTACGGCGTGGCCGGTCGCGGACGCCCGCTGCGTGCCGGGCGCAGGTACCGCATCACTGCCGACTACGACAATACCAGCGGCCGCGCTATCCCGCTCGGGGCGATGGGCGAGATCGCCGCCATCTTCGCCCCTGACCGCGCTGAGGAGTGGCCGCTCCTCGACCTCTCCGACCCGGACATCGCGTACGATCTCGCGGTGTTGGTTGGATACGAAGACCGCTAGGAGCGGCCGTTCACGATACGGCGCGCGCCCACCCAGCGCTTCCACCACCACTTGCCGTAAGCGTCCTTCGCGCTCAGCAGGCTAACCTGCACGCCACGCCGGGCGCTGTGAATGAAGCGCGCGTCGCCCAAGTAGAGGCCGACGTGGGTGATGCGCTTGCCGCTTTGCGAGAAGGTGAGGATATCGCCGGGGCGCAGCGCATCCAGACTCCGTTGTACCGCCTGCCCCTCGCGCGCCTGGTCGCGACTCACCCGCGGAAGCTTGATCCCATGCCGGCCGTACGCGTGCTGGATGAGGCCCGAGCAGTCGAATCCATCGGTGGTGGTGCCGCCCAAGCGATAGTTCGTGCCCAATGCCTCGAGCGCCGTCGCCACGACCGAGTCGGCGAGAGCTGCCGGGGCGGACGCGGGTCGTTCGGCGGGCGCGACGGTAGCAAGTGGTGGGGCGCGGGTCTCCGGGTGTTCGATCTCGGTGGGCGGCGGCGGCGCAGTCGCTTGAGCGGGCTCTGGTGACTGGCGTTGTCCGGGCCGTGAGCTGCCGCCGAAGAGAGCGCCCAGCCTGATCGACAGCTCGACTCCGTCGCGTCGCTCGGGCGAGATGGTGTGCCAGCGCGCTTCTCCCGCGAGCACCACTGCCCCGCCGAGCACCAGTTGATAGCCGCCCCCGGCGGACCACGAATGCCACCAGTCGTCGAGCGAGTCACTGGAAAATCCGCCCGCGACGCCTCCGATCGCGTAGGGTCCGGAGCGCCGCCCGCGGAGCAGCGCCAGATCGGCGCCGGCGCCCCAAAGCCTGCGACCAACCGGACTCGCGTCCCGCAGATGGGTCCCGTAGAGCGACATACCGACCGGCCATGCGATAGTTCGGTCGATCCCCACCCGGAACGTCGTCCAGCCATCCTGTTCCAAGAGGTGGCCGACCTCGGCATGCAGGCCCTGGGCGAAGAGCTGAGAGTGCCGACCGGATAAAACGGCGATCACCGCCGCGGCGGCCGCCAAACACCGCCGGAGCCGCACGCTCGGCAGCGCGAGCGTCATCAATCCTTCCGCACCGGAAGGCCGGTGCGGAGATCGACGCGATACGTCGGACCTGGCCGGCAATTGGTGAACAAGCGCGCGCGGATCGTCGAGTCGTCGAGGACGCTGGGCGTGTCGAGGGTGTAGAGGAGCGGCACGATCCGGCGTCCAGCGGGACCGCGAATCTCTAAGCTGCGTTCCACGCACGTGGCGCCCGCGGAGTCACGTCCATCGCGGGCATCGCCGAACCAGACCTCGACCCCACCCGGTGCCGTCAGAACCCGTTCCGCGGCCGGCGCCGAGGGCGCGGCTGCTGGTGCGCTCCCTGGCGGCGTGTCCGGCGGCGGTGCCTCGCGCTGGCATCCGAGCGAGCCAGCAAGCAGGATGGTGAGGACGTTACCGCCTCTACCACCGTTACCGCTCCTCCCGCCCACGTTCCTCACCATTCTTGCCCAACTCCTCTTCGACCAACATCGGCGTTCCCTCCGAGCTCACGGCCAGGGCCTCGCGCACCTGCCGGTGTCGTCGCAGGAAGCGGAGCCACAGGTGAATCGCAAGAAAGCTCACCACCCCGCCGGCGACCGCGGTCACGAGAATGCCGTTCCGCGGCTCGCGTACTCGCATGGCAAGGAGCGCGCCAAGCACGGCCCCAAAAAACGAAGCTGCCCACGCGAGAAAGGGCGTGAGCAGCCAGCCAAAGACGCGTACGAGCGCCCGCAGCCATCGCATCTATCGGCGGCGGAGACCCAATCCCGAGAAGATCACCGCCGCGGCGATGCCGGGGAGAAAGGCTACACCGAAGGTCGCGACCGTCCAGGAAGCACCGGGGAAATGGACCAATACGGCTGCCCCGCCGAGCAGCACCGCGAAGATGAGCGACGACAGCATCAGTTTCGCGATGGAAGGCGACTCACCTTTCGCTGCCTGATGGGCCAGAAACCATGCGCCCATCCACGGCAGGTACGTGCCGACCATCCACCAGACCGGGTGATACCACCAGTTGCTGCCACCGCCGAGCTCGCGCCAGCGGTTGGTGTACGTCCCGATGGGCTGGAGGACGGCCACGTCCACCAGGAGGAACACGGCCGCCGCGCCCAGGCCGATCCCCGCCGCTCCCGCGATCCCTTCGATGGTGCGAGCGCGAGTCCAGAGGCCCGGAAGGCCGGACACCAGAGCGAGCCCCAGGATCAACAACAACGCGAGCGCGATGGTCTCGACCGGTCCGCTGAGAAACCGGCTCGCGAGCGACATCAGGAACACCACCACGCATTCTGCCAGGCCGAGCTGGAAGGAAGTGCGGACGATGTGAGGGATGTCGGTGCGATCGATGTCCCCTCGCGGCTCGACTGCTGTTGCCATGAGTGCTCCGGACGAGGTTGCTGCCTATGGGCTCCGCGGCTCAAGTATATCCAAGCTCAGGTGCCCCACGCCACGGCGACGGCGACGTCAGTGACCGCCCATGCGACGAGGGCAGCGTACATCCCACGTTGATGGGCCATAACCGTCCACCGCACGGATCCCACCGCCCAGGGTGCCAGCACGAGGAGCCAGCACACAGCCGCGCCGGCAATCATCGTCCAGCGCCACCGATCCGGGCCGTCCTGCCACCCGGCCCGGATGCCGGCCGCAACCAGCATCGCGAAGGCGAGCACAGCGCAGCCACTCGCCACTCCCAGGCTTCTCCGCTGGCCCAGCCGGATCGCCAGCGTACGGTCGCCGCGGCGGCGGTCCTCCTCCATCTGGTAGAGCTGGGTCAGCGGATAGAGCGCGGCAAAGAGCGGGCAAAACGCGAGCAGCACCAGCCAACCCGCTTGCGAAACCGGAACTCCAGCGGCAGCCCAGCCCGCGAAGGGCGTGAGCGTGCCGAAGCCCCACATGTTGATCAGCCAGTCGGCGCCCGCCACCGCCTTGAGCCGAATGGGCGGGACCGAGTAGAGCAGCGACATCACGAGACAGATGAGGTACCCGGCCAGGTAGCTGCGCGGCAAGGCGCAAGCGACGACCAGCCCGGCGAGCATCAGACCGAGCCCGAAGCCGAAGAGGTGCTTGGGCGGTGGCGGCGGGGCGCGCAGGTAGGCTATGTCGCCTTCATCGCGGTCAAAGGCGCTGTTGATCGCGAGCGTTCCGCCGTTGAGGCCCACCACCCAGGCCGCGATACCGGCGAGCGCGGAGCCGAGTCGCTCCCCTCGCGCGGCGCCCGCGAGCCCCACGGCGAGGACGTATCCCAGCGCGGTGTGCGCCGCCATGATCGGCCATTCGGCAGGACGGGTATGAAGCAGGTAGGCCAGGCGTGGGCCGAGCAGGCGGTAACCGGCTGCGCGCCGGCCCGCCTGGGCCCACTCGGGGGTGCTCACCAGACGAGACCCAGGTGCCGGGCGGCGAGCGAGAGCCCGCGGAGGGTGAGATCGGGGTCGACCCGCTCGATGGTGCGGGTGAGCGGGGCGATCAGCCGGGCGAGTCCGCCGGTGGCGACAACGCCCGGCGTTTCGCCCCGGGGCCATTCCGCCCGAATTCGGTGCACGATCCCGTCTACCGCATCCGCGGTGCCGAACAGCACCCCGGCACGGATGCAGTCTTCGGTCCGACGGCCGATAGCGCGCTCGGGCGGCAGCAACTCGGTGGCGGGGAGCTTGGCCGCCCGCCGGGTGAGCTGATCGGCCGAGGTTCGGAGGCCCGGCATGATCACACCTCCGAGGAAACGCGCGTCGGCCGTGACGCAATCGAAGGTGGTCGCGGTGCCGAAATCCACCACGATCGTGTCGGCGTGGTAGAGCTCCGACGCAGCGAGCACGTTTACCACCCGGTCGGCGCCGA
>DATAFP010000239.1:0-11299 GCA_036257415.1 Gemmatimonadales bacterium
CTCGCCTTGTCGCTGCCGCTCAGATTGAAAAACGGAACCTCCGCGCCGGCGGTGCCGAGGGTCTGGGCGCGGCGGACGGCCTGCTCGAGCAGGGCGAACGACAGGTTGATGTACGGCATGGCGCCGCGCTCGGTGCCCAACACCAGGGTCTTGAGACCGCGGCCGGTCGCATCGTCCACCGCGACGCTGTCGTCCCGGAAGATGATCCGGGTACGCTGGCTGAACTTGGCTTGCACCGTTCCCGAGTCCGGGCCGTTCCGCACGGTCACCTCGATCAGGGGCAACGTGCCATCCGGGCCGATGATGGCATGGTAGCGCTCAGTGAGAAACCGGTAGGCCCTGAAGAGAAGCCGTCCTTCGAGCGCCTGGCTGGTGCGAGCGAACTCCTCCGTGCCCACGGTGTCCGCGCCGTGCCGAATGATGAACTTCCCGCTGTCCCCCACTGGTACTGCGGAGGCCGAGGTCGCAGCGGCCTGGGCCTGGGCGACGGCAGGGATGGAAAGAATCAGGCAGGGGATGAGCAACGCTCGCATCGGCATCATGGGCTTCAGGTGATCGGTCGCCCGCGGTTTCGCGGGCTGTGATGGTAGCCGGTCGTCGGTGCTTCCGCCACCGTACGCGCCGATAGGGTACCCCTCGCACCCAACCTCGTCCGCATCGTGACGGCTGCCGATAAGGGAGCCGTCGCCGGTGAGCATCGCCAACGTACTGCCAGGGCTCAGCGGTCTCGAGGACATGCCGCGGCTGGTGGCCGCGCTCGGACACCGGCCCGCCTTCGAGGAAGCGCCGATCGGTTCGTGGCCGGCGCGGCACCGGGTAGCACTGATCGGAACGTCGGACGACTTCCACTGGTACGGCATCGAGACCCATGGCGCCGAGCGGGCCGCCGCAGCCCTTGCCCGTCGCCTACGCGGCCGAGGCCGGACCGGCGGAGTGTTTGCGCTCGATCCCGGCGAACGGCGCCTGGCCGCCGCGGTGGCGTTCGGCGACATCCCGGTACTGTCGTGCAGCCTGGTTGCACCGGAACGGGTCGCCCTCGCGTGTCTCCAACGCCTGGCCGCAACGGCCACCGCAACCGCTGGGCCGCTCGCCTACGCCGCGCGGGCGGCCGAAGCCCTCGAGGGCGAAGGTGTTGGCCGGCGGTTCTTTCGCGCGTTTCGGGCCACCCTCGAGCGGATGACGGCCGCGCTGCCCCTGTCTCGCCCAGAGGGCGAGCGTCACGGTCTGGCGCTGCTCAATCTGACCCGCGTGCTCTTCCTGTATTTCGTGCAGAGCAAAGGGTGGCTCGACGGGCGGCCCGATTTCCTCGCCGGTGCCATCGATCGCTGCCTCACCGCCGGACGACAGGTTCACCGCGACCTCCTCGAACCGCTGTTCTTCGGCACACTCAACCGGCCACCATCCGAACGTGGCCGGCTCCCGCGGCAGCTGGGTCGAGTGCCGTTCCTGAACGGTGGGCTCTTCGAGCCGCACCCGCTCGAGCGCCACCGGCGGCACCTGCTGCCCAATGAATTCTGGCGCGACGCGTTCGACTCGCTGTTCGAGCGGTTTCACTTCACGGTCGAGGAGCGGGACCGTCACGGTCTGATCGCGCCCGACATGTTGGGGCGGGTGTTCGAGGGCGTGATGGAGCCCGCCGCGCGCCGGCGGAGCGGGACCTTCTACACCCCGGCTTCGCTGGTCGATTCACTGGTGGTCGCAGCGCTCGCAAGCTGGCTCGCCGCCAGGCTCGGGTGCAGCGAGGACCGGGCTGAGCGGCGGCTGCGCGAGCGGGACGCAACCACACGCGCGGCTCTCCGCCGGGTCACCATCCTCGACCCAGCGGTCGGGTCCGGCGCTTTCCTGCTAGGATCGCTGGACCTGCTCGCCGAACCGGGTCGGTCGGGGGTTCGGCGCCGAATCCTCCGGCGGTCACTCTACGGCGTGGACCTGAGCGCCGCGGCCGTGCGGCTCACCGAGCTTCGCCTGTGGCTCGCGGTGATCGCGGAGGACCATGCCGACTCCCCGGAGCAGGTGGAGCCGCTTCCAAACCTCGACGCATTGGTTCGCCAGGGCGACAGTCTGCTGGATCGACTGAGCGTGGCATTGCCGGTCGCCCGTTCGCCGCTTACCTCGGCGCTCGCGCGCATCCGCTCGCAGTTCGCTAATGCCACCGGCGCGGCCAAGCGTGAGCTCGCACGGGAGCTCCGCCGGACCGAAGCCGACATTCTCGCCGGCTCACTCGACACCGCGGAGGCGGCGCTGGAGCAACGGATCAGTGCCTGCCTCGCCGATGCCCGCGCGCCCATGCTGTTTGGCGGGCGGCGCGGGCTCGATGCACCGCTCCGCCGGCAGCTCTCCGAGCTCCGGGCGGAACGAAAAGTCCTTCGCCTCACCCGCCGTCGGCTTACCGGGGAGAAGGAGCTGCCGTGGTTTCGCTGCGAGACCCACTTCGCAGATGTCACGGCGCGTGGCGGCTTCGATCTCGTGATCGGGAACCCACCCTGGGTTCGCGCGGAGCAGATTCCACCGGACCGCCGGTCGCGGCTTGCCGCGCGCTACCGCTGGTGGCGGGCAGCGGGGCGAGGATTTTCTCATCACCCGGACCTGTCGCTCGCGTTCGTGGAACGGGGCGTGGAGCTGGTGCGGCCGGGCGGCGTGGTCGCGATGCTGGTCCCCGCCAAGTTGGCCACGACGGGATACGCCGCCCACGCCCGCCACGCTCTGGCGACCGAAACCACCCTCCACGCCGTGGCCGATCTGGAGCGAGAGCGGAGCACCTTCGACGCCACGACGTATCCAATGGCACTGGTTCTGAGCCGTCGCCGCCCGGGCGAGGGCCATTGCGTGCGCACATCGCTGACGGTGCGCGAGCCGCCAGTGATGCCGCAGCACGCTCTGGGCGGCGGGGCGCCATGGGTCATGCGTAGCGGCGACGATCCGCTCGAGGTCGCCGCCGACGCACCCCGCATCGGAGACCGCTTCACGCCGCATCTCGGAGTGAAGACCGGCGCCAACGCACTCTTCCTCGATCCGCCGGCGTCGGTCGAGCCGGCGCTGCTGCGAGTCTCGGTGCGCGGCCGCGATGTTCGCCCCTTCGCCGCCCTTGCCGGACCCCGCCTGCTCTGGCCCTGCGATGACGCGGGCCGGCCGCTCGCGGTGCTTCCCCCAGGAGCGCGGGCGCATCTCTGGCCGCTCGCCGCTCGGCTCCGCGCCCGGGCGGATTACGAGGGCGGCCCGCCCTGGACCCTGTTCCGCACCGGGCCCGCTGCGGCCGAATACCGGGTGGTGTGGGCCGACCTCGCCCGCCGCCTGGTCGCGCTCGCGCTCACCGACGCGGCGGGTCGGTCCCGCATTCCCCTCAACACCTGCTACGTGATCGCCATGCCCGACGCGGATTCGGCGCACCGGCTGGCAGCGTGGCTCAACTGCACCTGGATCCGGGCCATGGCCAGGCTCGGGGCAACGATAGCCTCGGGCGGATACGCCCGGTTCAGCGCTGCTCGGATCGGCGGCCTGCCGCTGCCCGATTCGGTTCTAACCGATGGAGCTCTCGCCGAGCTGGCCCGGGCGGGTGCCGGGGGCAAGTTCGTCCAGGCCGAGCTGGATGAGCTCACGGCGCGTCACCTCGCGCTCACGCCGGCGGCCCGCCACGCACTCGCGGCTGTCGCCGGTGTGGCCGACGATCGTCGCTGAATCGCTGGCGCCGGTCGCGATGCCGATCGCGACGGCCCTCGAGCCCGGCGCCGCAGCCCCGCCCGGTAGCGTGGCGGCCGCGCTCGCCGCCAGCCTGGCTCTGCCCGAGGCGGATAGCAGAGCGCCGGATTGGCTGTGGTCGTCGCAGCGGTTGACGTACCGGCGAGTGCTTGCGTCCATCGGCAACCATGGCGGAGCCATCCTGGCCGATCCGGTCGGCAGCGGCAAGACCTACGTCGCACTTGCCGCCGCCCAAAGCACCAACCGCGACCGACCCACCGTGTGCCTGGTCCCCGCGGCTCTCAGAGACCAGTGGGAGCGCGCATCGCGCCGTACCGGCGTGCCGGTCGTCGTCTCGACCCATCAGCGGGCCAGCCGTGGAGGCCTGCCGCCGCACAGTGGACGATTGGTCGTGATCGACGAGAGCCATCGGTACCGGAACCCCACAACGCGGGGATTCGCGCACGTCGCGACCTGGCTGCTCGGACGGCGGGCGCTCCTGCTGAGCGCGACCCCGGTCGTGAACCGCCTGGACGACCTCGCGCACCAGCTCAGCCTGGCGGTGCGGGACGACGCACTCGCTGGCCACGGGGTTGCATCGATCAGTGCGCTCCTGGGGGCGGGCCGGACGCATCCGGCACTCGAGCGAGTGTTGCTCTCCACCGGCGTCGGGCCGGAATTCCGGCCCCGCGCCGTTGAGCGCACCGAATTCCTGGATCCGAGCGCCGACACGCTCGAGCGGCGTCTTGCCGGCATCGACGGCCTGGCACTGTCGCCCGACCCGGGTGTGGCCGTGCTGCTTCGCTCGGCCTTCTGGCGAGCTGCCGGCTCGAGCGCCGCGGCGCTCGTCGCCACGCTCCGGCGCTACCGCAGGCTCTTGCTCCACGCACGCGACGCGGCCGCGGCCGGCCAGCAGCCCACTCGTCAAGCGCTGCTGCGGTTGACCGCGGGGCTCAGTGATCAGTTGCTCATGTGGCAGCTGCTGCCTGAAGCCGCCGGTGCCCTGGAGCTGATCGCAGATGATCTGCCGCGGGTCGACGAGCTGATCGCCGACCTCGTCAAGGAGCTGGGGCGTGACGATCTCAAGGTTGCCCGACTTCGCTTGCTGCTCGCCGACGGGCGCAGCACGATCGTGTTCACGGTCTCCCGCGAGACGGTCCGCTGGCTCCGCGATCGCCTGGGCTGCCGAGTGGCCTGGTGCACCGGTCAGCATGCCGGGGTTGGCATGACGCGAACATCCCGGCAGACCGTCCTCAGCTGGTTCGGCGCCGACGCCCCTGCGCGGCGCGGGCTCCTCGGGGGACGGTTCGCCCCCGCGCATCTCGTTTCGACCGACGTCGCCGCCGAAGGGCTGGACCTCCAGGGCGCGGAACGCGTGGTGCACTACGACCTGCCGTGGACGCCGATGCGGCTGGAGCAGCGGCGAGGGCGCATCGTTCGCGCCGGGTCGTGCCACCCGGACGTCGAGATCGTCCGATTCGATCCGCCGGCGCCTCTCGAACGAAGGCTCAAGCACGCCGAGCTGCTGCTGAGAAAGGCCCGGCTGCCGGCGATGGTCGGGCTGGGAGAAGCGGCTGAGTCGTGGCGGTGGCGTGGCGCGCTCGCGGCCGGGTTCGAAGACATCGTCGCTACCCGGGGTGTTGCGGCCATCGCAGCGGAGCCGGCGGGAGTGCTCGCCGGATTCACCGGTCACCCGTGGCCGGATTCCGGCCGAGCGCCTCTCGCGGCACACGTGCTGTGGTGGACTGAGGAATGCGGATGGACCGACGCGCCCACGACGATCAAGCAACGCCTTGCTCTGGCCGCGAGCGTGGCGCCAGCCCCGGTCGAACGGGCTCCCTGCCGCTGGGCGTTGGAGCAGCTCGGCCGGGTAGTGCGGGACCACGTCCGTACGATTCGCCGTGCCTCGTGGGAGCTGCCGGCACCGTCGCCGCCCGCGCGTGCCCTGCTCTCCCGCCTCGATCTGCTGGCCCGCGCCGCTGCTCGGCAGAGACACTCGGCCACGCTGGCACAGATTCAGCGTGCCATCGCGTTCGCGGCGGGTGGCCACACGGCCGGCGAGCGCCGCGAGGTGGAGCGGCTCGCTGGCCTGGGCGACCCGGAGCTCACCGCCGCGCTTCCCCGTGTCCCTGGACCGACGGCCATCCCAGCCGTCCTGCAGGCCCGTGTCACTGGAGTGATTTTGTTCCTGGGCGCGGCTACGTTCCCGCGATGCCGCCCCACCACACGCTCCTCTTTGACCTCGACGGAACGCTGATCGATTCGGTCCGGCTCATCCTCGACAGCTACCACCATACGCTGGCCGCGCACGGACTGCCGGCTCGGCCCGACGACGAATGGCTCCGCGGCATCGGGACGCCGCTTTGGGTGCAGTTCGCCGAATGGAAGGATGATCCCGAACGGCTCGAGGCGTTGATCGCAACGTATCGCGAGTACAACCTGGCGAACCACGATCGGATGGTGACGATCTATCCGGGCGTCCTCGAGTCGATGCGGGAAGTGAAGGCTCGCGGCGTACAGACTGGCCTGGTTACGAGCAAGAACCAGCAGGGTGCGATCCGCGGGCTCAAGCTGGTGGGACTCCATGATCTCATCGATGTCATGGTCTGCGCCGACGACGTGGAGAACCCGAAGCCCCACCCGGAGCCGGTGGAGCGGGCGGTGCGCCTGCTGCAGGCCGATCCGGCGAGCACGGTGTACATCGGCGACAGCATCCACGACATGCGGTCGGGACGCGCGGCGGGAGTGCGGACGGCCGCCGTGCTGTGGGGCCCGTTCGGCCAGGAGCACCTGGAGCTGGCAGAGCCGGACTACTGGCTCCGCCGTCCCGAGGACATTGTGGACCTGGTCGGTGGAAGGCCCACTTCCTCCCGGATCACCGAGGCCAGCCCGGACCAGTCGTAGTGCCCGCGGTCGCGCGCGAGGGCGGTGAGTAGCCGCGCCTGGATCAGGCTCGCGAGCGGCAGCGGGGCTCGCAACTCCTCCCCTGCGTCGAGCACCAGTCCCAGGTCCTTCAATCCCAGCGGCAGGCGGAAGCCGGCGGGCTCGAAGGCGGTGTCGGCCACGATCTGCCCGTACCGCTTGATCACCGGCGCGCCGAACAGCGTCCCGGTGAGGAGATCGAGGAAGCGCTGCGGCTCGAGGCCGGCCTTCTCGGCGGTGGCGAGGGCTTCGCCGAGCATTTCGATGCTTGCGGCGATCAGGAAATTGCCAAGCAGCTTCGCAAGGCTCGCCTGCGGGGCGTCGCCAACCCGGAAGGTCCCTTGCCCGATAGCCTCGAGTATCGGCGCGACGCGTTCGATGTCGGCGTCGGCGCCGCCGGCGACGACCCAGAGCTGCCGGGCGGCTGCGGCCTCGGGGCGCCCGAACACCGGAGCCGCGACATAGCGCTGACCGGCGGCTTCGTGCGCCGCCATCAGCCGCCGGGCCAGCGCCACCGAGATCGTGCTCATCCCCACGTGGCAGGATCCGGGGCGAAGCGCGCCGATCATCCCGTCGGCGGCGAACACAACTTCCTCCACTGCACGGTCGTCGGCCAGCATGCTGACCGCGACGTCGGCCCGGGCGCAGGCCGCCGCGGGCGTGGCCGCGAACTGCGCGCCGGAAATCCCGCGGGCGCGCGCCGGCGTGCGGTTCCAGACGGTCACCGGGAAGCCGGCCGCCACGATATTCCGGGCGATCGCAGCTCCCATCGCGCCCAGGCCGAGCACGGCCACGGAGAGTCGATTGGTCATGAGGCAGAAGGTGCGCGCCGGCGCGCGGGCACCGCAAGCCTTGCGCCCATCCGCGCCTCTCGTAGGCTCAGCGCGGTAGATTCGATGCCGAGATCGGCGCTCGGGAGCCAACAGTATGGACGATATGAGGCTGGAGTGCACGGGCGACCCGGTTCCGGGCAGCGATCGGGTGCTCACCGCTCCGGCGCTCGACTTTCTGACCGAACTGCTGCGGGCGTTCGAGCCGCGACGTCGGGAGCTGCTGGAACGGCGTCGCGTTATCCGCGGTCGACTCAAAGCCGGAGAGCTGCCCGGGTTCCGACCCGAAACGGCAACGACTCGTAGCTCGAACTGGCGGGTGGCACCGTCGCCCCCCGACCTGACCGACCGCCGGGTGGAGATCACCGGACCGGTCGAGCGCAAGATGATGATCAACGCGCTCAACTCGGGCGCCCGCGTTTTCATGGCGGACTTCGAGGACGCGCTCTCGCCGCCGTGGACCAACGTGGTGGCGGGCCAGGTCAACTGCATCGAGGCCGTGCGGCACGCCCTGGCATTCACCAGCCCCGAGGGCCGGCGGTATGAACTCCACGACGATCTCGCGACCCTGGTGGTACGCCCGCGCGGCTGGCACCTAGAGGAGAAGCACCTCCAGCTGAACGGCCATTCGGCATCGGCCAGCCTGGTCGACTTCGGCCTGTACTTTTTCCACAACGCGCACGAGCTCCTGGCCCGGGGCAGCGGCCCCTACTTCTATCTCCCCAAGCTCGAGAGCCATCTCGAGGCGCGGCTCTGGAACGACATCGTCATCCATGCCCAATCGGCGCTGGGCATGCCGCGCGGGACCGTGCGTGCCACTGTCCTCATCGAGACGGTGCTGGCGGCGTTCGAGATGGACGAGATCCTGTACGAGTTGCGAGAGCACGCGGCCGGGCTCAACGCGGGGCGCTGGGACTACCTCTTCAGCATCATCAAATGCTTTCACGACCGTCCGGGGTTCGTCCTGCCCGACCGGGCCCAGGTGACCATGGCCGTGCCGTTCATGCGGGCGTACGCGCGGCTCCTGGTGGACACCTGCCACCGGCGTGGGGCACACGCGATCGGCGGGATGGCGGCCTTCGTGCCCAGCCGGAAGGACCCGGCGGTGAACGCAACGGCCTTCGCCCGGGTACAAGCGGACAAGGCACTGGAAGCCGACGAGGGATTCGACGGTGCGTGGGTAGCCCATCCCGACCTGGTGCCGGTGGTATCCGCGGTGTTCGACCAGGCGCTCGCTGGGGCGCCGCACCAGAAGGACCGCCGCCCCGACGTGCGGATCGAGGCCCGCGAGCTGCTTGACGTCACCGTAGCCGACGGCCGAGTGACCGACCAGGGCGTGCGCGGCAACGTGAACGTGGCGATTCAGTACCTCGCCGCGTGGCTCGGCGGCTCCGGAGCGGTAGCGATCAACAATCTGATGGAGGACGCGGCCACGGCGGAGATCGCGCGGTCGCAGCTGTGGCAATGGATCCGCCATGCGGTTGTCACGGCCGAGGGCACGCCCGTCACTCGCGAACTCGTGCGCGGGCTGGTACGGACCGAAGCGGAAGAGCTCCGCGAAGGGCACCCCGACCCGGCCCGCCTGGATCGGGCAGCACGCCTGGTCGACGCGCTGGTTGTCGCCGAGGAGTTCCCGGAGTTCCTGACGCTCGCGGCGTACGAGGAGTTGTAGCTCTGGGAGGGTGAAACTGGGGCGGCTGGGGTCGAACCAGCAACCTCCCGGTTAACAGCCGGGCGCTCTGCCTGTTGAGCTACACCCCATCGAACAGCGATGATGCGACAGATGCGGAAAGGGAGAAAAGTTTACAGCGCGGCGCATACCATGGTCAAGCGGGCAGCTTGACCACGGGCACTACGGCGGGTACGCTAGACATCCTCTCGTTACACTGCACTGCATATAAGGAGTGGGCTGCATGAAGCGCTCCGTCACTCTCAACGTCAATGGATCCTCCCACACGATCCTCGCGGAGCCCCGAACGCTCCTCGTGCACGCCCTTCGGGACGATCTCAACCTCACGGGCACTCATATCGGGTGCGACACCAGCCAGTGCGGCGCATGCACCGTGCTGCTCGACGGGCACGCGGTGAAGAGCTGCACGGTGCTGGCGGTGCAGGCCGAAGGTCACGATATCACCACCATCGAGGGCATCGGAACCGCCGACCGGCTGCATCCGATACAGCAGGCCTTCTGGGACAAACACGGTCTCCAGTGCGGCTTCTGTACCCCCGGCGTGATCATGACCTCGATTGATCTGCTCAATGCACATCCTGATCCCACCGACGAGCAGATCCGCCACGGCCTGGAAGGCAACATGTGCCGGTGTACCGGCTACCAGAACATCGTCGCGGCGATCCGCTCGGCCGCCGAGGCGATGCGGGGGGCCGAGGTTGCCCCGAGCGGCGCTCCTCGTCAAACCGCCCGCCCGGTCGGCCAGCCGGCCGGCGCGGGCGTCTGAGGATCCAACCATGCCAACTCTCTTCGGATCGGGTATCAGGCGGCGTGAAGATCCCCGACTCATCACCGGCGCGGCGACCTATGTCGATGACGTCAAGCTTCCGGGTCTGGCCTACGCCGCGATACTTCGAAGCCCCTACGCGCATGCGAAGGTCACACGGATAGATGTCCAGGCTGCGAAATCGGCACCGGGTGTGATCGCCGTTTACACGGGGCGCGACGTCAAGGACCGCATCGTACCGGTGCCCTGTGCGTGGAATGTCCCAAACTGTGATCTCAAGGTCCCGCCGCACCCGCAGCTGGCCTCCGACCGGGTACGCTATGTAGGCGATGGCGTCGCGATGGTTGTCGCTGAGTCGCGCGCGATGGCGCGTGACGCCATCGACCTCATCGAGGTCGACTACGACCCCCTGCCCGCAGGCGTGAACCCGGAGAAGATGGCTCAGCCGGGAGCGCCCCAGGTTCACGCCGAGGTGCCTAATAACACGGCATTCACCTGGGTCGTGGCCGGTGGAGATACCGAGAAGGCGTTCAACGAGGCCGAGGTCAAGGTCAAGCAGCGGATCGTGCAGCAGCGGCTGGCGCCGACCGCCATGGAATGCCGCGCGGCGGTGGCGAGCTACAACAGGGGCACCGGACACTTGACGCTCTGGGCCACAAGCCAGAACCCGCACATCCATCGGTTTCTCACCTCGGTGATGCTCAAGCTCCCCGAGCACCGCATCCGCGTGATCGCTCCGGAAGTCGGCGGCGGATTCGGCAGCAAGATCCCGGTGTACGCCGATGAGGCGCTGGTCGGGCTGGCGGCGATGGATCTCGGCCGACCGGTCAAATGGGCCGAGGACCGATCGGAGAATTACAAAGCGACCATCCACGGGCGCGACCACGTGGAGTACGTGGAGCTGTGCGGCACGCGAGACGGGAGAATTACCGGCCTCCGCACCACGGTGTACGCCGGCCTCGGCGCGTACGCTTCCACAGCGGCACCAGGGATCCCGACGATCCTCCACGGGTTGATCTACTCGGGGCCGTACGCCATTCCGAACATTCACGGCACCGTCCACGGCGTTTACACCACCGCAACTCCGGTCGATGCGTATCGCGGCGCGGGCCGCCCCGAGGCCACCTATCTCCTGGAGCGGCTGCTGGATCTATTCGCGCATGAGATCGGTATGGATCCGGTGGACGTGCGGCGCAAGAACTTCATCGCGTCGGACAAGTTCCCCTACGTCAGCGCGACCGGCATCACCTATGATTCCGGTAACTACGAAGGCGCGCTCGACAAGGCACTGACCCTGTTCGACCTCAAGCAGTTTCGACGGGAACAAGCGGACGCCAGGAAGCAAGGTCGCTATCTCGGCGTCGGGCTGGTCTCGTACGTCGAAATCTGCGGGTCCGGACCCTCACAGGTGGCGGG
>DATAFP010000009.1:0-1982 GCA_036257415.1 Gemmatimonadales bacterium
CCCCGTCCCGAGCAGCTCGGAGACGAAGTCGTACACAACCGCCTCGTCCTCCGCCATGCCCGTCGGCCGCGTGCCGGCCGCGATGGCGTCGGCGATGGCGGGCTTGAGGCCGGCCTCGATGGCCAGCCGCCGATGCGCGTAAAACTCGTACTGCGCCGTCCACTTCCGCCCGGCCATGATGATCGCCATCTCGTTGAGCCGCGCAGGGATCGACGTGCCGAACCGTACGAACGCGCCCACCCGCTGAACGAGATCGCACAGGTCCGGACTTCGCAGGAGCGCGTTGAACGGCCCGCGGAGGCCCGCGCCGCGCGGGCCTGATTGAATAGCATCCGCCACCCGTTTTTGCTCCGGCGTCATGGTCTCGGCCGTCAACGTGGTGAATCGTCCGTCGCTCATCGGCCGGCCCCGACGGGGACGTGCGCCTTGAGGAAGCGCCGCGCGTGCTCGACGACCTCGTCGATGTGCTCCGGCGAATCTTTCCAGGGATAGATCGTGACCTCGGCCTTGGGGGCGAGGCTGGCCACCTCCATCGCGACCTTGTACGGATGCGCAGGCACGTCGTCCGGCGCGATCAGCAGCGGCGTCCGGATGGAGCGGACGAAATCACGCGACACGGTGAACACGAAGTCGGCGCGATTGGTGTACATGCTGGTGAGGAAGGCATGGACCATGTCCATGGTGATGTCGGCACGCTTCGCACACAGCGCTGGGCCCCAGTTCTTGATGTTGTTCTGGTAGAACAGGTCCGGGATCTCAGGCCGGAAGCCGCTGGGTTGCATCATGGCGGCGGCAACCACACGCTCCGGAGCCCTCTTGATGAGGTTGTGGATCATCGGCCCGCCGATGCAGAAGCCCATGACCAGGAATTCCCGGATCCCGAGGTGGTCCATCAGCCCGAGCTGGTCGTCGGTATAGGCATCCCACGGGCGATCGATCTCCAGCGGGCCGCTGGACTGGCCGGGGTTGGCGTTGCGCAGCTCGCCGCAGATACAGCGGAAGTCGTCCTTGTACCGCTCCATCGGGTTGAACGGCGAGGCGGTCTGCCAGGAGGAGAGCGCTGAATTGAGCCCGCCACCCGGGATGAGCAACAGGGGGAAGCCGGAACCGACCTCTTCGTAGTGGATGCGAACGGGACCTCTTTCGTAGAACGGCATGGCGGTCTCCTTCCTCAGCGAGTCGGCGGTAGTCTAACCCAGTCAGGTTAGCAGGACGACCTGACCGGTGGTGCGTCGCGCCTCGAGGTCGCGATGGGCGTCGGCCGCGGCAGCGAGCAGATAGCGGTGGCGGATGTGGGGCGTGAGGATGCCGTCGCGCAGCGCGGCGAACACGTGGCCGGCGATCTGGTGCAGGGAGTCCTCGGTGTAGTGAAAGAGCACGGGTTGAGAAAAGGTCCCGGACTTCTCGGTCAGGTTCATGGGTTCCAGGGCGCCGGTCGCGTGGCCGTAGCTCACCCAGTGGCCGCGCCGGGCGAGCGCCGCCAGATTCTCCGCCGCCGCCTCCCGCCCGAGGCCATCGTAGATCACGTCGGCGCCGCGTCCACCGGTGAACTGCTTCGTCTTCTCCGCGAAGGAGTAGCTCCGGGTCACGATCGCATGCTCGCAGCCGTTCGCGCGGGCCAGCTCCGCCTTCGCTTCGCTCGAGACCGTGCCGATGATACGCGCGCCCAGCGCGCGGGCCCACTGGCAGAGCAGCAATCCGACGCCGCCCGCCGCGGCGTGCACCAGCACGGCGTCGCCGGGCTTGACCCGGTGCGTACGGTGAAGGAGATATTCGGCCGTCATGCCCTTCAGCATGAGCGCGGCCGCGGTTTCCTCGCTCACATGGTCCGGGAGCGGAACGAGCTGCTCCGCGGGCAGCGTGCGCACCGTCGCGTACGCCCCCGGCGGTGGGCAGGCGTAGGCAACCCGGTCACCGGGGCTGAACCCCGGGGCGTTGCTTTCGAGGACGACGCCGGCCGCTTCCATGCCGATGGGCGCCGG
>DATAFP010000024.1:0-8986 GCA_036257415.1 Gemmatimonadales bacterium
AGCCCGCGGAGGGTGCCGGTTCCGTTCCGCGGCAGCAGGAACGGCAGCGGCGCGAGACTGGCCGACCGGGGCGCTCGGACCAGATACAGCGCCTGCGTCAGCGGGGCCACCCGATCGCGGGGCGAGAGCCCACTGCCGTCGGCCAGGTGAATCCTGGCCATCGGGCCAACGACCTCGCGCACGTGGGCGCTCACCCGTTCGGCGCCGGCCCCGCCCGCGGCCCACCTCAGCAGCATTTCGGCGCCGATGTTCAGGCTGCGTCGGTTCACCTCGCTCGCGAGCGTATCAAACGGAGCGGAGCGGACCTGTGCAATCGGAACCAGCCGGTCCTCACCCAACGCGAGTGCGAGCGTCGTGCGCTCCCAGCGGATCCCCTGACGCTCGAGCGCCGCCGCCCAGGCATGCTCCAGCACCCGCTCGGGACGCGCCGGGATGGATGCAAATCCAGCCGGTCGCGCCCACTGGCCGATCGTTCCGGTGAGCGCCCAGCTCCCATCCGGAAACGGCTCGAGCCGGAGTCGGGTGCGGCCCCCTTCGACCGTGCGGGCCTCCATCCTGACCAGCGCTTCCCATCCGGCCGGCACCGCCCAGACCACTTCGGGCGGAGCGCCGAGTTGCGCCGAGGGCCGGACCGTGAAGCTCATGACGTTTTCGTGCAGGCTCACCGCCCCGACCGGTGGCGCGTACAGCTGTCCTGCATAGCGATCCTCCCACGCCGCGGGGACGGCAGTGGCCGTGCTGCCAGTCGTGCTCCGAAGAATCAGCGGCCCGTGCATCTCGCGGACCCCCATCGCGCGGAGCTGCGCGGCCAGGGCGCGCAACGACGGTCCGGTACCTGCCGCGCGGTCCAGGGTGGGGTCGCCGTTGAGCTCCAACGCCCAAGGGCCGACCCATCGGCCGTCCTCGCTCACGTATCCGGCGCCCAACACGCGGGTGGTCAACCGCGCGTCGCCACCGAGCACGCTTCGGGCATAACCGGTGGTAAAGATCTTCGTGGTGGATGCCGCGATCAGCGGATCATTGGGATTCGCCGCCCAGGCCAGCCGTCCGTCGGCGGTGAAGATGGCGATGCCCCACTGCCCCGGCGCCGACCGGCGCGCCTGGCCGTACCACGCCTCCAGCGCCCGCGCGACATCGGCAGGGATCGCCTGGGCGGCGGCGTTCGTCGGCAGCCCTGCCACGGCAAGGGCCCACAGGCAAGTGATAGTTCGCATCGCTGGAGTTATCGGGTCGATTCGCCGCCCGAAAGAGCAATCAGCAGGCCAGTGCCGACCACTGCATCCTTTGGCTGGCACGGAACTTGGAATCCGTCGGCCACCGCGCGGGACCCGTGCACCGTTTCGCACTATGACAGCCCGGAATCGCGCACTGGTTTGCGTCTCGCGTGATTCGCGAGGCCTCGGGAATTCTGCACGGCACGCGCGTACCAACGCCCGCCGTTTCGCGTTCGATCTCACGCTGGAAGGGAATCACCGCTCATGCATCCGGCTTCAGGGGAGGCTCCCCCGGCCGCGGCGGCCGCGCTACCGGTCCGCCGCGCCATCAAGCGCTCCTGGCGTTCGGCCGGGGAGCTCGCCGTTGATCTCGGGACCGCCAACACCCTCGTTCTGGTTAGAGGCGAGGGCATCATTCTCAACGAACCTTCGGTCGCCGCGCTGGGCCCGCGCGGGGAGATACTTAGCGTGGGCCTGGAGGCCAAACGGATGCTGGGCCGTACCCCAGCCGGTATCCGTGCCGTCCGCCCGATGAAGGACGGGGTCATCGCGGATTTCCAGGTCGCCGAGCAGCTCCTGCGACGGTTCATCCAGCTCACGCTGGATCGCTACCTCTTCCGGGTAAAGCCGACCGTCATCGTCTGCGTCCCCTCGAGCATCACCGAGGTCGAGCGCCGGGCGGTCCGCGATGCTGCACGGTCCGCGGGAGTGAAACGTCTCTACCTGGTCGCGGAGCCGATCGCGGCCGCGATCGGCGCGGGGTTACCGGTCGACCAGCCGATCGGCAACATGATCGTGGACGTCGGAGGCGGTACGACCGACGTGGCAGTTATCGCGCTGTCCGGGGTAATCTGCGATGCCTCGATCCGGACCGCAGGCGACGAGCTGGATCAGGCGATCGTCCAGTACCTGCGAAAGAACTACAGCCTGCTGATCGGCGAACCCACCGCCGAAATGGTCAAGGTACGGCTGGGCTCGGCAATTCCGTTCGAACGGGAGCTGGAGCTTGAGGTCAAAGGGCGGGACCTCGTCTCGGGGCTGCCCCGCACCGTGACGGTGGACTCCGTCGGGATCCGCGATGCCATGGCCGAGTCGGTTCAGCGGATCGTGAACGCGGTCCGGCGGGCGCTGGAGCTTACGCCACCGGAGCTGGCGCGCGACATCCTCGAGAACGGGATCGTGCTCACGGGCGGCGGCGCATTGATTCGCGGGCTCGATTCCCTCCTCACCTTCGAGACCGGCCTGCCGGTGCGTATCGACGTGGATCCGCTGACGTCGGTGGTGCGTGGCACCGGACGGGTCCTCGATGAAATGCCCCGCTGGCGCAATGTCCTGATCGGCTGACGCGCGGCTCCCGGCGTGGGTTTACTTTCCGGCATCGTCAGGACACCCACGCCCGCCACTCGGCCTCGTCGGTGCCGATCGACAGCCTGTTGCCGATTCGCACCAGCGGCATCCGCAGCAGCAAGGGCTCCGATGTGAGGGTGGCAAGCCAGCGGTCCTCGTTCAGCTCGGCTGCGCGAAGCCCGAGATCGGCGAACAGCGGGCTGGTCCGGTCGATGAGGCTGGCGATGCCGAACCTTTGCGCGAAGCGGCGCAGCTCGGCGGGCGAGGGACCGCGGACTGAGAAGTCCACGAAATGGGTCTTGACCCGGCGCTCCGCGAAGAAGCGGAGTGCTTTGCGAGTATCGGCGCTCTTCCTGACGCCGAAGATCTGTGCCTGTGCGTCCATTCCGTTTTCACCAACTCCCAACGCGGAGGGCTGTATGGTCGGTTCGGTTCTGTGTCTCGTCGCGGCGATGCTGCCCGTTTCGCTATCGGCGCTCGCCGCGCAGGACAACGTGCCGCCGGTGATCGCCAAGTTCAAGGAGAAGGACCCTCGCGTGGCCAAGGCGTTCGACGAGGCGTACGGTTACGTGGTATTTCCTACCGTGGGCAAGGGCGCCATCGGCGTCGGCGGTGCCCGTGGAACAGGTTGGGTTTACGAGAAGGGCCGTCGCATCGGTAAGGCCAGCCTCACGCAGGTCACGATCGGCCTCCAGCTCGGCGGGCAGGCCTACAGCGAAGTCATCTTTTTCAAGGACAAGGCCGCCCTGGACGATTTCACCCGGGGGAACTTCGAATTCGATGCTCAGGTGTCGGCCATCGCGGTGAATCAGCGGGCTGCCGGCGACCTGCCGTATCGGAAGGGCATCTCGGTGGTCACGATGGGCAAGGGTGGCCTGATGTACGAAGCCTCCGTCGGCGGCCAGAAGTTCTCCTTCGAACGGGGCGGCTGATCCGCTGAACTTCTGCAGGAACGGTTGCTCGCCGTCCTGCGCCGGGTGGCTCATCGCGGGATCGCGCGGATAGCCCGAAATCCAGATCACCGGCAGGTCCGGATGCCGGACCCCGAGCTCGCGAGCCAGATCGCGGCCCGACATCACCGGCATTACCAGGTCGCTCACCAACAGGTCGATCCGATCTCCTGCCGTGAAGCAATCCAGCGCCTCTCGCAGCATCCATTCGGCACGCATCGTCCATCAACCGGCACTCGTCGTGGGATCAGGTACGGACTTGACCAGCCGGCAGGTCAGAGCTGGTAGAGCTCCTCGTACTTGGCCTTGAGAATCCTCACTAGTGGTCGGTGATCGGGGGGCGAGCCGGTCACGACCTCGATGAGCCGGGGCGACGGATACCGCCCGCCCTGCCGGTACACCCGGCGGCCGAGCCATTGCACCAGCGCACCGAATTCGCCGCGTGCGAACTCCGGGCCCAGGCTCCCCAGCTCCACCTCGGCGCGGGCGAACAGCTGCGCCGCGAACACGTCGCCCAGCGTGTACGTCGGAAAGTACCCGATCAGACCGTCGGCCCAATGCCCGTCCTGCAGGCAGCCCTCGGCATCGGTTCGCGGCACCACGCCGAGGATCTGCCGGTAGGCCGCGCGCCACGCTTCCGACAGGTCGGCAACAGAAAGCGCCCCCGATATCAGTGCCCGCTCGAGGTCGAAACGGATCATGATGTGGAGATTGTAGGTCACCTCGTCGGCCCGGACCCGGATCAGCGACGGCACCACCCGATTCACCGCGAAGTGGAACTCCTCCAGCGGCACGTCGCCCAGGCTCTCGGGGAACAGCTCGCGTGCCCGGGGATAGAAGTGGTCCCAGAACCGGCGATCACGCCCCACCCGGTTCTCCCAGAAGCGCGCCTGTGCTTCGTCAATTCCGACCGACGGAGCCTCGCCAAGCGGGGTGCCGTAGTGCGCCGGGTCCAGCCCCTGCTCGTAGAGGCCGTGGCCGACTTCATGGAGGATGGTCAGAAGTCCGCCCGCGAAGTCGCGGTCGTCGAATCGCACGGAGATGCGGCAATCGCCTGGACCGATGCTGCTACAAGAGGGATGGACGCCGAGGTCGAGGCGCCCGCGCCCGAATTCGAAGCCCACGGCAGCGGCCACCATCTCACCGAAGCGGCGCTGACCGTCGCGCGGGAAGTGGCGGCGCAGCACCGACGCGTCCGGCTGGCGCTTCGCCCCGGCGATCCGCCCGGCCAGCGGCATCAGCTCCTGGCGCAGCACCTCGAACAAGCGCGCGACCACGGCACTGCCGAGTCCAGGCTCGTAGTCCTCGAGCAGCGCATCGTAGGGCTCCTCGGCGTAGCCAACGCACTCGGCTTCATTGCGCTTGAGCGCGATGATGCGCTCGAGAAAGGGGCGGAACCGCTGGAAGTCCTTCGCCTCGCGAGCCGAGGCCCACGCCTGCTGCGCGAGCGAGGTCGTGCGTGCGACCTCCTCCACCAGCGACCGGGGCAACCGAACGAACCGGTCATAGTCCCGCCGCAGCACGCGCACGTTGACCGCCGGCGGAGCGGCCGGATCGGCGAGCAGGTCGGAGGCCTCGACGGCGTGCAGCAGCTCGCCGAGCCGTGGGTCGGTACCGCGCTCGTGCAGCAGCCCGGCGATCATGGCCAGCTGTTCGCTCCGGTTCGCCACCCCGCCCGCCGGCATGTACGTCTCCTCGTCCCACTCCAGCAGCGCTTCGATGGTTGTGAGGAGCGTCTCGTCCCGCAGTCGCTGCACGAGCTCCTGGTACGCTTTGTCCGGGCGCATGATCCAGTCGGATGAGCGGTGGCGGCGCCGAGTCGTTTGCGCCGGTGTCGTCGGGGAGTAACATACACATGCCATCCGCAGCCGCCCGTCATGGGAGTAAACGATGCTGACCCCCGCCGAGGAGCTGGGACTGACCGGTCTGGCGGTGGCGAGCCGGGTGCAGCACGCCCTCGCCCGGCTTGCCCCCGCCGAGCTGGCCGAAGTGGTCGAGCGCCTTCGCGCGGGCGCACTGGCGCACCACGTCGGTTACCTCCACGAAGGCGAGATGGAGCCGGTCCGCATCCTGCCAGCGCCGGTTACGATCCTGCCGGAGCAGCTGACCTACATCCACCACGTCACGCTGACGGTGCAGAACGCGCTCAAGCGGCTCCCGTCACTCTATCTCCACGACGGTGCGGTACGCGAGGTCCTTCGACTACCCGACGCCGAGGAGCGCTGGCTGCGCGAGTGCTGGGGGACGAGCCAGGAGGAGCACAACCCGGTCTTCGGACGACTGGACGCCCTCCTGGACCTCACCAGTCCGATGTGGAAGGACACGCTCCGATTCGTCGAGCCCAACCTGGCCGGCATCGGCGGCATTCACATGGTGCCCGTCTGCGAGCGGCTCCTCGCCGACATCGTCGTGCCCGTGCTGCAGCAGGGCGACCCCGAGATCGAGCTCTCGCTCGGCACCGACATGCGCGAGCTGCTCACCCAGGAGCTGCTGGAGCACATGGCCGCCATCGGCTGCGGTCCGCAGATCTGCTTCATCGAACCCAAGTATGCCGGCAACGGCCCGGACGAGCAGGAGCAGCTCGCCCGCTACCTGCGCGATCGGCATGGACTTACCGTCATGCACGCCGATCCTTCCGAGCTCGAGCTTTGGCAGGGCGGCGTCTGGCACAACGGTCAGCGGGTGGATCTCGCCTACCGCGACTACGGCGTGGTGGACCTGCTCGAGCTGGCGGAGGAGGGCGTGGCGGTCGACCCCATGCGAGTCCTGCTGCGGGAGAACCGGATGATCTCCTCCATCACCGCGGACCTGGACCAGAAGGCATGCTTCGAGGTGCTCACCGATCCGAGGCTCTGTCACCAATACTTCACGCCGGAGGAGCGGCACCTCTTCCAGCGACACATCCTTTGGACCCGGATTCTCTGCGACCGCCGCACGGTCCTTCCCGACGGTCGGTTCGGCAGTCTGCTCGACTATGCGCGCACGAACCACGAGGCGCTCGTCCTGAAGCCGAACCGCGCCTACGGTGGGGAGGGAATCGTGATCGGGCCCGCGGTGACCCGCGATGAGTGGGAGCGCGCGATGGCGGCCGCGCTTGCCGACCCGGACGACCGCTGGGTGGTGCAGCAGCTGGCGACGATCCCGGTGCGGGCATGTCCCGTGATCGGCGCGGACGGTGCGATGCACATCGAGCCGTTCTACACCGTGATGGGATTCGCGGCGAGCGCGGACGGGGTCGCCGTCCTCGCTCGGGCGTCGCAGAAGCAGGTGGTCAACGTGGCCCAACACGGCGGGATCTGCGGCGTGCTGGTGAGCCATTCTCGGCCAACGGTAGGAGCGACGACGGCGGCGCCGTAACCCGCGGGTGCTAACCGGGGTGGGGTCCCGATCCCGGCAGCAAACGCGTGGAATTCAGGATGAAGGCGAGCTCCGACGAGACGTGGATGAACGCCGCAAGGAGCGGATTCAGGAAACCGAAGGCCGCCAGAGCCATCCCCACCGCATCCACCGCCACCGTCCCCGCGAAATTCTGCCAGATGATCCGCCGGGTGCGATGGGCGATGCGGACGGTCTCGACGAACTTGACGAGGTCGTTGCCGAGGAGCACGATATCAGCGCTCTCCCGGGCAACGTCGGTGCCCGATCCCATCGCGACGCCGACGCTGGCCGCGGCGAGCGCAGGGGCGTCGTTCACCCCGTCGCCCAGCATCGCGACCTTCCGCCCCTGCTGCACGAGCCGCTCGATCCACTCCCGCTTTTCGTCCGGCAGGAGCCCCGCGGCCACTTCGTCCACCGCAAGCTCACGGGCCACGCTCTGAGCGACCTGGCCGACGTCGCCCGTCAGCAGGATCGTGCGAATGCCCATCGCACGGAGCGTGCGGATTGCGACGGCAGCCTCGGGGCGAACGGTATCGGCGACCTCGATAACGCCGAGAAGGCGGCCCCCGCGGGCGACGAACACCGGAGAAGCGCCGTCGGGGAGGCTCGCGCTGACCGCCGCCGGGCTCATACCGTAGTCCGCCAGCAGCGATTCACTTCCCGCCAGGAACCGCTCCCCGGCCACCTCCGCGATGACGCCCTTGCCCGGTGTGTAGCTGAACCGATCGGGTTCGACGGGGGGGAGCTTGTGCTCCGCTGCTCGTGCGAGCACCGCCTTCCCCAACGGATGCTCAGACCGACGCTCGGCCACGGCAGCCGCCTCAACAACATGCTCTTCCGAAACACCAGGGGCCGGGAGAACGGCGCGAACCGAAGGCGTGCCGAATGTGACGGTGCCGGTCTTGTCCAACACGACCGTGTCGACCGACGCCAGCACTTCCAGGTACAGGCCGCCCTTCACGATCGCGCCGTTGCGAGCGGCGCGGCCGATCGCGCCTAGAATGGCGAGCGGGGTACCGGCCGCGATGCCGCAGGCGCCGGCCACGATGACCACCGAAATCGTGGACCGGACGTCGCGGGTGATGATGAACGTCAGGGCGGCGGCCGCGAGGGCGAAATAGACGAGATATCCAGCCAGCCGGTCGGCCGTCTTCTGCACCGGTGCGCGGGACCGCTCCGCCTGCTCCACGGCTTGGATGATCTTCCCGAAGCTGGTATCCCGGCCGATGCGCTCGGCGCGAATTTCCAGCGCCCCGGATTGATTGAGGGTCCCCGCGTAGACCGGAGCGCCGACGGTCTTTTCCACCGGCATCGACTCGCCGGTGATGGTTGCCTGATCGACGTAGGAATCGCCCGCCACGACGTTCCCGTCGACGGGGACCGCACCGCCCGGATTCACCAAGACCAGGTCACCGGCCCGCAAGTCAGCAGCCGGGATGTCGCAAACCTGCCCATCGCGGCGCACGGTCGCCGCGCGCGGCAAATACGCGAGCAGGTGACGGATTGCCCGCCGCCCCCGGGCCACGGTCAACCCTTCCAGGATCTCGGCCGCGAGGACGAAGCCCGTGATGACGAGCGCGGTGAAGAACTCTCCGATGAGGAGGGCCGCCACCAGCGCGATCGTCATCGAGAGCTCCATCGTCATCTTGCGCTCGAGGATGTTCTCGACGACTTCCTTGAAGATGGGGTAGCCACCCACGAGCGTGGCGATGAGTCCGATGAGGCTGACCTTGGCGAACGGCTCCCACAGGTGAAACCACACCGCGGCCGCCGCGAGGGCCACGAGACCGACGCGCGCGATCGCGAGCAGCTCCAGCGGGTGCTGGTCGTCGCGGCCCCGCGGCGGGGGCGCGTGTCCCTGGAGCATCGCCGGGGCAGTCACTTCAAGTATGCCCGTACGACATCGATGAGTTCTTCCACCGCGCCGGCGTCCTTCGAGCCTGGCGCCGGCACCAGATGCTCGCGGATGTGGCCCTCCAACACCTCGGCCATCAGCGCGTCCATCCCGCCGCGACAAGCCGCAATCAGGCGCAGAACATCACCACAATCGCTCCCTCCCTCGAGGGCACGGTCGACCGCCTCTACCTGCCCTCTCAC
>DATAFP010000037.1:0-3387 GCA_036257415.1 Gemmatimonadales bacterium
GGTGTCGGAATGGTGCAATCCGCAGTCGCTGACGACGTCTTTCACGCCTTGTCCAACTCGACTCGGCGAAAAGTCCTGGAGCGACTGTCAGTTGGACCGGCCACCGTCAGCGAGCTGGCGGCGCCGTTCGACATGCAGCTCCCGTCGTTCGTGCAGCACCTCTCGGTGCTCGAGCAGAGTCGACTGGTCAAGTCGAAGAAGCGCGGGCGAGTACGGACGTACGAGCTCGCGCCCGAGCGGTTCACCGTCGTCGAGGACTGGCTGACCGCGCGTCGTCAGGAGTGGGAAGCTCGACTGGACCGGCTCGATCAATACGTCAAACAACTCAAGGAGAAGGAGTCGGCATCATGAGCAAGGCATTCGCCTTCAATCCAAAGCTCGATATCGCCATCGAGCGGTTCATCGACGCGCCCGCGCGGCTCGTCTGGGAAGCGTTGACCAGGCCGGAGCATCTCAAGGAGTGGTACATGCCCAAGGCCTGGGGGCGCGTGGCGCGGGCCGAAATGGACGTGCGACCGGGTGGGATCTTCAGCATCGACATCGCGGGGGAGAATGGTCAGGAGTTTCCCAACCTCGGCTGTTTTCTGGACGTCGTTCCGATGGAACGACTGGTCTGGACCTCCATGTTGTTCCCCGGTTACCGTCCGGCGGTCTTCGACGACATTCCGATCACCGCCATCGTCACGATGGAGACCGTGGGAACCGGCACTCGCTACGTCTTCACCGCGCTGCACCGGGATGAAGCGGACCTCGAGAAGAACAAGACCTCGGGTTGGCAGCAGGGCACCGAGATCGCGGTCGATCAGCTCGTCGCACATGTTATGTCCATGAAAGAGTCCGCCGCGTTCGTCCAGGCTGCGTCATTGTCATCCTGAGCGAAGCGAAGGAGCCGTTACCCGAGGCGTGGCCCCTTCGCTGCGCTCAGGGTGACAAGCCGATTCCGGAGACCCTATGCGACTCGCCCTCCGCTCCCTCGCCAAGTCCCCCGGCTTCGCCACCGCCGTGGTCCTCACCCTGGCGCTCGGCATCGGCGCCAACACGGCGGTGTTCAGCGTCCTCCGCGGCGTCATGCTCCGCCCCCTGCCCCACCGGGACGGCGACCGGCTCCTCTATCTGCGCCAGTCCGCCGCGAACACCGGGCAGCAGGACATCTGGTTCTCGGTGCCGGAGATCGCCGACATCCGGGCCGGCGCGCCGTCACTGGCCGCCGTGGCGGAGTTCTCGTCGCTCACCTTCAACCTGATCGGCGCGGGCGAGCCGGTGCAGATCCAGGCCGGCATCGTCACCGGCAACTTCTTCGAGGTCATGGGCCTCGGCGCGGTGGTGGGACGTACCCTCGACGCGCGCGACGACGGCCCCACCGCCGCGCCCGCGATGATGCTCACCGACGCCTACTGGCGGCGAGCGTTCGCCGGCGACCCTGCCGTGATCGGGCGAGTGCTCCGGGTGAACGGCCGCTCGGCCGAGGTGGTGGGTGTGGCGGAGCCGGCGCCCGCATTTCCGGTCGAGAACGACGTGTTCGTCAACATGGTGGTGAGCCCGCATCACCTCGACGCCACCATGGTGACGGGGCGAACCCATCGGATGACCTCCGTGTTCGGCCGGCTCGCGCCCGGCGCCACGCCGCGGCAAGCGCAGGTGGAGCTCGATGCGGTCATGGCCCGGCTGCACCGCGAGTACCCCGACGCCTACGATCCCGGCGCCGGCTACAAGGTGACGGCCAGCCCGCTGCGCGACGCGCTCACCGAGCGGGCCCGCAAGAGCGTCCTCCTGCTGACCGTGACCGCCGGGCTGGTGCTCCTCACCGCCTGCGCCAACGTCGCCAACCTGGTGCTCACCCGGAGCCTGCGGCGCGAGCGCGAGCTGGCCATCCGTTGGGCGCTCGGCGCCGACCGCCACCGGCTGCGCGCCCTGCTGCTCACGGAGACGGCGATCCTCGCCGCGGCGGGCGCGGCGCTGGGGCTCGCGCTCGCCTACGCCGGCCTCGATCTGCTGGTGAGCTTCGCCGAGCGGTTCACGCCGCGCGCCGGCGAGATCCGGATGGACGGCGGGGTGCTGGCCTTCGCGCTGCTGGCGGCCTCGGGTTCGGCGCTCGTCTTCGCGTTCGTCCCCTCGCTCCGGGGACCCGAGGAGGCCGGCAGCTCGCTCACCCGCACCGGCACGCGCGCCACCGGTGCGGGGCAGCGGGTGCAGCGGGCGCTCATCGTGGCGCAGGTCGCGGCCACGGTGGCGGTGCTGACGGCGGCGGGACTGCTCACCCGGACGCTGCTGCGGCTGTACCAGGTGGATCCCGGCGTGCGGCTCGAGAACACGCTGACGATGGAGGTCCCGCTCCAGGACGAGCGCACGCCGGCGCAGTCGGTGGCGCTGCTCGAGGAGGTGCAGCGGCGGCTGGCGGCGCTGCCGGGCGTGACCGAGGTCGGGATCGGGTGGAACGTGCCGCTCCGCGCGTCGAACGTGCTGCTCGAGCTCAAGGCCGAGGGGCGGGCCGAGGAGCCGGGGATGCCGCGGCCGACGGCGGAATACCGGACCGTCACGCCCGAGTACTTCCAGGCCGCGGGGATCCCGCTGATCCGGGGCCGAGGGTTCGCCGCCACCGACGGGGCCGATGCCGTGCGTGTGGTCATCCTCAACCGGACCCTGGCGGAGCGCCTCTTTCCCGGCCGGGATCCGGTCGGGCAGCGGATTGCGTGGACCGGCGACGTGCTCAGGTTCATTAACCTCTCGGGCGACTGGCGCACGGTCGTCGGGGTGGTAGGCGACACTCGGGACGCGGGCCCCGACGCGCCACCGCTGCCGGCCGTCTACCAGCCGCTGGCGCAGAACGAGATCGGGTTCTTCCCGGGCGCGGTCGTGATCCGGGCGCGCTCGGCCGAAAACCTCGGGCCGGCGGCGGCGCGGCTGATCCACGAGCTGATCCCGGACCAGCCGGTGGAGCGGATCGCGACGCTGGAGCAGATCCGGGAGGAGACGGTCGCTCCGCAGCGGCTCAACGCGCTGCTGGTGGGGGCGTTCGGCGCGGTGGCGCTGGCGATCGCGGCGGTCGGGATCGGCGGGACGCTGGCGTTCTTCATCGCGCGGCGGACGGCGGAGATCGGGATCCGCATGAGCCTCGGCGCGGACTCGCGGCGGGTGATGGGGATGGTGCTGGGGGATGGGGGTCGGCTGCTGGCGATCGGGCTTGGGCTTGGGCTGGTGGGGTCGGCGCTGCTGGCTCGGGCGATACGGGGGATGCTGTTCGGGGTGCCGCCGGAGGATCCGGTGACGTTCCTGGGGGTGGCGGCGCTGGTGCTGGTGGTGGGGCTCGCGGCGTGCGCGGGGCCGGCGTTGCGGGCGGCGCGGGTGGATCCGTTGGTGGCGATGCGGGCTGAGTAGCTGAACGTGGCC
>DATAFP010000051.1:0-1897 GCA_036257415.1 Gemmatimonadales bacterium
TATGAGCTACCACTACGACGACACGCCCAGCAGGGGCTCACGAATCCAGGATCCCTCCATCGACGCATGGTTCCGGGAGTTGCGCGGTGACGCGCCATCCCCGCCCGAGCCCCGCTCAGCTGCCGCTGCCTCCCGCAAACGGCAACGCGAGCTCGACACTGAAGTCGAAGCATGGTTCCGTGGCGACCCGGATGTGGATCCCCGGCTGGAACCGCCAGTGGATTCCTGGACCGTCGACACACGCACCTGGACGCCGGACTGGGATACAGGCTCAACAAGCTACGTGCCGCGCGCGACGACCGATGGCGGCGGCCACCATCGCCACGCCAGAGATCGGCGCTCGACCGGGGAGCAGCCACGAGTGCCGGAACGCCGGCCTGCCCCGGCACCGGTCTTGGCTCCCTCCGATGGCCGGCCAAGCACCGGCGAGCAGCCACGCCTAGCAGAGCGGCGCCCGATGCCACGGGCAATCGAGGCCCGTGCGATGGGCTCGCAGTCAACTGAGCAGCGACAGGCTGAAATCCGCGACCTGAACGAGGCGCGGGAGGCTCGGGCCGCACGCACGATTGGCCCGCGTACACCGTCGGTGCCGAACCAGAGCGCGACCGTCGCCCCCCGCGGATACGACAACGATCCGTTCGGCGGCTACGGGGCCGGCTACGACCCCTACCGCGAACCGCCGGGAGCGGACTACCACCCGTCGACCGCCCCAGCGGCACCTGCGGCCCATGCCCCACCCGCGATGCTGCCCGATGCCGGGCCGGGCGTCCCGTACTCGGGATCCGCGGCCGCGCCCTCACCCGCTCCGGCTTATGTGCCGGCACCTGCCAGCCCCCCGTTGGGTTACCCGGCGGCACCGTCGACGGCGCCGGCGTTCGAGGATCACTCGTCCGGTCTTGGTGTCGGCCACCATGGCCGCGCCCCGGCGCCGTACACGAATGGCTCGCTCGCCGCGGCGCCGAGCTACCCGGAGCCACCCGACATCCCATCCTACGATTCGCTCCTGCCCGAGCCACGGCAGGCGGACAGCCAGTTCGACGTGGTGCTTCCCGACCCGGCCGGCAGCCCGATGCTCGCCTTCAAGAACGGCCAGTGGTTCAAGCTCGGCGCCGGTGGCATCACCAGCTCGCCCATCACGGTCCGGTCCGCCGTCCTCGAGTATTCGGACATGGCCGGATCCGTTGTTCAGATCCTCTGCTGGTGGATGCGGGAGAACTCGCGCCGCGAGCGCTCACTCGACATCGCGACCGAGCTTGCGCTCGCCGTCACCGAACTGACCCACATGGCCGACCTTCGTACGAAGACGCCAGCGTTCTACTGACAGCCACAATCCGCCCTGCGGTGCATTAGCGGCGCCAGCCGACCTTCGGGGAATGGCTGAATTCCGCTCCTGCTCGACGCCGTGCTTCGTCTGACCGACCCCGGCGAGACGCCGATCTCGCGCTTGAGCGCCCGCGCGAAGGCCGCCTCGAAGCGATACCCGAGTCGACCGGCGAGCTCGCCAACCGTGGCGCCCTCGTCTCTAAGCAAGTCTGCTGCAAGCATGCATGCGCCACCTCGCGACGTACTGCATAACGGGCTCGCCGACCAACGCGGTGAAGCGGGCGGCGAACGCCGATCGGGACTATGCAGAGAAGACAGCTGCCACTGGGGTCTGGCACCAGGACGCCACGCCCATGCGCGCGGCAGCACGCTCCACGGCGTTCGCTGAGAGGCTGGGCGAGGTCCTGGCGGGAGCGTGATGTCGAGAACTGGCCGGCTGCTCCGACCTAGCCATGAAGCCTGATCCACGAAGAGCGGAGGAAGCAATGAAGTACGTGGCGCTGGTGTACAGCAACCCTGGTGCGTTCGACGCGCTAACGCAGCACGAACGCGACGAGCTGATGAGCGAGGCCGA
>DATAFP010000057.1:0-2816 GCA_036257415.1 Gemmatimonadales bacterium
CGCCTGGTGCTCCGGCTCCATCGCGGCAGCCCCCTCGTCCACTACACGCTGGACCTGGACAACGGCGGCATCGATCATCGTCTCCGGCTCAGAAGCGAGACCGGTCTCGGGGCCAGACCGGTGCTCACCGGCACACAGTTCGGGGTCACTCTGCGAGCGCCGGTCGCGATTGACGCGCGGGCGCATCCGCGGGAAACGCCCGCGGCAACCGCCCCCGCGCATCGCATCGTAGCGGTGGCCGCGGAGGGGCGGGGCCTGGCGGTGTTCAGCCCCGGCTTCTTCGAAATCGAGTGGAGCGCCCGCGGAGAGCTGTTCGTTACGGTGATTCGCGCTGTTGGTCAGCTCTCCCGTTCCGATCTCCCGAATCGGCCTGGGCACGCTGGCTGGCCGACGGCAACTCCACTGGGACAATGTCTCGGCTCGGATCGCCTGGAGCTCGCGCTCGCGCCGGTTTCCGAGCTCGACCTCGCCCGCGCGGATCGACTCCAGGCGCTGTGGGAAGATGCGTTTCTTCCGGTGAGGCCAGTGTGGCTCCGCGATGCAGCGGCCCCGCTCGGATCGGAGGATGGCATCACGCTGGAAGGAAAGGGGCTCATCGTGTCGGCTATCAAGCCGCCCGCCAGCGGCGCCGGGGTCGTGGTCCGGTGCTACAACGGACTTAACGAGCCGACCAGTGGCCGCTGGCGGTTCGGTATTCCGCGCAGCGCAGCCGTCCGGGTCCGGGCCGACGAGCGGGAGCCACGGCCAGTGCCGCTCATCGAGGGCGGGCGCGTGCTGCCCTTCGATGCCGCCCCCGCGGAATGGGTCACGCATCTGGTGCGCTGACGACGGGGGGCACGCTAAGTTCTCACATGCTCCCACGCACGCTCTTCGCCTTTGCCGCGCTGGCCTGCGGTGCCGCCCCCGCGCCGGCCGGTGTCGCCGCTCCCGAACCGCCCCCCAAGCCAAAGCTCGTCGTGCTGATCGCAGTGGATCAGCTCCGGGGGGACTACATACCGCGCTGGAGCGCGCAGCTGAGTGGCGGGTTGGGCCGGTTCTGGCGCGAGGGCGCCTTCTTTGCCGAAGGCCGGCAAGATCATGCGGTCACCGAAACAGCCCCCGGCCACTCGACGATGCTGTCGGGCAGGTTTCCGGCGCACACGAACATCATCACCAACGAGCACGGGGTGCTCGATCCGTCGAGCCCGCTGCTCGAGCTCAAAGATGCTGGCCTGGGCGCCTCACCCCGCCGCTTTCGCGGCACGACGCTGTACGACTGGATGCGGTCGGCCGACCACGACTCCCGCGTGCTGGCCGTGTCGCGCAAAGACCGGGGCGCCATACTGCCCCTCGGGCGATTCAAAGGCGACGTCTTCTGGTATTCCGGCGGCATCTTCACCACCAGCACGTGGTATCGCAGCGACACCCTCCCCGGATGGGTCCGGGAATGGAACGCGACTGAGCCGGTCAAGAAGCTCGCGGGCTGGGTCTGGAATCCGGTGTTGCAGGAGCCGGGCGCGTATCCCGAGCCCGACAGCGTCGCGGTCGAGAACGGCGGGCGAGACATTGCCTTCCCGCACCAGCTGACGTCGAACGTCGACGCCGCGGCCATCGTACTTCCCAATTATCCGGTGACGGACTCGCTCACGCTGGCCTTCGCGCTTCGCGGTGTGGAACGGCTTCGGCTGGGCCAGGGGAAGGCGACCGACCTCCTGGTCCTGTCATTGTCATCCACCGACGCGGTCGGCCATGGGTACGGCCCGGACTCGCGCGAGCTGCACGATCAGGTGATCCATCTCGATCGCTGGCTCGGCGGCTTCCTCGACTCGCTCTGGGCCATCGTGCCCCGCGATCGTACGTTGCTGGCGCTCACCGGGGATCACGGGATCGTGTCGATGCCGGAGTATGTCGCCACCGTGCTCGGCCGGAAGAGCGGCCGCATCTGGTTCAACGATCTCGCCGCCGAGCTCAACAGTGCGTTCGCGCCCGCGCTCGTCGGACGGGATCTCTTCGGCTTCTACGACGGCATCCTGGCGGGCGACGTTGCGGCGCTCGCCCGGGCCGGGGTGAAAACGGACAGCGTGGCCCAGGCATTGGCGGCCCGCATGTCGGCCACGCCGGGCGTCCGCCGGGTGTTCACTCCAGCCACCCTCAAGGCGGCACCGGCCAGCGATCCCGACGCCATCCTCTGCCGGCGCTCGCTGCCCGATGACTTCGGCTGGCTGGCCTGCGGGTTCGTCCAACCGGACTACGTCTGGTCGCCCGCGATCACGATCGCGATGCACGGATCGGCCCATCCCGATGACCAGCGAGTGCCAGTGGCGTTCCTGGGCTCCGGCATCGCCGCGCGCCAGTATCCCGATACGGTGAGCACGACCGACATTGCGCCAACCCTCGCCGTGCTCATCGGCGTGCGGCCGACCGAGCGGCTCGACGGACACGTGCTTCCCCAGGTCGCGCCGCGAACGGCCCGATGAACCACAATTTTCCAGCGCTGCCATGCTTCCCGTGTCCGCACTGCTCGTCGTGCTGCGCGTACGGGGTCACGCTGAGTGAAGACGAAGCAGCCGCCATCAGCCGCGCCCATGGCGACGCCACCGTCTACCGCACCCGATGGGGGGAGTGGCGAACCCGGGTCAGAAACGGTCGCTGCGTCTTTCTCCGGGAGAACATCTGCACCATCCACGCGGAGCCGTACTACCCGGCGGTCTGCCGGGGGTTTCCGTGGATCGACGCGGAGACCGGCGGGCCGTACGAGTACGATCGTACGATCTGTCCGGAGTTCGTCACCCGACCGGAGCTGGTCGCCATCGTGAGAGGTGGAGGATGAGCCGCGC
>DATAFP010000126.1:0-6005 GCA_036257415.1 Gemmatimonadales bacterium
TTCGAGAATCACATCGATCGCGGGTCCGTCGACGGCGGGATCGTAGGTGGTAGCCATGCTGATGACGCCGTCCGCCGCGCGGGCCGCCGCACGCAGGCTGTCGCGATCGGTGAAATCCCCCCTGATGGGCCGAATTCCGGCGCTCTCCAGCCGTGCTGCGGCCTCGGCGCTTCGGGCGAGGCCGCTGAGCTCACGCCCCGCAGCACGAAGTCGATCGGCGACGGCACTGCCGATGTAACCGGTGGCGCCGGTGAGAAAGGTCCGGCCGGCCGCTGGCGAATCCGTTGTCATTGCGCGAGTCTTCTCGGGTGAGTCAGAGTCCGAGGAGGGCATCATGGCACGCTGTGAAGTTTGCGGTAACGACTACTATCTCTCCTTCGAGGTCATCGCCGCGGGGAAGACGCACACGTTCGACAGCTTTGAATGCGCTATCCACCGGCTCGCGCCTGTGTGCGAGCACTGCCGCTGCAAGATCATCGGACATGGGATCGAAGCCAACGGCACGTTCTACTGCTGCGCCCACTGCGCCCGGGAGCAAGGCGTGACGGCCGTCGCCGACCACGTCTGACCTGGCCATGCCTTTCGCGCTCACGTCCACGGCATTCGGCCCCGGCGGAGACATCCCGCGTGACTGCACCTGCGACGGCGCCGACCGGTCGCCGCCGTTGGCCTGGAGCGGCGCGCCGGCCGGCACCCGGAGCTTCGCGTTGATCGTCGATGATCCCGACGCTCCGGATCCCAAGGCGCCGAAGATGACCTGGGTGCACTGGGTGCTGTACGACATTCCGGCCTCGGCTACGGGCCTGGCGGAAGGGATCGACCACAAACAGCTCCCCCCGGGCACGCGCGAGGGAGTCAACGACTGGAAGCGGACCGGCTACGGAGGTCCCTGCCCGCCGATCGGCCGGCATCGATACTTCCACAAGCTGTACGCGCTCGACGCGTTGCTCGGCGATCTCGGTCGGCCGACCGCCGCTCAGCTCGCCGCCGCCATCAAGCCCCACCTGCTGGCCCAGGCGGAGCTGATCGGCACCTACCAGCGCTCCCGCTGATCGCCGCGTGACCGCAGAGCCCGGGTTCGAGGCGAGGGTGCGGGAAAGCTTTGCCCGCCAAACCCTGATGACGTCGCTGGGTATCACCATTGCGCGGATCGCGCCTGGTGAAGTCGACCTCGCCCTTCCCTACTCAGCGCGGCTGTGTCAGCAGAACGGCTTCCTTCACGCGGGCGCCATCGCCAGCGCGGCGGATTCGGCGAATGGCTATGCGGCGTTCACCCTGGCCCCGCCGGACAGCGACGTGCTCGCCGTCGAGTTCAAGATCAACCTGCTCGCGCCGGCGCGAGCCGCCGCCTTCCTAGCGTGCGGTCGGGTACTCCGCGCGGGTCGTACCCTGACGGTGTGCCATGCCGACGTGTTCACCGCCGACCCCTCGCCCCGCACCCTCGTCGCCACCATGCTTTCGACGCTCATCGTCCGGCCGGCGGCCCGCCTGAGTTAGTTGCGCTCGGCGCATGAGCCACGCTCCGGCGACGCAGACCGCGCCGCCGATCACCGACAAGGGCGCCACTCGCTCACCCCGCACCAGCACTCCGAGCACCAGAGCCACCGCGGGAATCAAGAACGTGGTCGCGGACGCGCGGGTAGCACCCAGCCGCCCGGCAGCGGTGGCCAGGAGCACGTACGCCACTCCGGTCCCGAGCGCGCCCAACGCCAGCAGCGAGAGCCAGGGCGCCAGCGTCCATTCCGCCTTGAGCACGTCGGGCAGCCCGAGCGGTGCGGTCAGCGCCAGGCCGACCATTTGGGCCCGCCAGATCACCGGCAGCGCGCCGTACCGCTGCTGCAGCGGGCGCGCGAGATTGAGCGCGAATCCGTAGCTCACCAGCGCCGCCAGGATCAGCGCCACACCAGTCAGACTGCTCTGTCCCTCGCCCAGCGACGGTAAGCCCATCAGCACGGCGCCGGCCATGCCCACGGCCAGCCCGACCATGATGCCGCGCGACGGCAGACTCCCGGCGAGCACCGACGCGACGATCGCGGTGAACAGCGGGTTGGCGCCGTTCAGCATTCCAGTGAGCGCCGATGATACCCGCTGCTCGGCATAGGGAAACATGCTGAGCGGAAACGCGAGCCACACCACGCCGAGCGCCGCGATCGCGGGCCAATCCGCCCGCTTGACTGGCCGCCTTCCCGCCGGGAACAGCGTAAGGGTTACGAAGCCCACCAGGATCCGGACGAAGGTGACGCCATTCGGTCCCACCGCCTCGAGGCCTTCGGCGATGAACAGGAACGACGCGCCCCAGATCAGCCCGGGTCCCAGAAGCAACAGCCAGTCGCTCATCGCGCTGCCGGCCGGGGAGCCTGGAGCGCCAGGAGGAGCGCCGCGGCGCAGGCGGAGAACACCGAGTAGTCGAGCGGCTCCTTGATCCCGAACGAGATCGCCATCGCGAGGCCGAACATGAGGAGCAGTGCCGCGCTTGCCATTGCGGTCCACCGGAGCCAAAGCCCCGCGATCAGCAGCACACCCAGCACCAGCTCGGCCACGGTGGCTGCCCAACCCAGGAACGGGATCGTGACGGCCGGCATGAACGAGTTCACTTCGGCCGTGTACTTGAGGAAGTTCTGGAAGTTGCCGTAACCCACCCCCTCGCCCCAGAGCCCGAAGCGGGACATGATGCCGCTCAGGAACGCCGCCCCGAGCGCCGCGCGCGCGAACAGCGGCGCCCACCGCTCTACCAGCCTCACGGCTGGGCCGGCGCCGTCAGCGGCGCGTCCGAGTCGCAAACGAAGTACGCCAGGAAGCGGACCGGCCGGTCCTTGCTCGCATTGGCCGATACCCGGTGCACGGCGCCGGGCGCCTCGTAGAACGTCTGGCCCGCGGTGAACACTGCCTCGGGCGCGTCGCCGCTCCGGTTCCGATACGACCCCTCGATCACGTACCCGATCACCGGACACGGGTGGCGGTGCGCAATCGAGCTGTCGCCCGGCGCATAGGTCACCTCCACCAGGGTCGCCTTGAGCTTGCTGCCGTCGAGCCGGGGCAGCGCCTCGGCGAACGCGACCCGCGCCTTTTCCGGCCTGGCGGGTGGGTTTTGCGCCTGGCCAACCCCCACGAGAGCGGTGCACCCGATCGCCGCGGCCCATCCGATTCCCAGCTTGAACATGGTCGACGCTCCTGATCGCTCACTGGTACGTTAGGGACGATGTGGTCTGGCCGATAGCTCCACTTTTTCATATTTTCACTGTACCACTATGCGCCCCTCCGCCGCGCTCTCCCTGCCCCAGCCTCGGGACGGCACGCCGGCCTGGCGCTGGCTGTGCGCTGCGCTGCGGGCCGAGATACTGGAAGGCCGGCTGCGGCCCGGTGACCGCCTGCCGGCCACCCGCGGGCTGGCCCGGCAGCACGGCCTTTCCCGCGGTACCATCGTCGCCGCGTTCCGCCAGCTCGAGGCGGAGGGGTATGTGGCGGGGAGTCGGGGATCGGGCACCTACGTGAGCCAAGTGCTGCCCGACGATCTGCTGCAGGTGCCGCGCAGGTCCTCCGTCGCGCCGCCAGCTCGGGCCAACCTGCGCCGGAACCTCTCCACGTTTGCCGGACGGGTCATCGGCTTCCCGGGGTTCAGCGTGCGGCCTACCCGCGCGTTCCGGTGCGACCTGCCCGCGCTCGATCTCTTCCCCACCACGCTGTGGGCCCAGGTAGCCGGGCGCCGCTTGCGCGGTGCGACGCTCGACCTCCTGCTTGGCTGTGGCCCCCTGGGATATATCCCGCTGCGCCGCGCGGTCGCCGACTATCTGCGGACCTCGCGGGGCGTGCGTTGTGAGGCGGAGCAGATTGTCATCGTCTCGGGAGCGCAGGAAGCGCTCGATCTGGTGGCCCGCGTTTTCGTCAATCCAGGCGACCGCGTGGCCGTCGAGGATCCGGGCTATCCTGGTGCCGCGCTCCTGTTTCACGCGCTCGGCGCGCGGGTCGTTCCGGTCCCGCTCGATGACGAGGGTATGCAGGTGCCTGCCGCGCGGGTGCGAGGCGCCCGGCTCGCATACGTCACGCCCGCGCATCAGTTCCCCACCGGTATCGGCATGACGCTTCGGCGAAGGCTCGCGCTTCTGGAGTGGGCCCGGGCCGGCGGGACGGTGATCGTCGAAGACGATTACGATAGCGAGTATCGCTATGCCGGACGGCCCATGCCCGCCCTGCAGGGGCTCGATCGCCACGGCCTGGTGCTCTTCGTCGGCAGCTTCAGCAAGGTGTTGTTCCCCTCGCTTCGCCTGGGGTATCTCGTGATTCCGCCCGACCTGATCGACCGCTTCGAGGCGATTCGATCGGTCACCAGTCGGCACGCCTCGCTGGTGGAACAGGCCGTGCTCTGCGACTTCATCACCGAGGGACACTTCGGCCGTCACGTGCGGCGGATGAGGGCGATTTACGCCGAGCGACTGGGGGTGCTGTTGGAAACGGCGCGAACGCGGTTGACCGGCATGCTCGAGCTGTCGAGCGTCGAGGCCGGGCTTCAGACCACCGCCTGGCTCGCGCCGGGAATCGATGCCGAGCAGGTGGCGGCGGCCGCGGGCCAGCGTGACGTGGACGTCGTTCCGCTCGGTCGCTATCAGCGCCGTCCGGCCCCCGCCGCCCCACAGGGACTGCAGCTTGGATTCGCCGCGGTGGACGGGCACGAGATCCGGCGCGGAGTCCGCGAGCTGGTTCAGGTGCTGGAGTCGATCAGGCCGGCAGGCGACCCTTGAGCTGGTTCGGCCGGAACGGCCCCGGCTCGGCGATCAGCGCCCGCGCCGCGTCCACCTGATTCCAGGTGTTCCACAACAGCACACCCCGCACCCGCCCACGCTCGAGGTAATAGACGACGCCTTCTTTGAAGGGCTCCTTCCAGTCTGCCACTGTCTCCAGCCCGGCGTCGACGTCGCCCACGGCCTCGTAGCCGCGGTCGAACAGGTCCGAGTAGAAGAACGGCAGATGCTCGTAGCGCAGTCCGGCGCCGGCCATGTTGAGTCCGGCGATCTTCCCCATCGTGTTGGCGTTATCCTCGTGCTCCACCCGGATGCGCTTCCCGAGCGCCGGATTGTGGAAGCGCGCGACGTCGCCCGCGGCGTAGATGCCGTCCCGCCCCGCTCGCAGCTCTTCATCCACCACGATGCCGTCGTCCAGCGGAAGCCCCGCCTGTTCGGCCAGCTCAGTGGCCGGTGCGATGCCGAGGCCCGCGATGACCGCGTCGGCCTCGAGCCGCCCGGCCCCGCCCGTATCGACTACGAACCGGCGGTCGGCGGCCCGCGCGATCTTGCTCACCGACTCGCCGAGATGGACGGTGACGCCCTTCGTGCGATAGTACTCGACCAGTGATGTCGAGAGATCGGCGGGGAAGATCCGGGCCCCGATGCCCTTGTCCCGCAGCACCATGGTGACGTCGCAGTTCTGGAGCCGGAGGGCGGCGGCAATCTCCGAGCCGATGAAGCCGCCTCCGATCACCACGAACCGCCGGCCCCGATCGGCGAGATCGCGGCTTCGCCGGTAGTCGGCCAGGGTGCGGAAGTAGATGATGCCGTCGGGGGCGCCGGGTAGCGTTCGTGGCTCCCCGCCGGTGGCGAGCAGGAGCGTGCGATAGTCGTAGGTCGTGCCCTGATCGTCGGTCACCTGCTTCCGCTCGGCATCGAGCGCGGCCACCCGGCGTCCGAGCTGCAAATCGACATGGACCTCGTCGGTCTTGCGCCAGATGCTGTCGAGTGCATCACCCTTCCACAGTCCCTTGGTGAGCGGCGGCCGGTTGTACGGCGGGTCTCGCTCTGCGCCGATGATGGCGATGCTGCCGCGGGTATCTCGCTCCCGGATGCCGCGCGCCGCCGCGTCCGCGGTCATCCCGCCGCCGACGATCAGATAGTCGTACCGCGCCACTGAGTCCTCCTCTAGGATGTAGGCTCCCGATGCAAGCGAAACCCGGATCGGCGGGCTTACGTTCCTTGCCTGAGCCCGCCTTTCCAAGGAAGATGCCATGCGCCACACCG
>DATAFP010000145.1:0-4999 GCA_036257415.1 Gemmatimonadales bacterium
GGCTCATCGGCGAGGCGCTGAAGGACACCCCCAAGCCGTTCCGGCTCTTCGCGCAGGCGGTGGTGAAGCGGCGGCGGGCGCCGCTCCTGCCGGAGATCGCGGTGGAGTACGGGCGGCTGGTGGACGAGAAGCTCGGGCGGGTGCGGGCCGGCGTCACGCTCGTCAGGGAGCCGGAGTCCGCGCTGGCCCGCGTGATCGAGGAGCGGTTGAGCAAGGCGCTGGGCAAGCAGGTGATCACCCATTTTTCCGCCGACCCCGAGATCCTGGGCGGGACGATCGTGCGGATTGGGGACCGGATCTACGACGGCTCGGTACGGCGGCGGATGGCACGGCTCCGGAGGCAGTTGCTGGGCGGATAAAAAGTGGTTGCTCAATCCAGCACGGTGCGCAAATCGTAGCGCAGGCCGTGCTGCTCCAGCAGAGACAGGTACTCCCCCGCAAAATCCCGCTCGCGATGACGCTGCTCCTGGTGGCGGATGTAATCCATCAGGCGCTCGTCGTCACGCGGCGTGACGCTGAACGCCGCATACCCTCGTTGCCAATCGAACGTGGCCCGGTGCGGGAACGACTGGCGGATCCAGCGGCCCGCGCCGGCTTTGACGATCTGCACCAGATCTGCCACCGTCCGGGTGGCCGGGATCTCGAGATAGAGATGCAAGTGATCCCGAGTGGCTCCAGCGCAGAGCAGTCGAGCCCGTTCGGCCTCGACCAGGGTGCTGATGCGGGCGAACAGGCGCCCGCGCCATTCGGGATCGAGCCAGGGGCGGCGCGCCCGGGTTCCCCAGATGAGATGCACCCGCACCTGGGCATAGGCTCCGGCCATCGCGCTGCTCCCCTTTCCGCCTTCCCGCGAGGCGCATCATCGCCCCGTCCCGGGTGGGCGCCGTCACCTCGGCGTCGCGCGGCGGGGCCGATTCGCGCCTATCTTTCCGCGCCATGAAACCGCTGTTTCCGTTCGGTGCGGGGGCGGGGAGTACGGACCGGCGCCGCCTGCTCCGGTCGGCGGTGGGCGACTGGGCCGAGCGGCTCATGGAGCAGGCGGAACGGCGGGTCGCTCCCGCGCGGTACGTGCGGCCGCCCGGCGCGCTGCCCGAGGTCGGGTTCCTGGCCGCCTGCACCCGGTGCGGTGACTGCGTGCGCGCGTGTCCCGCGCATGCGATCGTCACGGTGCCGGCGGATGGCGGCCTCGCCGCCGGAACGCCGCGGCTGGAGCTGGACAACGAGCCGTGCATCGCGTGCCCCGACATGCCGTGCGCCCGGGCCTGCCCCACCGAGGCGCTCACGGTCCCGGCCGCAGGGTGGACCGGCTACCGCCTTGCGGAGCTCGAGTTTCATCCCGAGCGCTGCATTACCTATCGCGGCACGACCTGCCGCGTATGCGCCGACAGCTGTCCGGTCGGCGCCGCGGCGCTGATCATCGACGAGACCGGGCATCCGGCCGTACGCCGTGAGGGCTGCGTCGGCTGCGGCGTTTGCGTCCGGGCCTGCGTCACCCGCCCGTCGTCGTTCACGCTCCATCACGCGGAGACCTGATGTCCGGAGTGCCGTATCGGGTGGACAAGCCGTGGGGATACGAGCTCGTCTGGGCGAAGACCGACCGCTACGTCGGGAAGATCCTGCACGTGAAGGCAGGCCACATCCTGAGCCTCCAGTATCACAATCGCAAGGACGAGACGATGCAAGTGCTGCGGGGTGAGCTCATCCTGCGCACCCAGAACGGCGACACGCTGGAGTCGCGCCCCTTCCGCGCGGGCGAGAGCGTGCACATTCCCGCCAGGCTGGTCCATCAGATCGAGGCGGTGGAGGACAGCGACGTCCTCGAGGCCTCCACACCCGAGCTGGACGATCTGGTTCGGCTCGAGGACCGGTACGGCCGAGGCTGATTCAATGCAAGTGATCATTCCGCTCGCAGGGAAGGGAACCCGACTCCGCCCGCACACTCATCTGGTCCCCAAGCCGCTGCTCAAGGTCGCGGGGCGGCCGGTGATGGACTGGGTAATGGATAAGCTCGAGGGCCTGGACGTCACCGAGCTCATCTTCATCACCGGGCACCTCAAGGAGCAGGTCGAGGCCTACGCCCGTGCCCGCTACCCGATTCCGTCGCGCTTCATCGAACAGAAGGCGCAGGACGGGACCGCGGGCGCGGTGAACCTGGCCCGGCCGCACGTGCGCGAGCCGGTGCTGATCATCTTCGTGGACACCGTCTTCGAGGCCGACCTCACGCTGATCAACCGGACCGACGCCGACGGGATCATCTGGGCCAAGGAGGTGGAGGACTATCAGCGGTTCGGCGTGGTGGTGACCGACGCCAAGGGTTACATGACCCGGATCGTGGAGAAGCCGAAGGACCCGATCTCGAAGCTGGCCAACATCGGGCTGTACTACATCCGCGACACCGAGGCGCTCTGGAAGGGGATCGACCACACGCTGTCGCAGCCGAAGAACAAGGGCGAGTACTACCTCACCGACGCGTTCCAGTGGATGATCGACCACGGACGCCGCATCCTCACCGCGGAAGTCGGCGGTTGGTACGACTGCGGCCAGCTCGGAACCACGCTCGAGACCAATGCGATCCTGCTCCGGAACGGCGCGGCGCGGCGGCGCGAGTTTCCCGGCGTCACCATCAACGATCCGGTGTACATCGAAGACGGCGTCACCATCGAGCGGAGCACGATCGGCCCCAACGTGTCGCTGGAGCAGGGGACCAGCGTCACCGATAGCACGGTGGCGAATGCCATCGTGGGCCAGCATTGCCGGCTTCAGCGGGTCCAGCTCGACGGCGCCATGCTCGGCAATCACGTGATCGCGGAAGGCATCCGGGGAACCGCGAGCCTGGGGGACCACTCGGAGGTGTCGGCACGCATTTGAACCCGCTCGACGGGCTGCTCCAGTCCTACCTGGACCTGCAAAGGCACTTCGACCCGGCGGCCGCCAGTGCCGCCGGTTTCGTTTCGGCCGATGCCCGCCTCGGCGGGTTCGATGCGCAGACGATGCGGCAGCATCTGGTCGCGTTTCGAGCCATCGCGGCGGCGATCGAGGACGTCGAGCTGGACGAGCTGGAGGACGAGATCGACCGGACCGCGCTACTCGCCGAGGTGCGCGGCTCGATCGCGCGATTGGAACAGGAGCGGCCCCACGCGCGCGATCCCGGCTTCTGGATCGGTCACGCCCGTCAGGCGGTCGCTTCTCTGATGTCGCGCCCGATGCCGGATGCGGTCGCGCCGGCCGCGCTCGCGCGGATCTCCGCGCTGCCAGGATTCTTCGACGCTGCGCGCGGCACGCTCCGACGCCCGCCGGTGCTCCTGGTGGACGCGGCACTGCTCGAGCTCGGTCCCCTGGGTGAGCTGCTGGTGCGCGCGGCCGCGCTGTTCGGGCCCGCCGCGCCGGGCGGGACGGAGGCGATGAATGCGGGGGTCACTGCCGCGCTCGAGGCGCTCAAGCGGTTCGGAACCGCGCTCCGGGACGAGATCGAGCCGGAGGCCGATTGGGCTCGCGGCGCGCTGGGCCTCGAGCTGTTCGAGCGCCGGCTGCAGGAGGCATACGCCATCCGCTCGAGCGCGGCCGAACTGACGCGCTGGGCCGAGCACACGCTGGACGAGATCGGGTCGGCCGTCGCGGGAGGAGCGATGCAACCGACAAGCGGGGTCCCGACCCCCATCGATCCGCTGGTCGAAGCGCAGGAGGAAGCGATGAAGAACCTGCCCTCGGCCGTGCGCCGCACGCTCCGGTCAGCGGTGGCGGTCGAGGGGTGGAGCCTGTACGCATCGGGTGCGGGTCGCGAACACGATCCTCGATGGCTCGCGCGACTGCGCCGCGCGGCCGCGCGGCTGGCGGTGGACGTCGGGCTGCACGCACGGGGCATGACGCCGGCTGCAGCGACCGAGCTCCTGATCGGAAGCGGTGCTGTGGCAGCCGCGACGGCAGCACACGAGCTTCGCTCAATCGCCGCGGCGCCCACGAGTGGGCTCGCCGAGGCCGCGGGGTACCGCGAGATCGCGAGACTCCGCGACGCCTTTGCCTCGCGTGAGGGCGACGACCGGAATGTGTTTCATGCGGCGCTGCTCCGCTACGGCGCGCTCCCTCCCGGCCTGGCGGGCTGGGGCATGGGACTCGAGGGCTGACGGCGTGATCTCCGTCAATGGCATTCCGATCGCCGAGTGATGCGCGCTCCGTTCGTACTCGGCTTTCCCTCTGGCGCCGCCGCGTCCACCTGGACATTCTTCAGGGCGTGAAGATCACGGTCCTCACGTACCTCGACAGCACGGACGAGAATTCCAAGGACTACGATCCCGTCGTGCCCCAGGTGGCGCGAACGCTGCGCCGTCTCGGACATCGCGTCTCGGTCCTCGGTATCCACAACGACGTCAAACGGCTCATCACCGGACTCTCCCGCCGCAAGCCCGATCTCGTTTTCAATTTGATGGAGATGTTCGGCGACAACCTGTTCGGCGATATCCCGATCGCCGGATTGCTCGACCTGCTTGGATTTCGCTACACCGGCAGCGGGCCTGGCGAGCTGTACTTGAGCCAGGACAAGGCGCTGAGCAAGAAGCTGCTCGCGTACGAGGACATTCTCTATCCTCGCTTCGCGGTGCTGAATCGCGAGTCGGAGCTCGAGACCGGCGGCAATCTGCGCATGCCGCTCTTCGTCAAGCCGCTGCGCTCCGACGCATCACTCGGCATCGGACGAAAGTCGCTGGTGCACGACGCGCTGCAGCTCATGCGCCGCTTCGCCGCGATCCGGGAGGAGCTGGGCGATGCGGCGATCGCGGAGGAGTACATCGAGGGCCGCGAGTTCTACGTCGGCGTGCTGGGCAACTCGCCGCCCAAGGCGCTTCCGCCGGTCGAAGTGGACTTCACCGGTTTCCCGGAAGGCCAACCCAAGGTGCTGGACAGCAAGGCCAAGTGGGAGAGCCGGAGCGCGGAGTACAAGGGACCCAAGTCGGTGATCGCCACGCTTCCGGACGAACTGCGGGCGCGGCTCCTGAAGGTGGCGGTC
>DATAFP010000154.1:0-8441 GCA_036257415.1 Gemmatimonadales bacterium
CCTCCCTGCCCCGCGGCAGCCGCCGGGCCGCGTAGCGAATAACCCGGCCGAGCGCGCGGGCATCACCCCGTAGCATGACATGCCAGCGCCAGCGGTCCTTGATCCTGGCCAGCGCGCAGGGCGCAGGTCCCAGCACCTCCAGCATCAACGCGTGGCGGTCGATCAGCCCCCGGCACCAGTCGGCCAGCTCGGCCGCCCGCCGAGCCGCCGCCTGGTCGTCGAGTGACGACGCCACCAGATTCGCCAGTGCCACTGTGGGGGGATACGGTGGCGATTCGCGGGCGCGCATCTCGCTGGCCAAGAATCCATCGGTGTCGTGCGCGGCGGCGTGGACCAGTGCGGGATGACGCGGATTTCGGGTTTGCACCAGCACGGTACCGCCGCGTGGCCCCCGCCCCGCCCGTCCCGCCACCTGGGCCAGCAGCTGGAAGGCGCGCTCGCCGGAGCGGAAGTCGGGGAGGTAGAGTCCGGTGTCTGCATCGATCACGCCGACCAGCGTGACGTTGGGGAAATCGAGACCCTTCGCGATCATCTGCGTTCCGACCAGCAGGTCCACCTCGCGCCGCTCCACCGCCTCGAGAATGCGCTGGTGGGACCACTTCGTGCTCGTCGAGTCGAGGTCCATGCGGGCGACGCGAGCGGTGGGATAACGCTCGGCGAGCAGCCGCTCCACCTGTTGCGTCCCCACGCCGCGCATCTGTTGCAGCGGGTTCGCGCACGCGGGACAGGCGAGCGGAATCGGCTCCGAATACCCGCAGTAGTGGCACCGGAGCGCGGGTGGATGCTGGTGCACCGTGAGCGAGACCGAGCAGCGGGGGCAGCGCCGCACCTCGCCGCAATCGGCGCACTGGAGAAACGACGCCCACCCGCGACGGTTGAGCAGCAGGATTGCCTGCTCCTGCCGGTCGAGCGCCCGGGCGACGGCCTCATCTAGGAGCTCCGACCAGGGAACCGGCCCGGTACCGGAAACCTTCGGTGCCACCCGGAGGTCCACCAGCGCGACCGGCGGGAGCGGGCGCATCCCGACCCGCACCGGCAGCCGGAGCACCTCGAGGCGATCGCGCGCGAGCGACATCGCTTCCAGCGACGGCGTGGCACTGCCAAGCACGAGACGCGCACCCTCCAGGCGTGCCCGCACCGCCGCGACATCCCGTGCGTGATAGCGCGGTGTCTCGTTGTTCTTGTAGCTCGCTTCGTGCTCCTCGTCCACCACGATGATGCCGAGATCGGCGACCGGCGCGAATACGGCGGAGCGCGCTCCCACTGCCACCCGCCGCACTCCCCGTCGGAGCAGGCGCCAGGCGTCGGCCCGCTCGCCCTCGGACAGACCGCTGTGGAGGACCGCCACCTGATCGCCGAAAGCGCCGCGAAGCCGGCTTACGGTCTGCGGCGTCAGGCCGATCTCGGGCACCAGGACGATGGCGCCGCGCCCGCGGGCGAGCGCACGCCGTACCGCCTCCAGATACACGAACGTCTTGCCGCTCCCCGTCACCCCGAAGAGCAGGGCTCCGCGGCCGGGCGGGAGCGTCTCGATACCGGCGAGCGCCGACTGCTGGTCGGGCGTGGCTTCGGCCGGGGGAATGGCGACCGGCGCTCCGGCGAACGGATCGCGGAATCGCTCGGCGAGGTCCACCCGCGCGAGCCCGCTCTGCACCAGCGCGCGGACCAGCCCGTCGCCGAACCCGAGCTGGTCGACCACGTGCCGGACCGGCGCTCGCCCGCCGAGCGATTCGAGCGCCTCGTAGAGCTCCCGCTGCCGCCGACGCCGGCGGAACAGCCGCTCCCGCTCCAGCAGCGAGGGCGGCTCGGCGGCCAACGCGAGAATCCGCTCGGTGGCCCGTTCGGCGTCAGGCCGGCTGGCACCCCACATTGCGCTGGGCAGCGCGGCCCGAAGCGCCATCCCGATCGGCGCGCCGTAGTAGTCGGCCACCCAGCGCGCCGTGCGCAGGATCGGCGGCGTGACCGCCGGCGAGTCATCGGGAGCGTCCAGCACATCGCGAGGGGTGGCGGGTGCCTCGGCGCCGGTCGCCAGCACGATGCCGACAATGGGCCGCCCGCGGAGGGGTACGATGACACGTGCGCCGGGCACGACCCGCTCGGCGAGGCCGTCGGGAACGCGGTAGGTGTAGGCGGCGTGAAGGGGGAGCGGGAGCGCGACCTGGGCGAACCCGGCGTTCATCGCCGCCGGACGCCGAGCCCCGGAGCGGTGGGCAGCGTCACCCGGCCGCCGTCGATCGTGGCGCCGGCGAACGGATCGTTCGAGAGGAGCGCGGCGCCGTCGAGGTCTACCAGATCCACCAACGGCGTGAAATGCGCAGCGGCCGTGATCCCGATGGACGACTCGATCATGCAGCCAACCATCACCATCATGCCGTGGGCGCGCGCGACCGCGATCATCCGCAACGCCTCTCGCAGGCTACCGCACTTGGCCAGCTTGATGTTGATCCCGTCCACGGCGCCGACCAGCCGGGGAATGTCGCTCGCGATCAGGCAGCTCTCATCGGCGATCACGGGGATGGACGAGGCACGGGTGACGGCGGCGAGCCCGTCGAGATCGTGCGGCGGCAACGGCTGCTCCAGCACGGTGACGCCGAATTCCCGGAGCACCGGCAGCATCGCGATGGCCGCTTTGCGGGTCCAGGCGGCGTTGGCGTCGACCCGGAGTTCCTTCTCGGTCACCGACCGGATCGCTCGGAGAATCTCGCCGTCGCGGTGAGTGCCCAGCTTCACCTTGAGGATTGGATACGGCTCGGCTTCGACCACCTTCGCCCGCATCTTCTCCGGGCTGTCGAGTCCGATGGTAAAGGTGGACGGCGGCGCGGTAGTGGGGTCGAGACCCCACAGCTTCCAAACCGGAACGCCGAGCCGCTTTCCCACCAGATCGTGCAGCGCCGCGGAAAGGGCCGCCCGCGCCGACGGGTTGTCGCCCAGCGCGGCCTCGAGCGCGCGTTCCGCCCGCTCCAGGCCAGCCGGATCGTCGGGCAGGTGCAGCACGTACGTGCTCAGCGCGGCGAGTACCGTCTCCGGGGTCTCGCCGTAGTAGGTGGTGGCGGCTGCTTCGCCCCAACCCTCGGCACCGTCGCCATCGCGGAGCCGCACCCAGATGGTGCGGTGCTGCGCCTGGCCACCGCGCGCGATGAGAAACGGATGCTTGGTGTGGAGGTCGAGCGGTTCAGCCTCGAGATGCAGTGGCATCTAGGCAAGCTCCTTGACATGGGCCAGCACGCCGTCCGCGAGGCGCTCGGGGATGTAGCCGCCCTCGAGCAGGCCGACCATGGGGGCGTCGGCGAGATGCTCCCGCAGCCGCCGGGTGAGATCGGCGTAGTGGGACGGCTCGAGCGTGAATCCGCCGAGCGGGTCGCCGGTCATCGCATCGAAGCCGGCGGAGACCAGTACGAGATCGGGCCGCCATCCGGCCGTCGCGGCGACGATCGCCGACCACAGATCGTCAACATAGAGCGAGGCAGGCTTGCCGGGCCCACGCGGAACGTTGAACACATTGCCGACTCCGCGCTCGTCCGCCGCGCCGGTGCCGGGATACCAGGGCCACTGATGCAGCGAGACGTAGCGGATGCTCGGATCCGTCTCGACCAACGCCTGGGTTCCGTTTCCATGGTGCACGTCCCAATCGACGATGAGGATCCGCCCACGGCCCAGCCGCTGGGCGTACCGGGCAGCGATCACCGCGTTCGCCAGAAGGCAGAATCCCATTCCCTTCGACGCGAGCGCGTGATGACCCGGCGGGCGCACCGCCGCGAACGCATGCCCTCGGCCCGCGTGGGCGTGGTTCACTCCCGCCAGCAGCGACCCCGCAGCCGCACGCGCGGCCGCCCAGCTGTGCGCATTCATCATGGTGTCGAGGAACAGGGCCCCCCCACCACGCTCGCTGATCTGCTCCAGGAGATGGAGATAGCGCTCCTGATGCACCGCGAGCAGATCGGCGGACGACGCCGGCTCTCCCTCCAACACGGAGACGACCGGCTCCGCTCGGAGGCGATCGAGCACGACGTGCAGGCGGGCCGGCGCCTCTGGATGGTCAGGACCCGGATCGTGGCGGATGCAATCGGGATGGGTGAAGACGGGAACGGGCACGGGTGGAGGCCAGGGGAGCTCAGCGCCCGCGGAGCAGGGCGCGCATCGCCTCGGTTTCCTCCCGCAGGACTCGACGCGCGGCGGCGATCTCGTCCAGCTGCCGGCGGTACCACCGCCAGTACAGGAGCACCAGGCCGGACGACGCGAACAGCGCGCACCCGATGATGCTCAAGGCGGGCTGATGGATGTACCAGCCCAGCCCCGCGAGGGCCGCCCCATCGAAGCCGAGAAACGCCGCTGCCAGCAGCGTGATCGTGCGAGCCGCAGCGCGCGAGAGCGGGAACATCGTCAGCGTACCGGCCGGCGCCGGCGGGAGAGGACGATGAGGGGAGCGTTTGGCACGATGCCCTCCTCCGTCACGGTGCGAGCCTCGTCCTGCACTTCCGCACCTCGATACTTGACCAGGTAGTCGGCGGGATCGCGCGGGATGTGCGCGCGCTCCAGCGCGAGCCGCTTGACGTCTGCCACCGAGGCCGAAGGCGGCACGTCCAGCTTCACTTCATCCCACACGTCGTGCACCATCACCCGCAGCGGCAACAGCTTGTTCATGCCGACACTCCGGCGGGGACCGGGAGCGTCGACAGAAATCGACTCACCGGCTGATCGAAGAGCAGCGTCGACGCGCGGACTCGGGTCACGCCGTCCGCCTCCACCACGGCGAACGCCACCTCTTCGCCACCCTGCCCCCGCAGCACCAACCAGCTGGGCCCTTCGCTTTCTGGATACGCGGCCCAAAGCGGCACCCGCTCGGCGAAGAACTGCTTCGCGCGGGCCAGCACTTCGGAGCCGGGGAGTGTCGTGACGGCCTCTTGGATCATGGCGGCAACGGTGAGAGTCGCCGCAATATCGTCAACCCGAAGCGGCGGCGGGAGCCCGGGCGACGGTGACCACGGCCTGGAAGACTTTGGCGGGGCGAAACAGGTCGCTCACTCGGGGTTTGCGCCGCAGCACCAGCACGAGCTCGCCCGGCGGCGGTTCGTCCACGCCTTCAACTGTCAGGAGCGCAGGGAGGGTCAGGTCCGCTGGCGGGGCACCCCCGTATCGCGCGCCGTGCCAGTCGAGTTCCAGCGTTTCCGGCACCGCGCGGACCAGCCGGTCCAGAAAGTAGTCGCCGTCCACCTCGTACACGTCGGCAACCAGTGAGTCACCGTCGAGGAAGAACAGGGGATCGAACCAGTCGCCCTCGTGCCGCGCGAAGTTGGCTTCGACCGCGTCATCGTACGCTTCGAGCGCGGGTGCGCGGGCCCGCCACTCGACGTGATGGCGCAGCTCGTGGGTCAGCGTCTCCCATGCCTCCTCGCGCCAGTCGAATTCGGGATCAAGCCGGGAGAGCGCCTGGAAGGAGCCGTGGTATAGAACGATGCGGCTTTGCACCGCCTCGGTGCGTCCGCCGTCAGGCGCTGGAAGGGGAATGCACTCGCCGAGGGTGTAGATCTCCGCCCGGGTCGGATGGGGCACGCTGGCCGGTGCGACCGCCACCTCCACCACCCCCTCGAGAAAGTCGGCTGGAAGCTCGGCCGTCAGCCGGCGGACTAGGGCTTCGAAGTCCGAGAGGCGCATGGGGGCAGTGAGCAGTGAGCAGTGAAGATGATAGTCCTCGCGCGCGGACGGAACGCTGGCAGGGCAGCTTTAGCGGACGTTCGGAGGGATGCGCGACCATGCCTCCCTCGTCGCCTGGCAGCGTGCTCGGTCGGTCAGCCGAGCCGTGCTCACTGCCGGGCGGGCGCACTGGAAGCCATGGACGGGAGCCGTGCTCTACCAGCGACAGCGCGCCTTACTATCCGTGCAACTCAACATCGGCGAGGGGTATGCTCGTCGCCAAAGGCGGACGTTCGCGTATAACCTCAACGTTGCTTACGGCTCGGCCGTCGAGACCGGCGAGTTGCTAGCGCTTTTGCCGCGACGAGCTGCTGCTGCCGCCGGACACGGCGGAGCCAATTCTGAATGACTGCCGCGAATGGCAGCGCATCGTGCTTGGCCTAATCCGGAGTCTCAATTGTTCGTAACGAGCGCCTGCTTACCGCTTAAGGCTTATCCGCTCACCCGCTCAGCCACATACGCCGCCACGGCGTCGATCCCGATTCGATCCTGGCTCATGCTGTCGCGGTGGCGTACCGTCACCGTGCTCTGAGCGAGCGTTTCGCCGTCCACCGTGACGCAGAAGGGCGTGCCCGCCTCATCCATGCGGCGATAGCGGCGGCCGATCGCCCCGCTGTCGTCGTAGAACACCGGGAACCGGCGCTTGAGATCGTGATAGAGCCGATCGGCGATCTCCGGCATTCCGTCCTTCTTGACCAGCGGCAGCACGGCGGCCTTGATGGGCGCGACGGCGGGATGGAATCCCAGCACCACCCGCGTCTCGCCCTCGACTTGCTCCTCGCGATATGCATCCACCATGACCGTGAGCGTCACCCTGTCGGCGCCCGCCGAGGTCTCGACGATGTAGGGTAGGTACCGCTCGTTTGCCGCCGCGTCGAAGTACTCCAGCTTCTTGCCCGAGTACTGTTGGTGCCGTCCCAGGTCGAAGTCGGTCCGGTTGTGAATTCCCTCGATCTCCTGCCAGCCGAAGGGAAACTCGTACTGAATGTCGAACGCCGCCTTGGCGTAGTGCGCAAGCTCGCCCGGCCCATGCTGGCTGAAGCACAGCTTGCCGGGGGTGAGCCCCAGCTCGTGATGCCATGCCATCCGCCAGCCGCGCCACTTTTCGAACCATTCCTCGTCGGTCCCCGGCCTCACGAAGAACTGCATCTCCATCTGCTCGAACTCGCGGGTACGGAAGATGAAGTTCCCCGGTGTGATCTCGTTGCGGAACGCCTTCCCGATCTGCGCGATTCCAAACGGAATCTTCTGGCGCGACGAGTTGAGGACGTTGAGGTAATTCACGTAAATACCCTGCGCCGTTTCGGGGCGGAGGTACACCACTGCCGCCTGTTCCTCGACCGGCCCCATGAACGTCTTAAACATGAGGTTGAAGAGTCGCGGCTCGGTCAGTGTGCCCTTCGACCCGCAGACCGGGCACTGGGCGTCCGGCTGCCCCGGCGTACCCTTGATCCTTGAATCGTCGGCGCGGAAGCGGTTCTTGCAGTGCTTGCAGTCGACCAGCGGGTCGGTGAACCCCGCCACATGCCCGGAGGCTTCCCACACGGTGGGGTGCATGAGAATCGCCGCATCCAGCCCCTCGATGTCGTCGCGGGCGTGGACCATGGCGCGCCACCACCGGTCCTTCACGTTCTTCTTGAGCTCCACGCCCAGCGGCCCGTAGTCCCAGACCGAGCCCAGACCGCCATAGATCTCCGACGACTGGAAGATGAATCCGCGCCGCTTCGAGAGCGACACCAACTTGTCCATCACGGCAAGGTCGGGCATGGGCTCCAAGGTTCGGGAATCGAGAGCGGCGGAATATAGAGGCGGGGGTCTTGCGGCGCATCCAGCTAGGGGTACGTTTGTGATGTGCAAAACTTAGCGCCCCCGCGTCGCCGCTACCCCCGCGCCCGCGCCGACCTTCGGTTCCTATCCACCGGCGGCCGGCTCGCCCTCGGAGCCGCCGACCGCCCCTGCCGTCCGGTGGATTTCGTAGACGCGCTGGTCCTCACCTACTGCGACGGGCGGCACGATACTGGAGCCATTGCCGCCGCGGTCGCCGGCAGCCTTCGGGAAGGCCGATCGCCCGACTCGGCCGAGGGTGAAGTGCGCCGGATCCTTCAGGAACTTCAGCAGGAAGGCTTCTTGGTCTGAGCTTCATAACAGACCACTCCGCAGGAGATACAGCACCCAATTCGAGTAACACACTAAGTGCTCCGCACCGGCCCACCTTGACGGGTGGGCCGATTCGGAAGGGCTCTTGAGTTCCGATGCCGATCAGCCCGGCGCCGGGGACAATCGCGTGGTGGTGGAGGCCGCGTGAGGCAACGGGTTCGCGCTAGGCGCGCGCCCCCCGATTCTTCCGCCCCTCGGTCTGCACCATCGCGGCCCGACGGCGCTGCAGAATATCCCCCATGATCAACTCGCCGTGTCCCCGGGCGTTCTCGATGAACAGCCGGTTGGCATCGTTCCCGCTGGCGATCACGCCGGCCAGGTAGCACCCGGGCACGGGCGTGGCCATGGTGCGCTCGTCGTGCGCCGGGATCCCGCTGTCCGGATTCACCGGCACGCCGAGGCCCCGGAGCATCTCCGTGTCGGCGTGGTAACCGGTCATCGCGAGCACGGCGTCGGCGGGCAGCTGCTCGGCGTCGGTGCGTCCGTCGGTCGTGATCTCGACGTGCGTGGGCGTGATGTGGCGGACTCGCGAGCGCCACCGCACGGCGATGCTGCCTTCCTTGATCCGGTTGGTGATGTCCGGCAGCACCCAC
>DATAFP010000167.1:0-10008 GCA_036257415.1 Gemmatimonadales bacterium
GATGAGACCTGGTGGTGGGACGAGGCCAACGGCGAAGAGTCTCCGACACAGGTCACGGCTACCGGCCGCGACACCTTGGACGCGCGGGGCCACCTCGCGCTCCGGCTGCCCCTCGCCCCCACCCGAAAGGGGCGCAGCGGCACCGCCACCTTCGAGGCGACGGTGAAGGACGTAAACCGCCAAACCGTAAGCGCCTCGGCGTCCGTGGTGGTGCATCCCGCGGCGTTCTACCTCGGCGTAAAACCGGAGGGCGACCAGTACTTCTGGTCGGCGGATTCGGCGGTCGGCCTGGGCGTGATCGCGCTCCGACCCGACGGCCGGCGCGAGACCGGAGTGAAGGTGGGCGGTACCATCGTGCGACGCGAATGGCACTCGCTCCACCGGGAGCGGGACGGCTACGGCGAGGTCACCGGCGAGTGGGTGAGCGACACGGTCGGCCGCTGCGACCTGGTGACCGCGAGTGAGCCGGTCCGCTGCGGATTCACCCCGAGGGCGGGCGGCACCTACATCGTCACCTTCCGGGCCAGCGACTCCGCCGGACGAAGTGCCGTCACCAGCTTGGTGCGCTGGGCCACCGGCAAGGACTGGGTCCCGTGGAATGACGCGTCGCAGTTCAAGATGGACGTGATCGCCGATCGCGCCTCGTACGCCGTGGGCGACACGGCCACGGTGCTGTTCGCCTCGCCGTTCACCGACGCCGAAGCGTGGATCACGATCGAGCGCGAGGGCCTCATACAGCAGCGCCGGCTCCGCATCACCAGCGGAACGACTACCCTCAAGCTTCCCATCACCGAGGCGCTCTCTCCCAACGCCTTCGTGTCGATCGTGGTCGCACGGGGGCGCAGCGCCAAACCCGGACGCGTGGACGACAGTGGCCGGCCGACGATCCGGGTCGGCTATGCCGAGCTGCGGGTGACCCCGGAGCGGAAGCGGCTGACGGTCGCGGTCGAGCCGCTGCGTGCCGAGTGGCGCCCCGGCGACACCGCGGAAGTCCGGCTCGCCGTGCGGGACAGCGTGCGGAATCGCGGCCTCCGGAGCGAAGTCACGCTCTGGGCGGTGGACGCCGGCGTGCTCGCGCTCACTGGCTATCGCACGCCAGATCCGCTGGATCTCATCTACCGGCCCCGTGGCCTGGGCCTTCGCCTCGCCAGCAATCTCACCAGCGTGGCGGCGCAGATTCCCGAAGGCCAGAAGGGAAAGCGCGAGGCGGGTGGCGGCGGCGGACTCGACGCCGCCGACGTGCTCCGATCGCGGTTCCAGACCACCGCCTTCTTCCTCGGCTCCGTTGTCACCGATACCGCCGGCCGCGCGGTCGCCCGTGCCAAGCTGCCCGACAACCTGACCACGTTTCGCCTCATGGCAGTCGCGGTCACGGCGGGCGACCGCTACGGCAGCGGCGAATCCTCGCTCCTGGTCACCCGTCCGCTGGTTGCCCGGCCGGCGCTGCCGCGGTTCCTCCGCCAGGGCGACCGCTTCGCGGCCGGCGTGGTTGTGAACCGACGCTCGGGCGCCGCCGACCGCGCGACCGTCACGGCGCAGGCGACCGGTGCCGAGCTCGGCGGTGCGGACACCCAAACCGCGCCACTGGAGCCGGGGAGGGGGCGAGAGGTGCGTTTCGATTTCCGCGGCGTGGCCGGCGACAGCGCCGCATTTCATTTCGAGGCCCGAGGCGGAACCGACGCGGACGCGGTGCGAGTGGGGCTGCCGGTGCGCCCACCGTATCGCCCGCGCGCTTACGCGGTGGCGGGCGTGGTAGAGGACACCGCTACGGTGGAAATCCTGCTGCCGGAGGGAATCGATCCGGCGCGTTCGGATCTGGTCCTGAGCCTCGGCACCTCTCCCCTGCCGGTGATCCGCGGCGCGGAGCGCTGGCTCAAGGTCTATCCCTACTGGTGCAGCGAACAGCTGTCGAGCGGCGCGCAGCCGCTGATCGCGCTGCTCAAGGCGGCTCGCCGCCTCAAGAATGACTCACTGGCCGGTCCCCGTACCCGCGGCGGCCTGGAGCAGATCGTCACCGCGCTCCTCAGGCGGCAGCGCGACGACGGCGGTATCGGGATCTGGAGCGCCACCGACTGGACTACCCCATGGCTCTCGAGCTACGCGGGTCAGGTGCTGCTCGATGCGCGGGATCTGGGCGTGCCGGTCGGCGACTCAGCGCTCGCAAAGCTGGGACGCTACCTCAATAACTCGCTCGCCGAACACCCGAACGCCGGAGTGACGGCGGTGCCGGTGGCGCGCTGGTGGGTAGATACCACCGCGGCATGGTTGAGCGAGCGGGTTCAGGCTGTGGACTACCTGAGTCGCTTCGGCCGCCGCGACCGGGCGGCTGAGAACGAGCTGCTCCGCGCGGCCCCGCAACTTTACTGGGAGGATCGGGTGCGCCTCGCCGCGGTGCTGGCGCGTGGCGGCGATCGCGTGGCAGCCCGCCGCCTCCTCGAGCCTGCGTGGGCGTCGGTAACGATCGAGGGCCGGCGCGCCACGCTCCCCGAGGCAAGCCGCCGCGACTTCTACTTCCCCTCGCACGCCCGTCCCACGGCCTGGCTCCTCACCGCGACGCTCGCCGTCGACCCGACCCATCGTCTGGTTGGGCCCATGGTCGAAACACTGATCGATCAGAGCCGCGGCGCCGGCTGGCGCTGGAACACCCAGGACTGGGGCGTGGCGGTCTCGGCCTTGTCCGACTTCTGGGCCCGGCAACGCCAGGCAGTGGCGCGCGGCGTGCGCGTCCGAAGCGGCGCCACGACGCTCTTTACCTTCACTTCGCCTCCCGATGTCGGCCGGGACTCATCGATCTCGCTCGCGAAGCTCCCGCCGGGCGATCGGGTGCGTCTCGGCTTCGAGGCCATGACAGCCGGCGAACCGGTGTACTGGTACGCGACCCTGCGCGAGGTCCCGAAGGCGGCGCCGGTGCGGCCGCAGGACGATGGCATTCAAGTGGAGCGCTGGTACGAGCGGCTGGAGGACCGGACCCCGGTGACCAGCGTCAACGAAGGCGAGCTGGTGCGGGTCCGCCTTCGCATCACGGTGCCCGCCGATCGCAACTTCGTGATCCTGGACGACGCACTGCCGGCTGGACTCGAGGCGGTGGACCTGAGCCTTCGGACCGTCGGCGGGGTACCTGGTCCCGGTGCGGCCGACTCGGCGGCACAGGAGCCGGCGGGAGAGGCGCAGGAGGGCTGGCCGTACCGGTGGGCCTACGGTGGGTGGGACGCCGGCTGGTGGACTCCGTTCGACCACAAGGAAATTCGCGATGACCGTGTGGTGTTCTTCGCGACCCAACTTTGGCGAGGATCGTACACCGCTACCTATGTAGCCCGCGCCACCACACCGGGCCATTTCGTTCGTCCACCCGCACACGCCGAGGAGATGTACAACCCGGCGGTGTTCGGCCGTAGCGACGGCGGATCGTTCGAAGTCCGGACCACGGCGGAGTCCAGGAACAAGTGAAGCGCTGGTTGCTGGGTTTCGGGCTCCTGGGCGTGTTCGCGGGCGCCGGATCGGCGGCCTGGACGTTCCTCCCGCTCCCGCTGGCGCTGATGGGGCGCTCGGCCAGACCCGCCGTGGAGATAACCGACCGGCACGGCTTGCCGCTGCGCACCGCACGGGCCGCCGACGGGAGCCTCGCCCGGTGGGTGCCGCTCGCCGAGATCGATCCCGACCTGATCGCGGCGTTCCTGGCGATGGAAGACCGGCGATTCTACCGCCACCGCGGGATCGACGCTCGCGCCGTCGCCCGCGCCCTCCGAACCAATCTCCGCGCGGGCCGAGTGATCTCCGGCGCGTCCACCATCACGATGCAGCTCGCCCGCATCCTTCGGCCGCTTCCGCGGTCGTGGCTCGGCAAGCTGAGCCAGGCGCATTGGGCGGTCCGGCTGGAGCACCATCTCGACAAGGCGGAAATCCTGGAGCAGTACCTCAACCGGGTGCCGCTGGGGCAGGCGGCCGTCGGCGTGGACGCCGCGGCGAGCCTCTACTTGGGGAAGCGGGCGTCCGCGCTCAGCCTGGGCGAAGCGGCCCTGCTGGCCGGCCTGGCGCGCGCGCCTTCCAGCGACAATCCGCTGGTAAGCGCCGGCCGCGCGCGGGCGCGTCGGTCGGCGGCGCTGGCCCGGCTCGTCGTCCAAGGCTACGCGAGCCGCGACGAGGTCGCCCACGCTTCGGCCGAGCCCGTGCTTTCGGGTGAAGGACGCAGCGGATTCCTCGCGCCCCATTTCACGACCCGGCTGCTCCTGGACCCTGACACCCGGGTGTCGGGCGAGTGGCGAACGTCGCTCGACCTTCCGCTCCAGCAGCAATTGGAAGCCGAGGTGCGTCACACGGTTGAGAGCCTGCGCGATCGCGGGGCGCGCCATGCGGCGGTGGTCGTGCTCGACAACCGCTCAGGCGACATCCTGGCATGGATCGGCTCGCCCGACTTCTGGTCCGACACGGCGGGACAGGTGGACATGGTGGGCTCGCCGCGCCAGCCCGGTTCCGCGCTCAAACCTTTCCTCTACGGGCTTGCCTTCGACCGCGGGCTCTCCCCGGCCTCGGTTCTGCCCGACTTGCCTCGGGTCTACCGCACCGCCACCGGGGTGTACGCGCCGCGAAACTACGACCGGCGGTTCCACGGCCCCAGCCGGCTGCGCGAGGCGCTCGCGAGCTCGTACAACCTTCCCGCCGTCGAGCTGGCAAACCGTCTCGGCCCGGGCAGTCTGCACGCGACCCTCCGGCGCGCGGGCTTCTCCTCCCTCAGCCGGAGCACCGAGTACTACGGTCTTGGCTTGGCACTCGGCAACGGCGACGTCACGCTGCTCGAGCTGGCCAACGCGTACCGCGCGCTCGCCAACGACGGGATCTGGCGGCCGGTCCGCTGGAGCGCCCGGCCCGCAGCCGACGGCGACGCAGCCGGCACCCGGGTGATGAGCGGTCTGGCTGCGGCGCTGGTGCTCGACGTCCTGGCGGATCCGGCGGCGCGGGTGCCCGGTTTCGGCCTCGACACGCCGCTCGAGTTGCCATTTCCCGCGGCGGCAAAGACCGGCACCAGCCGCCATTTCACCGACAACTGGGCGGTGGCGGTCACCGGCGGATTCACCGTGGCCGCGTGGGTGGGCGATTTCAGTGGCCGCCCCATGGAAGGCGTAAGCGGCGTGACCGGCGCCGCGCCGCTCATGCACCGTGCCGCGCTCCTGGTCGCGCGGCGGTATCCGCCGGGCACGCTCCGGACGCCCGACGAAGCCGGAGCGGTCCCAATCCGCATCTGTCGGCTCTCTGGACTCATCGCGACCGATCGCTGCCCGCCAATGACCGAATGGGTGCAGCCCGGGCGCGCTCCGGCCGCGCGCTGTGACTGGCACACTGAAGATGGCGTCCGATTGCCGACCGAATACGCGGAATGGGCCGACGGGCGACTCGAGCAGCACACGGTGGCGGCGCCCGCGCGCGCAGCGGCCGCCCGGCCCACTCGACTTCGCATCGTCTCGCCGCTCGACGGCGATCGCTATCGCATTCCACCGGGGGTGCCCGCCCGGTACGCCACGCTGCCGCTCCGCGCGGCCGCGGCCGGTAGCGTGCGATGGTTCGTGGACAGCCGAGAGGTGAAGGGCGGGCGATGGGCCCTGGTGCCGGGCGCGCACGTCGTGCGGGCGGAAACCGGCACCGGGGAGCGCATGGAGGTGCGGATCGACGTGTCGCCGTGATCGCGACACCGAGGAGTCGGGATGCCGAGCCACCACAAGGGAAATGCGCGCGAGGCGCTCGCGCTTACCACCTACATCCAACTGATCCGCGCGGCGGAATCGGTGACGGGACGGCTCCTGCCGCGGATCGCGGCGGCGAACCTCACCGAGAGCCAGTTCGGCGTGCTCGAGGCCCTTTACCATCTCGGGCCGATGCACCAGTGTGATCTGGCCGAGCGAATTCTCAAGACCGACGGGAACATGACCGTCGTAATCCGGAATCTCGAGCGCCGCGGGCTGGTTCGCCGCGCCCGCGCCCAGGAGGACCGGCGGTTCATGCTGGTGCGCCTCACGGCCAAGGGCGAAGAGCTGATCCGGCGGGTCTTTCCCGGGCATGCCGGGGCAGTGGCCGAGCAGATGGCGGTGCTGAGCCCGGCCGAACAGCGGACCCTGGGCCGACTGTCCCGGCGAGTCGGCCTCGGGCTCGGGCCGCGAGGAACCAGGAAGGCAGGGAAATAGTTCAAGCTTTAACTATTCGGGAGATCGCGGTATGAGCACCATCGGTGGCATCCATCACGTCACCGCCATCGCCGGCGACGCGCAGGAGAACCTGGACTTCTACACCGGCGTCCTGGGCCTTCGCCTGGTGAAGCGCAGCGTGAACCAAGACGTGACCGACACCTATCATCTCTTCTATGCCGACGCCGACGGTCACCCCGGCGCCGACCTCACCTTCTTCCCCTGGCCCGACCTGCCCCCGGGACGCGCCGGTGCGGGACTCGCGAACGAGGTGTCGCTCGCGGTGCAGCCGAATACCCTGGGCTGGTGGGCCGAACGGCTGGGACGCGCCGGCGTGAGCGTCGCCGAGCCCGAGACTCGCTTCGGCGAGCGGACGCTCCGGTTCTCCGATCCCCACGGTCTGGCCCTCGCGCTGGTCGAGACGGGAGATCCGCGTGAGTTCGCCGCATGGCGGAGGAGCCCGGTGCCGGCCGCGCACCAGGTTCGCGGCATCCATGCGGTGCGGTTGCACGAGCGGCGGCTGGCATCGACTGCCGGTTTCCTGACTGCCGGCATGGGATTCACCGCCGTCGGGCGGGAAGGCGAGTGGCACCGATTCGCTGCCGAGGGCGGCGGGTCGGGTCGGATCGTTGACCTGCGCGAGACTCCCGGCGACCCCCGCGGGGAGTGGGGCGTCGGCGCGGTACACCACGTTGCATGGCGGGTGGCCGACGAGCCGGCACAGCAGCGGGCTCGCGCCGATGTGAGCGCGGCGGGTGCCCGGCCAACCGGGACGATCGACCGTTTCTGGTTCCGGTCGGTGTACTTCAAGGAACCCGGCGGGGTGTTGTTCGAGCTCGCCACGGATGGTCCCGGCTTTTCGGTGGACGAGAGTGCCGACAGTCTGGGCGAGCACCTGGTGCTCCCTCCGTGGCTCGAGCGCGACCGTGCCGCAATCGAGCGTGGGCTCCCACCGCTCAGGTTCGGGGTTTCTTCTCTGGCCGAACCGGGCGGCGTATCACATAGGTAGCACGTCCGATACTCCAGACCGGCGAGCGGCGCCGCCGGTCCGTGGAACTGCTGCTGGCGTGGCGCCGCAACGCGGCCAGCATACCAAGATGAGGATATATGTGATGGCAACCGTAGCCCTCGAGCAGGAGCGGCTCCACCTTGCCGAGCTGCTCCTCACGCAGATCCAGCGCCGTCACGGCCTGCCCGAAACCCGTCAGTTCCAGCTCAACCCCATCATCGTTGATCGTTTCCTCGCGGCGTATTTGCCTGAGGCTCGTGCGGGTGAACCCGCACCCCGGGCGCTCGAGTATGCATTCACCCCGACGTTGAAGGACGCCATCGCGCTCCTCGGCGGCGTGGTCAGCGAGACGCCCACTGGGCGAGGCGCCGCCCTCTACGTGCACGACCTGGATACCGCGGTTCCCGAGGACGAGGACAGCTAGCCGGCTGTCGGGCGGCTGCCCGCCGGACGTCCAGCTTGCGCGGCGGGGCTGCATATTGCATAGTTATGCACTATGCAGCCTCGCGGCCCGCTCGCCCTCGCCTTCTCCGGCGGGCTCGACACCAGCTTCTGCGTCGCCCGCCTCGCCGGCGACGGGTGGACGGTGCACACCGTCTACGTCGACACCGGCGGGTCCACCGCCGCCGACCGTGCCGCCATCGGCGCGCAAGCGCGCGCGGTCGGGGCGGTCGAGCACCATGAGGTCGACGCCCGCGGCGCGGTCTACGATCGCTTCGTCCGCTACCTGATTCAGGCCAACGTCCTCCGGGGCGAGGTGTATCCGCTCAGCGTCGCGGCGGAGCGGACCCAGCAGGCACTCTCCGTGGTCGAGGCCGCCCGCCGCATCGGCGCCCGCGCCGTCGCGCACGGGTCGACCGGGGCGGGCAATGATCAAGTGCGCTTCGACGTTGCGCTCCGGGTGCTGGCACCCGACCTCGAGATCATTACCCCGATTCGCGAGCTCGGCCTGTCCCGCGATCGAGCGATCGCCTTCCTCACCGAGCGCGGCCTGCCGGTGCCGGCGCAGGCCGCCGCGTACTCGATCAACCGAGGGCTGTGGGGCACGACATGGGGCGGCGGCTGGACCCACGACACCTGGGCCGGACCCCCCGACGAGTTGATCGAGCCCCCGGTCGGCGCGCCTGCTCCGGCCGAGGTGGTTCTGCACTGGGAGATCGGTCTGCCGGTGGCGTTCGACGGTGCCCGGCTCGGAGGTCCCGAGCTGGTCGAACGCCTGGGCGAGCTGTGTCGCAGCTATGGCATCGGACGCGGCATCCACGTGGGCGAGACCGCGCTGGGCATCAAGGGGCGAATCGGGTTCGAGGCCGGCGCGGCGCTGGTGCTCATCGCCTCCCACCGCGAGCTCGAGAAGCTGGTGCTCACCAAGTGGCAGGCCTTCTGGAAGGATCAGCTGGGCCGGTTCTACGGCGATCGGCTCCACGAGGGCCAGTACTTCGATCCGGCGCTCCGCGACATCGAGGCGCTCATCGCGAGCTCGCAGCAACGGGTCGACGGCGAAACCCGCGTCCGTCTTGCGCCGGGCCGCTTTCAGGTGGTCGGCACTCGAAGTCCGCATTCGATGATGGATCGCGCCGTCGCGACCTACGGCGAGGAAAACCGGTTGTGGACCGGCGAAGAGGCGAAGGCCTACGCCCGCATCGCGGCAGTGCCCTCGCTTCTGGCGGCGCGCGCCGCCCGCCGCTCGGAATCGAACGGCGACTGATTTCACAAGGAGCCCGTGCATGGTGGTCACGACGCGCGTGAAGCTGGACCGGATCTCGTCCTCCACGCGGAACGCCCATCTCTCCAGTGAGGTGATCGTCGGCGACCGGATCATCGCCGCGGAGGGGTATGTGCTCGCGGTGCGGATTCTGGAGGACAAGAGCACGTACAACAGCGTGGAGGACGTCACCGGCCGCATGGTGGCGCTTCGGGCGGGTGACGTGCTCGCGGGGACGCTCGGGACCCGCCGCGCGCTTCGCGGCTATGCCGGTGTCGTCCCGCCCACGATCGCCACGGGCGACGTCATCGAGGTGTTGAACCTGGGCGGGATTCTCGGCCGCTGTACCTCGGTCAACCCCGACATCGGCCCGCCGTTCCAGGCGTCGGTGCTCGGTGCGATCCTCAGCTTTCCCGAGCTGGGGGACCGGATCGGCCGGCCGGCGCACATCCGTGACCTGGCGGTCCCCGCGGCCGACCGGCTCCAGACCGACGTGCCAGTGGTATATGTCGCGGGCACCTGCATGAACGCTGGCAAGACTGTCGCGGCAACCGAGCTGGTGCGCGGCCTCGCCCGCTCGGGCCTCAGGGTGGCCGCGGCCAAGCTCACCGGCGTGTCCCTGATGCGCGATGCGCTCTCGATGCAGGACGCCGGCGCCGTCACGGCGCTCACCTTCAACGACGTCGGCATCGCCTCGACCCACCCCGGCATCACGGTCGCCACGGCGAAGGGCATCTTCAACCGGCTGGCCGAATCCAAGCCCGATGTGATCGTCGCCGAGCTGGGCGACGGCATCCTGGGCGAGTACGGCGTGCAGGACATTCTGAGCGACGAAGAGCTGACCGAGGTCGGCGCGGCGTACGTGATGGCGGCACCGGACCCGGTTGCATGTTGGGGCGCCGCGGAGCTCATGAGGACCCAATACCGCTTGCCGATCACGGCGATCACTGGACCTGCGACCGATAACGAGGTGGGCATCACCTACGTGCGGGCGGAGCTGGGGCTGGCGGCGCATAACGCGCGGCGGGATGCGGAGGGGTTGGTCTCCGCCGTGCGAAAGCAGCTCGACGAGTGGGCGCGACCAGGCTCCGTTCCCGCCCGTTCCCGCCCATTCCCGACTGTCG
>DATAFP010000170.1:0-10234 GCA_036257415.1 Gemmatimonadales bacterium
AGCGAAGCCCGCCGCTCCCGGGACCCGCGGCGCTCACCCCTTCACCCAACTCGGTCGCGACCAGGTCGAGTGCCTCGTCGACGCCGGGGCCGAGCACGCCAAGGCGGAGCGTGATCGGGCCGCTCGCCGCACCACGCGCAACCAGACCCCAGAGCGAGGCGGCGCGATCGGGCGGTAACTCCTCCCACGGGCCGCCGGCCATCGCCGCCACCTGCTCGATCTCTGCCCGCAACGCATCGCGGAGTCCGGTGAGACGGAGCGCGAGCACCCACGCCGGTTCGGCGGCCAGGGCGGGCGAGAGGAGCTCCATCGCGGCGGGTGTGAGACCGGCGTCATCCAGCTCGCGCGCGGCCAAGGTGAGCGGATCGCGGGGGCCGCGCCGCACCAACGTCACATCGGCTTGCGGAAGTGCCCGGAGTCGAAGATGCAGCTCGGTTATGATGCCGAACGCACCGAAGCCGCCCACGTGCAGCTTGGCGAGATCGAAGCCGGCGACGTTCTTCACCACCCGGCCGCCGGCCCGGACGATCCGGCCGTCGCCGGTCACCACCGTGCATCCCAGCACGTGATCACGCACCGGTCCAAAGCCTTCCCGGAGCGGGCCCGCGGTGGCGGTGGCGGCCACCGAGCCTATGCTCCGCTCGGGGCGCCCCGGGGGATCCACCGCGAGCCACATGCGCTGCTCGCCGAGCTCCCGGCGGACCGTGTCCAGGGTGGCACCGGCTTGCACGGTGGCAACCAGATCCGCGGCGCTCACCGCCACGACGGCGTCGAGCGCCCGGGTGCTCACCGCGAGATCGGCGGGCGCGTCGCCCGGAAGCCAGGTGCCGCGCCCTTCGACCCGGATGGTCCAGCCTTCGTCGTGTGCCAGTCGACACACCAGGGCCAGCGTCTCCGCCGATTCCGGGGTCACCCGCGGCAAGTTGTCGGTGTCGCGGTCGACGATCGACGGCCCCAGCAGCGCACGCAGCCGGGCGAAGATCACGGCGCCTCCACACAGGCCGACCTGGCCGCGCGCCATTCGCGACAGGCATGGGCGGGCACGACCTTCCCCGGGTTCGCCCGCTCGGCCGGGTCGAACGCGCGCCGCACTGCCTGCATCGCACCGAGCGACTCCGAGTCGAAGATCCACGGCATGTAGTGCATCTTGTCGTTGCCCACGCCGTGCTCGCCGGTGATGCTGCCGCCGGCGGCCACGCAGGCTGCCATGATCTCCGCGCTCGCCTCCTTCACCCGCGCGGCGAGGCCGGCGTCACGGCGATCGAAGCTGATGTTGGGATGCAGATTGCCGTCGCCGGCGTGGAACACGTTGCTGATGGAGAGCCGATGGCGGTCGCGGATCTCACCGATGCGGTCCAGGATGTCGGGCAGGCACGAGCGGGGCACGACCGCGTCCTGCACCGCCAGATCCGGCGCGATGCGCCCCATGGCTCCGAACGCCTTCTTGCGTCCCTGCCAGAGCCGCATGCGGTCGGCCGGCGCGGAGGCGCTCAAGACCGATCCGGCTCCGTGCTGGCGGAGGAGCCGCTCCACCGCGGCGCTCTCGGCCTCGACCTGCGCCGACTGGCCGTCCACCTCGACCAGCAGCACCGCCGCGGCGTCAGTGGGATAGCCGGCCGCGTAGATCGACGCTTCGACCGCGGCGACGCAGGCCTGGTCCATCATCTCCAGCGCGGCCGGCACGATGCCGGCCGCGATCACGGCGCTCACCGCTTCGCTCGCGGCGCGGACGCTCCCGAACGCGGCGAGCATGGTGCGCACCGCGGGCGGGATTGGCTCGAGCCGCACGGTGATTTCCACGGCGATGCCGAACATTCCCTCGCTCCCCACGAACAATCCGACCAGATCCGGTCCCCAGGGATCGCCGTGTGGGGAGCCGAGGGTCGCCTCGCTGCCGTCGGGGAGCACGATGTCGAGCCGCACGATGTGATTCGTAGTGACGCCGTACTTGAGGCAATGTGGCCCGCCGGCGTTCTCGGCCACGTTCCCGCCCACAGTGCACGCGGTTTGACTCGATGGATCGGGGACGTAGTGCAGATCGTGGGGCGCCACTGCTTCGCTCAGTCGGGCGTTGACCACACCCGGCTCGACCACGGCTCGGCGCCGCTGCGGATCGACCCGGAGCACGCGATTGAGACGGGTGAGCGCGATCAGTACCGCATCGGGATCCGCGAGTGCACCGCCGGACAGGCCGGTCCCGGCCCCGCGCGCGACGAACGGGATGCCAAGCACGTGGAGTAGCCGCACCACCTCCACGACCTCGCGCCGGCTGCCCGGTAGCACCACCGCCCCCGGCACGGACTCGTGAGTCGGCAGCCCGTCCATCGTGTACGTCGTCAGCTCGGCGCGGCGGTGGCGCACCCAGCGGGGGCCGACGATGCGTCCGAGAGCGTCGAGGAGCGATGGGTTCACAGATCCGAGGGCAGTACCGTGTGCGCGCCGCCCTTCCCGTTGCCGTGCGCGCGGCGGTGCACGTGAAGGGCCGACTCGAGGTTCGCGGTGAGACTCGGCAGCATGCGCAGCAGCAGCGTGACCCGCTCACGAGTTGAGCGAGTGACCAGGAGGGTCTGTTTGGTGGACGGATCGCATTCGACCGCGGCGGCCACCGCGAACGAAAGGGCGAGCGGCGGGTCCGGGAGCGACGGCTCGTCCGGCTCGGTGTCGTTGAGCAGGCGAAGGACCCGGAAATACTCGACGAAGCGCTCCCGCAGCTCGCGCACCGCATCGCCGGGGGGTTGGGTGCCGGCGTCGTCCTCGAACTCGTCCACCAAGCCCACATAGTACGGCTTCGGTGCCGCGAAGACGTCGCGGAGCACGAACCGGGCGCCGCCCATCACCAGGATGTTCGACCGCCCGTCGGGAAGCTGCTCATTGGCCTTCACCTCCGCGACGCAGCCCGAACTGCCCGGGTCGGGCGACTCGGTGGCAGTGCCCGCCGGCGTGATCCCGAACCGCCTGGAACCGGCGAGACAGTCGGCCAGCATCTGGCGGTACCGTGGCTCGAAGATGTGCAGCGGGAGCGCCGTGCCGGGAAAAAGGACCACGTTCAGCGGGAAGAGCGGCAGGCGGTAGGAGGGCATGATGCAAGATAGTGCGAACGGTACGGGTACGAGTACCGAGTACCGCGCAAAATGACGAAGGGCCCCGCTCCCGGAGCCCATCGTACTACCGCACTCGTACTTGTACTTGTACTGTCCTTACGCCGCCACCCACTGCTTCAAGCACTTCACGTCCGGCGAATCGCGCAGCTTCTCGAAGGCGCGCTCGCGGATCTGGCGGATTCGCTCGCGGGTGACGCCCAGGAGCGCGCCGATCTTCTCCAGCGTGAGGGCCTCGGAGCCTTCCTCCAGCCCGTAGTAAAGCGACAGGATCTTCCGCTCTCGCGGGGTGAGATGGCGCTCGAACAGCCGGTCGATGAACTCGCGCCGGAGCCGGCTGTCGGTCTGCTCCTCGATGTCGCCGGTGCCGGTCCCCGCCACCCGCTCACCGAACGTGCTCGAGCCGCGGTCGGTGCGCTCCACCGGCGCGTCGAGCGAGACCTCTGTCCCGGTCATGCGCCGCGCGGCGCGGATGTTGTCGACCGTGTCGCCCAACGCCATGGCGACCTCCTCGTCGGTCGGCTCCCGGCCGAGCTCTTGGGCCAGGAATGCCTGGGCGCGGGTCATGCGGATAAGGGCGGAGTTCTGATTCAGGGGGATGCGAACGCTGCGAGTCTGTTCGGCGAGGGCCTTGAGGACGGCTTGGCGAACCCACCAGACCGCGTACGAGATGAATTTCACCCCGTGATCCGGATCGAACTTTCGGACGGCCTTGAGCAGCCCCTCGTTGCCGATCGCCACCAGCTCCGACAGCTCCAGCCCGTGGCCCTGGTACTTCTTCACGTAGGAGATCACGAAGCGAAGGTTGGCGGTCACCAGTCGCTCCGCCGCCGTTTGATCGCCGGCCTGCGCCCGCCGTGCGAGGCGCTTCTCCTCCTCGGGATCGGTGATCATCGGGAGCTTCTGGATGTCGAGGAGGTATTGGTCGAAGGCGCTGGACGGTGCTGCGCGGAACAAAGGACGCGGATTCCCCTGACGGACAGCGCGCATAGCGGGCACCCCAGCGAGAGTTTGACCGAACGTCTGTTGTGGGAAGCGTCGGGAACGACTTTGTAAGCCGTTGCGGCGCTTGAATATAGGAAACTGGCTTTAGGCGGTCAAGAAAGCGGATTTGTGCACATCACAAACATAGTGCGAGCAACCGGTTCGCCCGATTCTCCACCACGCCCGTTCAGTGTGGATAAGTGACAGTTCAGCCGCGCTAGGACACCGCCGGGGCCAAAACCGCCCGAATGGCCGGCTCGAGAACCCCGACAGTCCAGCCCTCGCCAGGCGCCATTGTCCCAATCGAGACCGGCAACGCGAAGCGAATGCGGGATTCGCGGTTTTTCTTGTCGGCTGCCATGCCTTCCAGCAGCCGTTCGGGGGCTAGACCGGGCAGTGTGGTGGGCAATGCGAGCTGCTCGAGCAGCGCGGCGACTTGAGCGGCGATCCCGGGAGCTCCGAGCCCGAGCAATTCGGCGAGTCGGCACTCGGTTACGAGCCCGATGGCCACCGCCTCGCCGTGCGCGAGCGCATAACCGGAGGCTGCCTCGAGCGCGTGGGCGACGGTGTGCCCGGCGTTGAGAATCGCACGGCGTCCAGTCTCGCGCTCGTCCTCGCTCACCACGGCCGCCTTGATCTCGACGCTCCGGCGCACCAGCGCCGCCAGCGTGTCCGGCTCCCGCGCCAGGATGCGATCGGCGGACTCCGCGATCCAATCGAAGTATCCCCGGTCTGCGATGAGCCCGTGCTTTACCGCTTCCGCGAGTCCCGAGCGGAAGTCCCGCTCCGGCAGTGTGGCCAGCACCCGAGGGTCGGCGACGACGGCCGCGGGCGGATGAAAGGCGCCGATGAGATTCTTGCCATGCGGAGTATCGACGCCGGTCTTGCCGCCCACCGACGCGTCGAGCATCGCGAGCAGCGTGGTGGGCACCTGGAGGTAGGGAATTCCGCGCAGGTACGTGGCTGCCACGAACCCTCCCAAATCGCCGACCACTCCGCCGCCGAGCAGGATCAGCGCGCTGTCGCGGCCGAACTGCTGCGAGAGCAATCGATCGGAGAGCTGTCCCCAACGCTCGCGTGACTTGGAGCTCTCGCCGGCGGGCACCACCAGCTCGAGGTGGACTGGCGGCAAAGCGACTCCCCAGCCGAACGCGAGGGCGCGTACGGTGCTGTCGGTCACCAGCGCCAGCCGGCGGCCGGGCACGTGGCGGGTGGTGAGCTCACCGAGACGGCCCAGGGCGCCGGCCTCGACGTAGACCGGGTACGTGCCGAGCGCGTGGCGGACGTCGATCACCACGTGGTGTCCCCGAGGCGCGCGCGATGATTGGCCAGCCGCGCCAGCGTGAACAGGAGATCCGACAGGCGGTTCAGGTAAACCAGGAAGAGCGGCGGCACTTCGGCCTCGCGTGCGAGCCGCACGACGCTCCGTTCGGCCCGGCGGCAGACCGTGCGGGCAAGGTGGAGCGCCGCTGCTTTGGGCGTGCCGCCCGGCAGTACGAACGCCGTGAGCGGCGGCAGCTCCGCATCCGCGGCGTCGATGGCGCGCTCGAACTCCGCCACCCGATCATCCGACAGCGCGGCCTTTTCTAAGGTCCGGCTGACGCGCTCGGGGTCCGGGGTCGCCAGGTGCCCGCCGATTGCAAACAGATCCCGCTGGACCGACTCGAGCAACTGGTCGGCCAGATCGGCCGGGGCCGTTGCTCGGGCAAGCCCGATGGCCGAGTTGAGCTCGTCCACGTCGCCGTAGGCCGCGACCCGCGGGTGGTGCTTGGGCACCCGGCCGCCGCCGAACAGCCCGGTATCGCCCTCGTCGCCGCTGCGAGTGTAGATTTTCATCGGTCGTGGACGGTGAATGCTGAACGGTAAACGGAACCGCGGGTGGGCGCCCGCCCGTTTACCGTTTCCCGTTCAGCGGATTTTATATCTATCCGCCCCGATTCATACCCTGTACCTGGACGCCCGAGTGGCCGAGCACGAACTGCGGGACATCACCATCATTGGCGGAGGGCCCACCGGGCTGTTCGCCGCGTTCTACGCCGGCATGCGCGGCGCGTCGGCCCAGATCATCGACGCGCTTCCCGCCCTTGGCGGCCAGCTGATGGCGCTCTATCCCGAGAAGTACATCTTCGACGTCGCCGGCTTCCCCAAGGTGCTCGCCAAGGATCTGGTGAGCGGCATGGCGGAGCAGGCCCTTCAGTTCGGCACCCCGGTACATCTGAACCAGGTCGTCACCGGGCTCAACCGCGGGGGGGACAACGGCTCCTCCCGCTTCGTGCTCGAGACCGAGGAACACGTTTACCCTACCCGCACGGTGGTCATCTGCGCCGGCATCGGCGCCTTCGAACCCCGCAAGCTCGGCGTCGAGGGCGAAGAACGGTACGAAGAGCGAGGTCTCTACTACAAGGTGCTCGACCCGCAGACGTTCGCGGGCAAGCGGGTATTGATCGTGGGCGGGGGCGATTCGGCCTTCGACTGGGTGTGCAATCTACAGAACACCGCACGGTCCATTCGGCTCATCCACCGGCGTGACGGGTTCCGCGCCCACGCGGCCACCATCAAGCAGGTGCAGGACCTCGCCGCGGGCGGGAAGTGCGACTTCCGGACCTTCTGGGAGGTGAAAGAGCTGCATGGCGGCGACCGGCTCGAGCGAGTGACCATCGCCAACAGCAAGACCAAGGAAGAAGAGTCGCTCGAGGTGGACGCGGTCATTCCGCTCCTGGGCTTTCACTCCGACATCGGCGCCATCAAGGAATGGGGGCTCGACCTGGAGAAGGCCGACATCAAGGTGGACCAGGTGATGTCGACCAACGTTCCCGGTATCTACGCCGCGGGTGACGTGACCAACTACCCGGGGAAGCTCAAGCTGATCGCCACCGGGGCAGGCGAAGCATGCATCGCGGTGAACAACGCGGTGCACTTCATCAATCCGAAGGCCAAGGTGAACCCCGGTCATTCGTCCAACCTGGCGATCTTCGGCCAGAAGGACGACTAGCTCAGGCCTGCCGCTGGTTCAGCATCGGCAGATACGCGCGCCAGGGACCTACGGTCTCGCGATATCGCTTACCCATCACGCGTGCGATCTGGGCGATGTGGCTCAGGTCGTGCGCGACCCAGGTAGCCAGATGCTGGCCCAATGTCACGATGCCGAGCTCGGGATGGCGGCCCGTGCGCTCGAGATCGGCTGCTGTCAGCCGCATGGCCTCCAGCCGCGCAATGTTGGCGGCGCGGAGCTCGGCAAACTCATCCAGCAGTTGGCCGAGCGATTTGCCGCGTGACGCCTCGAACATCGCCACCCGGTCGAACACATCGAACGTTCGGGCCGCTCCGTGCGATCGGATGATCTCCGCCCGCGGAATCCAGTCCGTGCGCTCGCCGTGGATGAGATGGCCTACCACATCGAACGGGGTCCAGCTGCCGATTCCCTCGTCCGCCCGAACCCATTGATCGGGCAAGCCGGCCAGCAACGCGCGCAGCACGGCCGGCGTCCGCGCGAGCACAGGGACCGCCTCGGCCGGGTCGAACCGCAGCTCAACCGCCGCGGCGGGGTCAGCTGACGCCATACCGCTCGCGCAAGGTGTTGAGGTGATGGCGCTCGTGCCCGGCGGTGACATAGATCAGGGCGCGAACCGAGATCTCCTTCCCGTTGGCGGTGCCGATCCGAGTCCAGGAGGCCGGGGGAAGGCCGCGAGCGAGCGTGACCGTCGCCTGCCGGACCGCCTCGAATTCGGCGATCAGATCAGCCAGACTGCGGCGGTCGAACTCGCCCGCGGGCACGTAGGCGTTTTCGTCGAAGCCTTCAATGGGCGTCTTGTCGGCGCGTGCGATGCGTATCGCGCGGTAGGCAAAGATCCGCTCCGCGTCGGTGAGATGCCCGATCACCTCACCGATGCTCCACTTTCCCTCGGCGTAGCGGTAGGTCCCTCTCGATGCGGGAAGCGCCCGGAGCGCGGCACCGGTCTCACGAATCTGCTGCTCCAACAGCGAGGTGATGTCACCCTCTGGAACGCGATTGATATACTGCGCGTAGTACGGGTCGAACTCACCAGCCTCAGGACGATTGCTGCGCACTGCGGTGGTCACGGTCGCCTCCGTGCCAGCACGCGGTCGAGCGCCCACTCGCCCCCGCCCGCGGCCGCCAGATAGAGGTACAGGAAGCAGAACAGCACGACGTGCTCGCCGCCGTTCAAGATGGGCCAGAAGCTCTTGGGCCAGTGGAACATGAAGTAGGCCACCGCCATCTCTCCCGAGAGCAGGAACGCGACGGGCCGGGTGAAGAGTCCCACGAGGAGCAGCAGTCCGCCGAACGTTTCGATCACGCCTGCGGCCCCGAACAGGGAAAACAATTCGGCGGTCGGCTTCGGTTCCAGCACCGGAACGCCGAACAGCTTCTGGGTGCCGTGCGTCATGTAGGTGAACGCGGCGACGATTCGGAGCACGCTGAGGAGCCGGGGCGCCCAGCGGGCGGCGAGGTCATCAATGGCCATGGGGTTGGCGATCTCCAGTAAAGACGGAACGGATGCGGGCGCTAGGCCCGCCCGGCGGCAAGGTCCTCGGCGTAGGTCCGGAAGCTGCGGGGAGGTTTGCCCAGCAGTTGTTGCAGGGTTGGCACTACGCCGTTAAACCGGCCGTGCTTGATCAGCGCATGCAGCTCGGCCAGCCCATCCACCATCCAGGGGGGCGCCCCGTGGGTGCGCATCGCCTCGCGTGCGGCATCCTCGGGCACGTCAACGTACTCGTACTCGCGTCCCAGCGCCTCTCCCAGAATCGCGATGGCGTCCGCGGTGCTGACGGCCTCGCCCCCCGTGAGGGTGTACGCCTTGCCCTCGTGTCCGGTTTCGGTGAGGACGCGCGCGGCCACCTCGCCCACGTCGCGTGCGTCCACCCAGCTGGCGCCGCCCTGACCGTGCGGCAGGTACACCGCGCAGTTCTTGTACGGATCCAGGCCGTAATAGTTCACGAAATTCTGCGCGAACGACGTGGGACGCAGCATGGTCCAGGCAATGCCGCTGGCCTCGATCGCGCGCTCGGCCGCCCGATGCAGCCGGCCCAGGGCGATGCCCGGCTCCGCCTCCGCCCCTATCACCGACAGTCTGACGATGTGCCGGACCCCGACGCGCTTCGCCGCCGCCGCGGCTCCGGTGCCGTATTCGGCCTGCCGTTCTGCCACCGGCGTGAGAAGGAAGAGGGTCTCGGCGCCAGCGAACGCCGGCTCGAACGTGGCAGGTCGGTCCCAGTCGAACTCCACGACCGGCATGCCAAGCGCCTGCGCCTTGAGCGGCGTGCGGGCCGCTACCCGGAACGGAACGCCGGCCGCCTGCAGCGCCGCCACGGTCCACCTGCCGACTGTGCCGGTAGCTCCGGTGAGCACGATCACGAGGTACCTCCCGGTAGACCGCTGCGCGACCCGGCGGAGCGTCAGTTGGGCTTCGCTGGCCGCCGCCTGAGACGCGGTAAGATGAGCAGGGCGAGGAGGTTCAGTCCCGCGAACGTGGCCCCGATCATGATGAGCACCTTCGCCGTGCGGCGGAGAATGCTCAACCGCTCGATGCCCACGAGCACCAGCGCCGCCTTGGTGGTCAGCAGGACGGCGGCGGTGGAGAAGATGACCAGCTGGAGCAGCAACAGCGGCTGGAATCCCATGCCCGCGTAGAGCCAATAGAGGGCGAGCAATACCAGGAGCCAGGCCAGGAGCCCGGTGCGCGTCGTGGTGCCGAAGGGAAGGTCGCGAAGCAGGGGCACGACCACGAAGGCGAGCAGAAGGAGCATGATGCAGAGCCACAGGCTCGCCCGCCAATGGTCCCGACCGCCCAGCGGATCGCCGCTGCTGGGGTAATCGCCGCGCATGGGGCGCAATCTACGGCCCGTTTGGGCGGGACGACACCACCATCAGACCGCGGGGGGCGTCGGGCTCGACCGCGTTATCGGCGGAGGGTCCGCCGACGTCGGAAGCTCGTACCAGATCTCCACGTCGTAGCCGTCCGGATCGCGACAGAAGAGATACGGCTCGCCGGGTACGAACTCACCCTGCTCGATCACGGTGCCGCCGGCCGCCTCGACCGCGGCGGCGGCGGCATCGATGTCGTCCGGGCGGACCAGCCGGAAACCGAAGTGGGCGATCCCGCCTGAACCCTTGGGCCGGGGAGCCTGCTCCT
>DATAFP010000140.1:0-6686 GCA_036257415.1 Gemmatimonadales bacterium
GAGCTGGACGGCCGGGGTGATGCGGTGGGCGGCATCGTGATCATGCGCTTCGGGGAGAACGCGTTCCAGACGATCCGCAACGTCAAAGAGAAACTGGCCGAGATCGCCCCGGGCCTGCCCCCAGGCGTGGTGGTCCGCCCGGTGTACGATCGGAGCGATCTGATCGATCGTGCCATCGCTACTCTGCGCGAGACGCTGGTCGAAGAGAGCGTCATCGTGGCGCTGGTCTGCATCGTCTTCCTGCTCCACGCGCGCTCGGCGCTGGTCGCGATCGTCACGCTGCCGCTGGGCATTCTGCTCGCCTTCGTCGGCATGCGTTGGGCCGGCGTTGGGGCCGACATCATGTCGCTCGGCGGCATCGCCATCGCCATCGGGGCGATGATCGATGCGGCGATCGTCATGATCGAGAACATGCACAAGCACCTGGAGCGCGCGCTGGACGCGAAGGGCGAGGCGGGCGGCGCGAGGCTCGACACCGGCCGGCTCACTGCGGCCGAGCGGTGGACGGTCGTGCGCGAGTCGGCGAAGGAGGTGGGCCCGGCGCTCTTCTTCTCCCTCCTCATCATCACGGTGTCGTTCGTCCCCGTCTTCGCGCTGGAGGGCCAGGAGGGGCGGCTGTTCCGGCCGCTCGCGTTCACCAAGACGTTCGCCATGGCGGCTGCCAGCCTTCTCTCGGTGACAGTGGTGCCGGTTGCGATGGGGCTTCTGGTGCGCGGCCGGCTGTTCCGGGAACGGGCGAACCCGCTCAACCGCCTCCTCATCCGGTGGTATCACCCCGTCATCGCCTTCGTGCTGCGGCACCGCTGGGGCACGATCGGCGCCGCCCTCCTCGCGCTGATCGTCACCTGGGTCCCATGGGCCCGGCTGGGGAGCGAGTTCATGCCGCCGCTGGACGAGGGCACACTCCTCTTCATGCCGACCACGCTTCCCGGCGCGAGCGTCGCCCGCGCGAGAGAGATCCTTCGGATCCAGGACGGCGTGCTCAAGGCGTTCCCCGAGGTCGAGCGGGTGTGGGGCAAGGCGGGCCGGGCCGAGACCGCCACCGACCCCGCGGGCCTCGACATGTTCGAGACGACGATCACGCTCAAGCCCGAGCCCGAGTGGCGGCCCGGCATGACACCGGAACGGCTGATCGCCGAGATGGACGCGGCGGTGCGAATGCCCGGCGTGACCAGCGCCTGGACCATGCCGATCAAAGGGCGCATCGACATGCTTGCGACGGGGATCCGCACGCCCGTCGGCGTCAAGATATTCGGCCCCGACCTGGCCGAGCTTGAGCGTCTCGGCAAGGCGGTCGAGCGATCGGTGCGGATGGTCCCGGGCACGCGAAGCGCGTTCGCCGAGCGCGCCGTATCGGGGTTTTATCTCGACATCGACATCGATCGGGCGGCGGCGGCACGACATGGGCTCAACGTCGGCGACGTGCAGACGGTGATCGCGACGGCGGTGGGCGGGATGACGATCACCCAGACCGTTGAGGGGCGCGAGCGCTACGGCGTCCGGCTTCGGTACCCGCAGGAGCTCCGCGACACGCCGGAGCGGCTGGCCGAGGTCCTCGTCCCGGTGGCCCACGCTGGGGTCGGGGCCGTGGCGACCAGTGGCATGGGCGGCATGGCGAGCGGAGGGGGAAGCCCCGTACCCGCCGGCCGGGAGGCTTTCGTGCCTCTGGGGCAGGTGGCAACCATCCATCAGGTGGCGGGGCCGATGGTGGTACGGACCGAGGACGCCCAGCCGACGGCGTGGGTGTACGTGGACGTCGCGGGGCGTGACATCGGGAGCTACGTCGAGGAGGCCCGCCGCATGGTCGCGAGCGAGGTCAAGCTCCCGCCGGGGTACACCATAGCCTGGAGCGGTCAATACGAGTACATGGAGCGCGCCAAGGAGCGGATGAAGCTCGTCATTCCGGCGACGCTCGCCATCATCTTCCTGCTCCTGTACCTCAATTTCCGCGACGTGACCGAGGCGCTGGTCGTGATGCTGTCCCTGCCGTTCGCGCTGGTGGGCGGGATCTGGTTCGTCTGGTTGCTGGGCTACAACTGGTCGGTGGCGGTCGCGATCGGCTTCATCGCACTGGCCGGCGTGGCGGCCGAGACTGGCGTCGTCATGCTCATCTATCTCGACCAGGCATGGCACGCGCGCCGGGCAAGCGGTCGGACACCCAGCCTCCGCGATCTGTACGACGCGATCATCGAGGGCGCGGTGGAACGGGTACGTCCGAAGCTCATGACGGTCACGGCGATCATGGCGGGCCTGCTGCCGATCCTTTGGGGCGGCGGCGCGGGTGCCAGCGTGATGAAGCGGATCGCAGCCCCGATGGTGGGCGGGATGGTGAGCAGCACCATCCTGACGCTGATCGTGATTCCGGCGGTCTACGCCATCTGGAAGGAGCGCGAGGTGCACCTGGCGAGTCGGTGACTCGATACGCGAGCGCAAGGTCGCGACATCACTTTCGTGGAGCCGACTTGCGCGGATCACCCGGACGCACAATGTTCTGTGAATCGAACCGCTACTGGCGCGTAGATCCCCTCGCAGCGCCAAGACCTGGCACCATGGCCCCAGCGTTTCCGACGCTCTTCGCATCGATCCTCGGATTCGTCCTCATCGGCACCGCGCTGGTCGCGTTGGTCTGGGACATGCTCAATCAGCTCATGACGGGACATGTCGACGTCCGGCGAGTCGCGACCGGCGCCGTGGGGATCTTCCTCCTCGCCGTTCTGCTTCGTCTCCTCGCACGGGCCGTGTGGCGGTGGGAGGGGCGGGGCGAGCGGGCCGCAGAACGGATGCCCTCGGGAATGAGACAGTGAGCGAAACGAACGAGCCCGGCTCCTCGCCCCCCACCGCCGCCGGCGCCGAGGCGCCACAACCGACGGAGCTCCGGCCCGAGGAGGAGCCGGTGACGACCGGCACGCTGTTTCTTACGATGGTCATCCTGATGATCATCGCCGCGGTGTGGGTGATCATGTACTGGCAGCTCCTTGGACGCTGACCCGCGGTCGGCTGCGCAGCGGCGCGATTCCACGTCGCGCCACCGTGCGAAACGCTGATGCGCTGCGTATGAAGGTTCACACCTACGAGAAGGCGTTCCTTGCAGCCGGCGGGGTCGTGCTCGCCGTCTGCCTGCTCGCGTTGCTCTACGCCTCGGTCGGCATGGGCATGCACCTGCCGGGCCGCGCCGGCGAGCTCGACCCTGAGCAGGTCTATCGAACGCCGCCTTTCGACCGACCCGGCGTACGCCAGATTGCACCGAACCAGTACGAGGTGGTCGTTGTCGCGCAGGCGTGGGCGTTCAACCCGCGAGAGATCCGCGTGCCAGTGGACGCGGAGGTGACATTCATCGCCACGACCGTGGACGTCATCCACGGCTTCTATGTCGCGGGGACACGCGTCAACATGATGCTCATCCCGGGGCAGGTGTCGCGCTACAGCTATCGGTTCAAGAAGCCGGGGGAGCACCTGCTGATCTGCCACGAATATTGCGGCCTCGGCCACCACGCCATGTACGGCAGGGTCATCGTCGAGCCCGCGCCCGCTGTGGGCGTGCTGCCCACACCGCCCGCTGGCCCCGTCCCGCCGGGATCCCGGCCCGAGCCGCACGGGCGCCACGACTGAGGGAAGGGGGCGAGGACCCGCATGGCTGCACCGACCGTGTTCGATCCGACCGGCTACGACCTGCCGGCCGACCAGCGGCGGGTGCTGCGTTGGATGATCTATGTCGGTTACGCCGCGCTGACCGCGGGCGTGTTCCACGGCCTCGCCAACGCGCTCTCCTACGCCAAGATCGACATCATCGGCTACTTCCCGGCGCTACAGACCTACTACCAAGGCCTCACGGCGCACGGCGTGGCGAACGTGCTCATCTTCACCTTCAGCTTCTCGAATGCCTTCCTCCCGCTGCTGACCGCACGCGCGCTCGGCCGGCCGCTCTCCTCACGCTGGCTCTGGGCGTCATTCGTCGCGCTCATCGTCGGGAATGCCATGGTCATCTACGCGGTGGTGAGCAATCAGGCCAGCGTGCTCTTCACGGCGTACGCACCGCTCCAGGCGCACTGGACGTTCTACATCGGGCTCGCGCTCGTCGTGGTGAGCACCTGGCTGGCGCTCGGCAACATGCTGCTCGCGCTGCGCGGGTGGCGCCGCGACCACCCGGGGGCGCGCATTCCGTTGCTGGCGCACCTCTGCACGGCGTCCTATCTGATGTGGTTCCTGGCGTCGATCCCGATCGCCGTATCCTTTCTCGGCTTCCTGACGCCCTGGGCACTGGGGCTCGTGCCGAAGACCGACCCGCTCCTCACCCGCACGCTCTTCTGGTTCACGGGCCACGCGATCGTGTACGCCTGGCTCCTCCCGGCGTACGTGTCGTGGTACGCCCTGATCCCACGGCAGGTCGGCGGCACGCTCATCAGCGACTCGTACGCGCGCGTCGTTTTCATTCTCTTCCTGCTACTCTCGATGCCGGGGTCGGCCCATCACCAGTTCACCGATCCCGGCATCCCCGTGGGCATGAAAGTGGTGCACGCGGTGTTCACGTTCGGCGTCTTCTTTCCGAGCCTGGGGACGGCGTTCTCCGTGATGGCAGCGCTCGAGATCGGCGGACGGCGCCGCGGCGGGCACGGGCTGTTGGGATGGATTCGCAAGCTCCCCTGGGGAGATCCGTCCGTGGCCGCGCAGCTGCTCGCCATGATCATCTTCGTTTTGGGAGGCGCCACGGGGCTCGTCAACGCGAGCTTCACGATGAACCAGGTGATCCACAACACGACCTGGGTCCCGGGACACTTCCACCTGACGGTGGGAACAGCCGTCGCGCTCACGGTGATGGGTGTGGCGTATTGGCTGATCCCATATCTCAGCGGGCGCGCCCTCTTCAGCCGCAAGCTCGCGCTCGCCTCGACATGGGTGTATGCCGTCGGGGTCGTTGTCTTCTCCCGCGGGCTGATCTCAGCCGGACTCGAGGGGATGCCCCGCCGGATTTACCGCGCCAAGGCGGCCTACACTGACCCGGCGTGGGACCTGGGTGGGACGCTTACGGGAATCGGTGGGACGCTCATGTTCGTGGGCGCGATTCTGTTCTTCGTCGTGATCGGCCTGACGATCGTCGCTGGCCGGCGCGGGCAAGCCCCGACCGATATTCCCGTCTCGGAGACCCTGACGGCTCCGGCACGTGCCGGGTGGGAGACCACGCTCGATCGGTTCGGGTGGTGGATCATGCTGGCGGTGGCGCTGATCCTCATCGCGTACGGACCGATCTTCGCTGTGAATCTGCCGCCCCGACTGATCTCACCGGGCTTCAAGGCGTTCTGATCAGATAGAGCAAGCAGGCGCGGCGGGATCAGTCCTCGACTTCCAAGAGGGCTTTTTGAAGCGCTTCGAGCTCCTGCGGCGTGGGAGCAACGCCGTCGGGTGTGGGAGAGGTCGGACGTTCGCGATCCACACCCGGGGCCGCCGCCAGGCTCAGCGAGAGTCGCCGCTCGCGGCGGCCGATCACGATCGCCAGCAGGACCGCGCCGGTCGTGATCGCTACCCCCGGGAGAAGATAGCCCCACAGATTGAAGCCGACCGGCTTGGGCGCCATGAGGGTCTTCTCGCCGTACTTCGCCACGAAGGCATCCAGGATCTGCTGCGCAGTCTTCCCTTCCTGATCGAGCGCCATGACCTCCTTGTGCAGCTCCGGCGAATAGGTGCAGGTGAAGTCGGTGGTGCGGCAGGTGAAGATGTCGAGGTTGCAGCCGCAGGTGCACCTGAGCTTGTGCTCGATCAGCTTGATCCGCTCGTCGTTGTCGCCTGGCCCCGTGGGGCCGCGCGAGCGCCCTGCGATCGTCGGATCGCGGAGCGTGCCCTGCGCTCCCCGTCCGGCCATTGGTTCCTGCGCGGCCAATAGCGGTAGGCCACCCGCGGCGGGCGCCATCATGCCGGTGAACAGCAACTCGAGGAGCCGCCGCCGGGTGCGATCGCAATCCGTTCCCGAGCCGCTCATGCCGTACCCGCCTTCGACAGCGTGGCTTGATAGCCGGCTTGCGCCGGACGCGGGGCGCGTATCGTCGGTCCTCCCGCCGGCCACATGGTGATCAGTCCGCCGAGCACGAGCACGCCGCCACCGAACCAGACCCACCACACCAACGGGTTGAGGTTGAACCGGTAGACCGCCTGCTCGGTGCCGTTGACCGCCCCGGCGAACACGACGTAGATGTCCTCCCGCAGATCGCTCCGGATGCCGACTTCGGTGGACGGCTCGAAGGTGGGCCGCCGGAAGCTGTCCACGTGCTGCCGCTTTTCCGAGGTGATCAACCCCAGGCGCCGGCCGTCCCGGCGCACCTCAACCGTGGCGGCGGATACCAGGCGATTCAGCGCCTCGAACTGGGAGATCCCCATGTGGGTGAACGTATAGGTGTGGCCGTAGGGACTCCGCACCTCGACGGACTCCCCGGCCCGGAGGGTCGCCTCCCGCTCCACCTTGAACGCCATGCCGGCGAATGCGACGCAGTAGATCAGGATGCCCACGTGCACCAGATAGCCGCCGTAGCGCCGCCGGTTGCGGCCGATCAGCCGCGCCAGCGCCAGGGGCGGAATCTCGCCGTGCATCCGCATCCGGGCCCGCACGCCGCGGGCGAACTCCTGCACCACGGTCGCGGCGGCGAACCCGGCGAGCGCGAGTGCTAGGAGCGGATAGAGCTCCCGCATGCCGAGCGCGA
>DATAFP010000011.1:0-2809 GCA_036257415.1 Gemmatimonadales bacterium
CGGAGGCGCTGAGCCGGAAGGGTCAGGAACTCATGACCCTGGTGGAAGACTTCCCCCGGCCGGTGGTCGCCGCGATCCACGGCGCGTGTCTCGGCGGCGGCTACGAGCTCGCCCTCGCCTGTCACTGGCGTATCGCGACCGATTCTCCCAAGACCCAGATCGGTCTGCCCGAGGTTCAGCTCGGCCTCATCCCCGGCCTGGGAGGGTCGGTCCGGCTGCCCCGGCTCATCGGCGCGCGGGCCGCGCTGGACATCATCCTCCAGGGAAAGAGCGAGCGGGCAGCGAAGGCGCTTCGCCTCGGTATGGTGGACGAGGTCGTGCCCGCCAGCATCCTGCGTGAGGTGGCGCTCGGGGCCGCCGACCGCCTTGCGCAGGAGGGGAAACCGAAGCGGCACACCGCCGGCGGTGCCACCGGAGTTTTCCTCGACCGGACACCGGTAGGGCGGGAGCTGGTCTTCCGCATGGCACGAAAGCAGGTACTCAAGAAGACCGGTGGCCACTATCCCGCACCGCTGGCCGCCGTGGACGTGGTGAAAATCGCCCTGGAGCAGGGCCTTGGACCCGGACTCAAGGCGGAGCACGATCGCTTCGGCGAGCTGGCGGTATCGGCGGTGTCCCGCAAGTTGGTGCAGATCTTCTTCGCGACCACTGCGCTCAAGAAAGACGATGGAGTCCCGGCCGACGCAGTGGTCGAGCCGCGCCGCATCCGGCGGATCGGCGTGGTCGGATCGGGGTTTATGGGGTCCGCGATCGCGGGCGTAGCGGCGCTCAACGCCGAAGTCGAAGCGCGGCTCAAGGACGCGGATCTCGCCCGCGTGGGGCGGGGCCTGCGGGCCGCGACGGCGATCCTCGATGAACGGTTGAAGCGCCGCCGGCTGACCCGGCCCCAGCACCAGCGTCTCACGGCCCTTCTCTCGGGCAGCATCGACTACAGCGGCTTCACCCGCGCCGATCTGGTGATCGAAGCGGTGTTCGAGGATGTCGCGGTCAAACGGCGAGTGGTGGAGGAAGTCGAAGCGGAAGTCGCGCCGGACGCGATCGTCGCCACCAACACCTCGACCATTCCGATCCGACAGATCGCCGAAGGCGCGCGGTATCCCGAGCGCGTGATCGGCATGCACTTCTTCTCGCCGGTGGAGAAGATGCCGCTCCTGGAGGTGATACCGCACGAGGGGACGTCACCGGATACGGTGGTCGCGACGGTACGGTTCGGGCGCAAGCTCGGCAAGACGGTCATCGTGGTGCGCGACCGACCCGGCTTCTGGGTCAATCGAATCCTGTCGCCCTATCTCAATGAGGCCGGCATCCTCATCGAGGAAGGGGTGCCGATCGAAGTGATCGACGGCGCGATGACCAAGTTCGGCTTCCCCGTGGGGCCGGTGGCGCTGCTCGACGAGGTCGGGCTCGATGTCGCGCACAAGGCCGCGAAGGTCATGCACGACGCATTCGGTGAACGGCTGTCGCCTCCGCCCGCGATCAGCAAGATGCTCGCCGACGACCGGCAGGGCCGCAAGAACGGCCGTGGGTTCTACGCCTACAGTGAAGGCCACAAGACCGGGGTGGACGAGCGGGTATACCGCCTGCTGGGCATCAAGCCGCTGGAAGGATTCGATCCGGCCGACGTGGAGCGGCGGCTGCTTCACATCATGCTGAACGAGGCCGCCATGGCCTGCGGCGAAGGCGCGGTCCGAAGCCCACGCGACGGCGACGTGGGCGCCATCTTCGGCATCGGCTTTCCGCCATTTCGCGGCGGCCCGCTCCGGCTGATCGACGACACGAGCGCCACCCGCGTGGTCGACACGCTCCGCCAGCTCGCGACTGCGCACGGGCCCCGTTTCACGCCGGCGCCGGCGCTGGAGGAGCTGGCCGAGCGCGGAGCCCGCTACTATCCCACCAGCTGATCCCGTTTCCGCCGGGCCGGCCCGGCGTAGTCTCCTCGCCAGTATTGCCATGACGGTTTTGCTCGCGGTCGTGCTCACCTACGTGGGACTCCTCCTCGTTCTCAAGCTGAGCGAAGATCGGATCGTGTTTCCGGTGGCACCCTGGGGGGGCGGCCTTGCGGCGCCGGTCGCGGGCGTGAATCCGGCGCGAGTAGAGACCACCACTGCGGATGGCGTCCGGCTGGTGGGATGGCGCATGGGGGATGCGGCCGACACCACCACGCGCTGGCTTCTGATGTTCCACGGGAACGGCGGGGACATCTCGGACGGCGGGCGACAGGAGCATTACGCGGCGCTTCGCTCGTTGGGGCTCCAGCTGCTCACCTTCGATTATCGAGGGTACGGCGAAAGCGGCGGCTCGCCCAGCGAACAGGGCGTCTATCGCGACGCGGATGCGGCCTACCAGTATCTCCGCGACTCGCTCCGGGTACCGCCCGACCGGATTCTCATCTTTGGCCACTCGCTCGGATCCGCCGTGGCGGTCGATCTTGCCAGCCGGGTGGACTCGCGTGGGCTGATCCTGGAGGGTGCGTTCACCTCGATCCCGGACGTCGGACAGCGCACGTACTTCTTCATGCCGGTGCGGCTGATTGCGAGCAACCGGTTTGCGTCCGCCGACAAGATCATTCGCATCGCCGGGCCGAAGCTGTTTCTCCACGCGATGGCGGACGACGTGATCCCATATGATCTCGGACAGCGGCTGTTCGAGCTCGCCCCGGGACCCAAGCAATTCGTGTCGCTGGTCGGCGGGCACAACGACGCGTACGCCACCGACTCCGCGGCCTACTTCGGCAGCATCGCGCGCTTCCTCCGCCAGCTCGATCCCCGACGGTGTACGGTCGGGCGCTCCCCGCGTCCTAATCCTGTCT
>DATAFP010000021.1:0-3432 GCA_036257415.1 Gemmatimonadales bacterium
CGCTGATGTCGATCGGCACGCCGCGGCTAACGCGTTCCTCGCAGACGGTCAAGCGAGGGCTGGATGTCCTGGTGGCCGGCGGCGCGCTGCTGTGCATGCTGCCAGTGCTCCTGGCTGTCGCCATCGCGATCAAACTCGACTCGCGGGGACCGATCCTGTTCCGCCAGCAACGCGCCGGACGGGGACGGCAAACATTCTCCCTGCTCAAGTTCCGCTCGATGTACGTGGGGGCGGACGAGCGCAAGGCGGAGCTCGTCAGCGAGAACGACTTGGCCGACGGCGTGATGTTCAAGATTCACGCCGACCCGCGTGTCACGCGCGTTGGACGCATCCTCCGCCGCTACTCCCTCGACGAGCTGCCGCAGCTTTGGAACATCGTTCGGGGCGAGATGAGCCTCGTGGGTCCGCGCCCGCTGATACTGCCGGAGACTGACGCTCTGGCCGAGGACTGGCACCTGCGCCGTCTCGAGCTTCGCCCCGGCCTAACAGGGCCATGGCAGATCACCGGCCGCTCGCAGACGCCGTTCCACGAGATGGTACGGATGGACTACCAGTACGTCGCCGGATGGTCCCTGGCCCGCGACCTCGAGATTCTGCTGGCCACGCTGCCGGTGGTGCTCTCCGGCCGCGGAGCCTATTGAGCCGCCCTGAGCGCTCCGCAGTAAGTACGTCAGCCGGCGATTTCCGCCATCTGACGGACGACGGAACCAATTGATGAAACTCGCAACCCGACAACCCCCAGTCTCGGAGCTACGTGCCGTCGGCGTTCGCATGCCGGCGTTGAACGCGACCAGGGCAGGGGCAATCTTGGCGGCGCTCGCCCCCGCCGTGCTCACTCTCTACTTCTCGTTCAACGCCGGAGGCTTCTTCGCAGGATCGACCGGGATGGCGGCCACCGTGCTGGGCGTCGCCCTCGTACTGCGGATCACCCTCGTCGAGGAGCCCTTCGTGGGGGCGGGCCGGAGGCTCGCGCTCGCCGCGGGAGCCCTCGGGCTGTTCGCGGCTTGGACGATTGCCTCCGCCTTCTGGTCGGACGGCTCCGCCCGTTCGATCATCGAGTTCGACAGGGCCTTGGTCTACTGCTTCGCACTCGTCCTGTTCGGCTGCAGCGCGCTCCGCCGAGGGACGGTGGCGCGCGCGCAGGAGGTGCTGGCCGCCGCGCTGGTGGTGGTTTGCGGCGCGGGCCTCGTGACCCGGGTCCTCCCGGAGGTTTGGACGATCGGACCAAACCTTGCGAACGACCGCCTGAGCTATCCGCTCACCTATTGGAACGCGATGGGCGTCATCGCGGCCCTCGCGGCCACGCTGCTCCTACACCTCACGGCAAATGTACGAAGCCCGGCGGCGGTCCGCGTGCTCGCGGCGGGCGCCCTGCCGGTCGTGGCCGGCACATTGTTCTTCACGTTCTCCCGCGGCGGCCTGGCCGCCGCCGTCGTCGGGCTCGCGGCCTACGTGCTCGTAGTGCGTCCGCGCGGCCTGATCCCCGCGCTTCTGGCCGCGGGTCCGCCCACGGCCATCGCGGTCGTGTTCTGCTATCACGCCGACCTGCTGGCCAGCGCGAACCCGACGACCTCCGCAGCCGTGGCACAGGGCCACGACGTCGCTCTGGCGGTGGGCCTGGCAGCGCTTGCGGCGGCCGGCCTACGTCTTCTGCTCCTGCGCCTCGACCGCGCGCTCGCCGGGGCCCGACGTCCCCGCGTGGGGCGGAGGCGGGGGCTGGCGCTCGCCGCCGCGGGGGCGGGCGCGGCCGTGGTCGCCTTCGCGGCGCTCGGCGGTCCGGGCTACGCGTCCGACCAATACGACCGATTCGTGAGCGGCGAGTCCATCGACGACTCCGCGGATCTGCGCTCGCGCTTTGTCAATCCCGCCAACAACAACCGACTCGACCACTGGCAGGTGGCAATCGATGCCTTCGAGCGCGAGCCGCTGCACGGCGTGGGGGCGGGCACCTACGTCCACGAGTGGGCTCGAGAGCGCGACAGCCTGCTCAAGGTAGAAGATGCGCACTCGCTCTACGTCGAGGTGCTTGCCGAGCTCGGCGTCGTGGGCCTCGCGCTGCTCGTGACGGCGCTGCTGGCGCTGCTTGCGGCCCTCGCCGCGCGCTGCCGTGGCGAGGGGCGTCAGCTCTGGGGAGTGCTCCTTGCCATGGGCATGGCCTGGTCGGTCCACGCGGGCCTCGATTGGGACTGGGAGATGCCCGCGGTGACGTTTTGGTTATTCGCTTTCGGTGGCATGGCCCTCGCCCAGCCGGGTTCGAGGAGCCGCCAACCGCGCCGCTTCGCGCGCGTGGCTCTGTCGGTGGCCTGCCTCGCGCTGATCGTGACACCCGCGCTGATGACAGTCTCACAGGGTCAGCTCAACCGCAGCTCGAGAGCATTCGAGAGCGGCGATTGCGACAGGGCGATCGACGCGGCACTCGCGTCCACCCGCGCAGTGCCGGTACGCCCCGAACCGCTCGAGATGGTCGCCTACTGCGACGTGCGGGCCGGGGAGGAGGGGCTTGCGGTGCGCATGATGCAGGGCGCGGTCGACCGCGATCCGCGCAACTGGCGCACCCACTACGGTCTGGCGCTGGCGCGGGGCGCGGCCGGCCAGGATCCGCGGCCGGAGGCGCGGCGCGCGTTCGAGTTGAACCCGCGGGATCCCCTCACCCGCGAGGCGGTAGCGCTCTTTCGCGGAATCGATTCCCCCGAAGACTGGAGAAGGCGGGCCCTGAGGGCCCGCCTTCCGGTCCAGTAGGCGTTTCAGCCGAATGCGTTCGACCGAAATGTTTGCCGCTACATCAGTCGCGTGCGCGCCAGCGAAGCACCGCTCCGCCGGAGAGCAACACCACACCGCCAACGATCAGCGGGATGGTGAAAAAGCCGGTGAAGGGCAGCGTGCCGCTGTTGTCGCTCGCGACCGCGACCTGCTCGATGGGCTGCGTCTCGGCCGGTTCCCCGCCCTGCTGGGTACCGACCACCTTGTCCTCGGTTTGGCCGCCTTCGTCACCGTACTGTGCCTTGGCCGCGCTGCCGTTGTCAGAGCTGCCACTGATGGCGAGACCGGCACCGGTCGTGCTCATCATCAGGCCGAGCACGACGATCAGCGTGAGTGCGAGTCGTGACTTCATCCACATTCCCTTTCGGAGTTTTGGCGTCGCCGGGGCAGCCTGCCGCATTGCCCGGAGCTTCAGTTCATCGAGCTCGATCGGGCTGGCCGTCACGCGGTCGGCGCGAAGCCGCTCCTCGATCGGGGCCAGGTCGGCGGCGGTGCGATCGCCGTTCGAGTAGTCCATTGCAGCCTTATACGAACGAGCCGGCCGGTTCCTGATCGGTGGGATGAGAATGCGCGAGAACGACTTCGAGCGGCTCTTCCAGGAGCACGCCCCGGGACTCCTCGCCTTCCTCGCCTACCGTCTCCGGGACCGGACGGCCGCCGAGGATGTGTTGG
>DATAFP010000151.1:0-10910 GCA_036257415.1 Gemmatimonadales bacterium
GCTCTCGGTCCCGCCGCCGGCCGCGCACGAACGCCGCGACGAAACAGCTGAGCGCATCGCCGAGGAGGAGCTCGCCCGTCGTTTCCCACAGGGGGCCGGCGGGCTGATGGAGCAGGAGCAGCATGCCCACCGAGACCAGGATGGTCCCGGCGCCGCGGAGTACTTCGTCTACGTTCTTCCAGGCGGTGCGGCGCGCCCAATAGACTGAGGCCCACAGGCCTAGCACGCCGAGCAGCAGGATGCCGTACCAGATGAGGATCCAGTATTTCCGGCCAGCGACCATCGCCTACCTCCAAGGAGTCTCGGCGGGGGCAAACCGGTAACTTCCTATTTTACGGGTGCTTGCCGGGCCCCACCAGCCCCCCGCGGCAGCCAGCACACCCGCAGGCCGCTCGGAGCCGCGTGAAATCATATATCCCGGTGTCGTGGCCGTCGCTCCAGCGAACTCGTAAGCCGTAGGCGCCGACCAGCGAGAGCGCCACGGGTCGCACGTCCGCCGGGACGGTCGCCGGATCGAGGACCGCGCGGCCCGTCATTTCCTCCACACAGGCGGCACACGGACAGGCGAGCCGTAGCTCACGGGCCGGATAGAGCCAGCTGTGCCCCGCGGCATCCCATTCGATCAGGATACCGGCGTCACGGCGCTCGATCGCGTGGGGAACCGGCGCAGGCGTTGTCATGCTGTATAATTGTCCTATGACCACACACTCCGTGAATCCGCTCGGTACGCGCGGTACGCTACGACACCACGGCGAGTCGGCCACGATCTTCCGGTTGCCCGAGCTCGCTCGTCAGAATATCACCCGGCTCGACCGCCTACCCTTCTCCATCCGCATCCTGCTCGAGAATACGCTCCGCCACGCCGGCCGGGGCCTGGTGACTGAAGATCACGTCGGGCTGCTGGCGCGGTGGGACCCGAGCGGCGCGGGGCGGGCGGAGATCCCCTTCATGCCGGCACGGGTGGTACTTCAGGATTTCACCGGTGTGCCGTGCGTCGTGGATTTGGCCGCGATGCGCGACGCGATGGCACGCATGAAGGGCGATCCCGACCTGATCAATCCAGTGGTGCCCTGCGACCTGGTTATCGACCACTCGGTACAGGTCGATCACTACGGCTTCGAACGCGCCTACCAGCTCAACGTCGAACTGGAGATGGAGCGGAACCGGGAACGCTATCAACTGCTCAAGTTCGCCCAGCGTGCGTTCCACAATTTCCGGGTCGTGCCACCCGGCACGGGCATCGTCCATCAGGTCAATCTGGAGTATCTGGCGCCGCTGGTGCAGCTCCGCCGGCAGTACGGAGAGCTGACCGCCTATCCCGATACCGTCGTGGGTACCGACTCGCACACCACGATGATCAACGGCCTCGGCGTGCTGGGCTGGGGCGTAGGGGGCATCGAGGCGGAGGCGGTGATGCTGGGTCAGCCGTACTTCATGCTGGTGCCCGACGTCATCGGAATGAAGCTGACCGGAGAACTGCCCCTCGGCACGACGGCCACCGATCTGGTGCTGACCGTGACCCAGATACTCCGGAAGAAGGGCGTCGTGGACAAGTTCGTCGAGTTCTACGGCCCAGGCCTCTCCTCGCTGGGGCTCGCCGACCGCGCCACCATCGCGAACATGGCGCCGGAGTACGGCGCGACCATGGGATTCTTCCCGGTGGATGCCGAGACCATCCGCTATCTCGAGCGCACTGGCCGAGACGAGACCCTGCTGCGGCTGGCGGAAAGCTACTGCAAGGAGCAAGGCCTCTTCCGAACGGACGCTATGCCGGATCCGGAGTTTACCGACACGCTCGATCTCGATCTGTCGAAAGTCGTCCCCAGCCTTGCCGGCCCCCGACGGCCACAGGACCTGGTGCCCCTCCGGGAGCTCAAGCGGAACTTCATCGTGAATCTGCCGGGGCTCCTGAGCGCCAACGTGCCGGCGGCGCGTCGCGAGCTGGTACAGAGCACCTATTCACGGTGGGTCGGCGAAGGCGGCGCGAACGTGACGATCGGGGAGCACGGGGCGGCGGTCGCCGAGGAGGCTCCGCCGGATGCTCCGCCGGTGGTGCGTGGCGTGCTGAACGGTCAAGAGGTATCGCTGCATGACGGAGCGGTGGTGATCGCGGCCATCACCAGCTGCACCAATACCTCGAACCCGTCGGTCATGATCGGTGCCGGGCTGCTGGCCAAGAAGGCGGTGGAGCGTGGCCTCACCACCAAGTCCTGGGTCAAGACCAGCCTGGCGCCCGGCTCGCGGGTCGTGACCGACTATCTGAATGGATCGGGACTCACGCCGTACCTGGATGCGCTTCGCTTCCAGACCGTCGGCTACGGCTGTACTACCTGCATCGGCAACAGCGGCCCGCTGCCCGACGTCATCGGCCAAATGATTGACGAGCACCAGCTCGTCGCCGCCGCGGTGCTGAGCGGCAACCGGAACTTCGAGGCACGGGTGCACCCGTCGGTCCGGGCCAACTACCTCGCCTCACCCATGCTGGTGGTCGCCTTCGCCCTGGCCGGTCGGGTGGACATCGACCTTGCTCGCGAGCCGCTCGGCACCGACACCGACGGAACTCCGGTGTACCTGAACGACATCTGGCCCACACCCGGGGAGATCCGCGACCAGATGGCGGCCGCGCTCAAGCCCGAGCTGTTCCGAACCCGCTATGCGTCCGTGTTCGAAGGCGACCAGACCTGGCAGGCGCTCGACGTGCCCCAGGGGAGCCGGTTCGCCTGGGACGCGAAATCGACCTACGTGCAGGAGCCGCCGTTCTTCGTCGATCTCCCCTCGGAGCCACGCCCGGCGGCCGACATCGCCGGCGCACGGGTGCTCGCGGTGCTGGGCGACTCCGTGACCACCGACCACATCTCGCCCGCTGGGTCGATTCCGAAGAACGGGCCTGCCGCGCGCTACCTCCGGGAACACGGTGTCGAACAGCCGGACTGGAACACGTTCGGCTCGCGTCGCGGGAACCATGAGGTCATGATGCGCGGCACGTTCGGCAATGTCCGGATCAAGAACGCGTTGGTGCCGGACAAGGAGGGCAACTGGACCCTGCACTTCCCCTCGGGCGACGTGATCAGCATCTACGACGCCGCCATGCGCTACATGGAGGCGGGAACCCCGCTGATCGTCCTCACAGGCAAAGAGTACGGCACCGGCTCGAGCCGGGATTGGGCCGCGAAGGGCCCTGCTCTGCTCGGTGTAAAGGCGGTTATCGCGGAGAGCTACGAGCGGATCCACCGCAGCAACCTGGTCGGCATGGGCGTCCTTCCGCTCGCCTACGAGCCCGGTACCGATCGGAAGACGCTCGGCCTCACCGGTCGGGAGACGTTCTCGATTACCGGCATCGCCGCGGGCCTTGCGCCCGGCGGGCGGGTTCAGGTCCGCGCCGTGGCCGATGGCGGGCAGGTAACCGTGTTCCCGGCCGTGGTCCGGTTGAACTCTCCGGTGGAACTGGAGTATTACCGCCACGGCGGCATCCTCCAGCGCGTCCTGCGGCAGTTCCTGAAGGGAGGCCTCAAGACCTGACGGCCTCGGCTGCCGCCGGGAAAGAGACGAGCCTCCGATCCCCGCGGGGGATCGGAGGCTCGCTGGCACCCGAGGCCGGCGCCCGGTGACTAGGCGACCAGATCGCGCAGGCGGTCGCCGGTTTCCCCTTCGCGGAGCCGCAACAAGGCACGGTCGCGCAGCTGGCGGATGCGCTCGCGGGTGACGCCCATCATCCGGCCGATTTCTTCGAGCGTCCTGCTATTACCGTCGTCCAGCCCGAAATAGAGCCGCAACACCTTGGCGTCCCTGGGCGGCAGCGTGGACAGCGCCAACTCGATATCCCGCGTCTGGCTGTTCACCAGCGTGGAGGCATCGGTGCTCTCCTGCTCCCCGGTCGAGAACCGCTCGATCCGCTCGTTCCCCTCGCCATCTCTGGTGGGATGGTCGAGGCGCACCGCCTCGGAGTTGAGCGCGCTCAGGCTGCGGACCGCCTCGACGGTCAGGCCGGTGGCTCTGGCAAGCTCTTCCGTCGTAGGCATGCGACCGAGGCGATCCTTGAGCAGCGTAGTGGTGCGGCCCAACCGACTCAGGTCGGCCGTGCGATTGAGCGGGACCCGCACCGGACGGCCGTGCCGGGCGATCGCGGCCTGAACCGCCTGACGGATCCACCACACCGCGTACGAGATGAACTTGACGCCCCGATCGGGATCGAACTTGCGCGCGGCCGTCATCAAGCCGAGGTTCCCCTCGCCGATAAGGTCGACCAGCGGCACGCCGCGATTCTGAAACTTCTTGGCAACCGAGACCACGAACCGCACGTTGTGCCGCGCCAGCCGTTCCTGGGCCACCACGCTGCCCTTGAACGCCTTGCGGGCCAACTCCATCTCCTCCTCACGATTGAGAAGGGGAACCCTGCTGATCTCATCCAGGTAAAGGTCGAGGCTCTCTCTGCCTTCATCCACTGCTCGAGCGATCTGGGCCGGCCGAACCGGGCGCCGCTTGGCACGTGGCTTCACACTCACTCTGGATTCCTCCTATGGGTCAACCACCCCTGGGCGAGGCACATCGTTGGGGGTTGTGTGCTTCACAGTCGGGCAATATACAGGCTAAGCCCCGAAAATTCAATAGGTTAGGTAAGCATGCATTTTCTGGCTGGGGCTGGCGTATAAACGGCGGTTCCGTTGGGACTTAGCGCGATGAACGCCGGACCCCGCCGGAACGGCAGCGCGCCTGGCAGAATCGACAGGCGCCGGTCTGGCTTCGTCTTGACCGCCGCCCATCGGCGGTAAGATTAGTCCGCCGGCCATCCCGTAGAGCGGAGTTTCGTGATGCGAATAGCGGTTCCCCGGGAAACCGCGCCGCGTGAGCAGCGTGTGGCGCTGGTCCCTGAATCGTGCAAGAAGCTGGTCCAGGCGGGGTATGAGGTCGAGCTCGAGGCGGGGGCCGGCGAGGCGGCCGGTGCGCCGGATTCGGCATACGAGGCCATCGGCGCCAGCATCGGCCGTGACCCGGAGAGCATCCTCGGCGCGGCCGACCTGCTGCTCAAAGTGGGACCGCCCATGCTGGATGGCGGCCGCGACGAAGTGAGCTGGCTCCGCCCCGGGGCCGTCTACCTCGGGTCGCTGATGCCGCTCAGAAACCTCCGGGCAGTCCAGGCGCTGGCCGAACGGCAGATCACGGCGTTCTCCACTGACGCCATCCCGCGCACCACCCGGGCGCAGGCGATGGACACCCTCTCGTCCATGGCCAACATCGCGGGCTACAAGGGAGTCGTCCTGGCAGCCGCACAGCTGCCGAAATACTTCCCGATGCTTATGACGGCCGCGGGGATGGTCCGGCCCGCCCGCGTATTCGTGGTGGGAGCCGCCGTGGCCGGCCTCCAGGCCATTGCCACGGCTCGCCGGCTCGGTGCCCACGTGGTGGCAACCGACGTGCGGCCGGAGGTGAAGGAGCAGATCGAGAGCGTCGGCGCCAAATACGTGGGCATCGAGCTGACCGAGGCCGCTTCCGCGGGAGGCGGGTATGCCAAGGAGCTGTCGGAGGAGGATCGGGCGCGGCAGCGCCAGTTGTTGGCCGAACAGGTCGCCCAGGCGGACGTCGTGATCACCACGGCGCTCATCGGCGGGGTGTTCGCACCCCGCCTCGTCACCGCGGAGATGGTGCGGTCGATGCGGCCCGGTACCGTCATCGTAGACCTGGCCGCGGACGGTGGCGGCAACTGCGAACTCTCGCAGCCCGGCGAGACCATTTCGGTAGGCGGCGTGACCATTGCAGCGCCGCTCAATCTCGCGGCCACGATGCCGGCCGACGCCAGCCTGCTCTTCTCCCGCAACCTCACCGCGTTCGTGCAGGCCTTCACCAAGGACAAGGCGTTCCAGCTCGACTTCACCGACGACATCCAGCAGGGCGCCGTCATCACTCACGCCGGCGAAGTCAAACACCCGCGCACTCGCGAGGCACTCGCGAAGGAGGGAGCATGAACGAGGCCGCCCAGACCGCGGCACACGGGTCCGGCGACTTCTGGTCGCTCCTCTTCGTCTTCGTGCTCGCGTCGTTCATCGGGCTGGGGGTGATCCGCCGGGTCTCGCGCCTGCTGCACACCCCGCTGATGTCCATTACCAACGCGATCTCCGCCATCGCGGTGGTGGGCGCGATCGTCGTGGCCGGCAGTGACGGCCCGCCGCTCATCCGGGCTCTCGGGGCGGTGGCGGTGTTCGCGTCGATGACCAACATCGTCAGCGGATTCCTCATCACTCAGCGCATGCTCCGCATGTTCAAGAGCGATGAGAAGCCGCGCGCCGGAGGCAAGGCATGAGCGACTGGCTCGTGCAGGCGGCATACCTGGTCGCGACGGCGCTCTTCGTCTTCGCCCTGCACTGGATGAACGATCCCAAGACCGCGCGCCGCGGGGTCTCCGCCGGCGTGGCCGGAATGGCGATCGCGGTCGGCGCCACCTGGGCGCAGCCTACGATCATCCACCATCTCTGGATCGTGGTCGCCGCGGCCCTGGGGTTCGGGGTTGGTATCCCGCTTTCCCGGGTGCCGCTCACCGCGGTTCCTCAGCGCACCGCACTGTCGCACGCGTTCGGCGGTCTCGCGGCGGGTCTCGTGGGCTCGGCCAAGTATTACCTCTGGCTGGGCGAGGCCCCCGGGATGCTCACGGCCTTTCGAATGGGCGCGATCATCATCGAGATCATCCTGGGGTACCTGACGTTCACCGGGAGCCTCATGGCGGCGGGCAAGCTCCAGGAGGTGAAATGGATTCCGCAGCGGCCGGTGACCTACCCGCTGCAGAACGTTACGAACCTCGGCCTCTTGCTCGTGGCGGCCGGCGTGGGTGTCGCGCTGGCGCTTCATCCCACCGCCGAGTGGGCGCCCCGCGTGTTCCCCATCGTCATCGTGCTCGCGCTCCTGTTCGGTGTGCTGCTGATCATTCCGATCGGTGGGGCCGACATGCCGACGGTGATCGCGATCCTCAACGCCTACGCGGGGCTTTCCGCGGTGGCGATGGGGTTCGTGCTGGACAACAAGCTGCTGATCACGGCAGGCGCGCTCGACGGATCCAGCGGTCTGATCCTCGCGATCATCATGTGCAACGCGATGAACCGCTCCTTCACCAACGTCCTCTTTGGCGCGTTCGGCCAGGTGCAGCAAGCGAAGCGCGGCGGGGAGCAGCAGCAGTACAAGTCGGAAACGATCGAGGGTGCGGCCCAGGTGCTGGAGCAGGCGAACTCGGTGGTGGTCATCCCTGGTTACGGCATGGCGGTCGCGCAGGCGCAGCACAAGGTGCGCGAGCTCTACGACCAGCTCCGGAAGCGCGGCATCAGCGTCAAGTTCGCCATCCATCCGGTGGCGGGGCGGATGCCGGGCCACATGAACGTGCTGCTGGCCGAGGCCGACATTCCGTATACCGACCTGGTGGAGATGGACGAGATCAACCCGGACATGCCCCAGTGCGACGTCGCCCTGGTCGTGGGCGCCAACGACGTGGTGAATCCCGCAGCGCGCACCGACAAGTCCAGCCCGATCTACGGCATGCCGATCATCGACGCCGACAAGGCTCGGACCGTCTTCGCCATCAAACGCAGCAAGAATCCCGGCTTTGCCGGCATCGACAACGCGCTGTACTTCTCCGACCGCACCTGGATGCTCTTCGGCGACGCGAAAGGCGTCGTGGGGGAGTTGTCCAAGCAGATGAGCGGGGGGAGTGGGATGCATTGAACAGGAGGGAACAGGAGGGAACGGGAGGGAACGGGCGGCAACGGGCGAGAACGGGTCGCTCCCCTGCTCTCGCCCCTTCTCCCCCGTTCTCGCCCGTTCTCTCCTGCTCTCGCCCGTTCCCGCCTGTATATTCTGCCGAATCATGCGCACAGCACCAGGCGCCCCGCACATCCACAAGTTCGGCGGGGCTTCGCTGGCCGACGCCGCCGCGATCGGTCACGCCACTGGCATCGTCCGAAGCCACCGCCCAGAGCCGACTGTGGTCGTCGTCTCCGCTATCGCCGGCGCGACCGATGCACTGCTGGCGATGGCCCATCACGCGGAGCGGGGCGAGCTCGATGCAGCCGGACGCCTGCTGCGGGCCTTGCGCACGCGCTATCTGCGCGCCGCTCGCGCCGTGGGTCCGCGTGGAGGCGCCGGGCGGGAGCTGGTCGCCGCGGTCACTGCGGAGCTGGACGAGCTCGCCGAGCTCGCCGCCGGCCTCCGGCTGTTGCGCGACCTCACCCCGCGCACGGCCGACTTCATCCTGGCCCGGGGTGAGCGACTCAGTGCACGCATCGTCGCCTCGGCCTTGAGCGCCGCCGGCCTCCGATCGCGCTACGTCGACGCCACGGCGGTGATCCGGACCGACGATCACTTCGGCCATGCTTCACCCGACTACGCGCGCACCGATCGCGCCGCACGCCGCACCCTGCGCCCGCTGCTCGCGCGGGGTATCGTCCCCGTGGTCCCGGGATTCATTGGCGCGGGGTCTCGGGGGGACGTCACGACGCTCGGGCGAGGCGGCTCCGACCTCACCGCCACGCTGCTCGCCCGCGCGCTCGGCGCGAGCCGGGTCTCGCTCTGGAAGGACGTGCCCGGATTTCTCACGGCGGATCCCCGAGTGGTATCCGACGCGCGCGTCATTCCCGAGCTCCACACCCGCGAGGCCGCCGAGCTGGCCTATTACGGCGCGAAGGTGCTCCACCCCCGGGCGCTCATTCCGCTCGCCGGCCGGAAGATCCCCGTCTTCGTGCGCCCGTTCGCCGATCAGGCCTCGCCCGGGTCGGAAGTGTCCGAGCGGGTCGCCGTAGCGCGCCTGCCGGTCAAGGCCCTGAGCGCGGCGCTCCATCAGGCGCTCGTCACCGTCGCCGGCAACGGCATGCTGGGCGTGCCGGGTATCGCCGCGCGCACCTTCGCGGCGTTGCAGGCGCGGCGAATCTCGGTTTCCCTCATCTCGCAGGCGTCGTCCGAACATTCGATCTGTTTCAGCGTGCCGGAGGCGGCCGCGCGCGACGCGCGGGTGGCGCTCGAGACCGAGTTTCGCGACGAGATCGGACGGCGCGAGATCGACGGCGTGGAGGTTCGGACCGGCGTGGCGACAATCGCCATCGTCGGGCTCGGCATGGCCGGCACGCCCGGCGTCGCGGCCGGCGTGTTCTCGGCGCTGGCATCGGGCGGGATCAACGTCGTCGCCATCGCGCAGGGCTCGTCCGAGCTGAACATCTCCGTCGTGGTCGAGGGCGACCGTGCCCCCGACGCGCAGCGGCGGATCCACGCGGCGTTCCAGCTGGCCCGGATCGGCGGGGGGAGCGTGGCACGGGCAGAGCGGCGGGACGTGGTGCTGCTCGGGTTCGGCCAGATCGGTCGCATGCTCGCCGAGCTGCTGGCCCGGCTCAGGCGCCCGAAGCTGTCGCTCCGCGTGGTAGGCGCGATCGACCGCAGCGGCTACGTGTTCGATCCGCGCGGCCTCGGCCCCCGCCGCATGGACGAGCTGTCTCGCGGAAAGGCGGCCGGCGCGTCGCTCGCCGGTTTGCCGGGTGGTCATCCCGCCCCGCCCGCCGAGGCGATTGCGTTCATCTCCCGCCATGCCCTCCGGCGCCCGATCCTCATCGACCTCACCGCCGACGAAACCGGCCCGTTACTGGCGCAGGGGCTCGCGTCGGGCATGGATCTCGTCCTCTCGAACAAGCGGCCGCTGGCCGGGCCTCGCGCCGAAAGCGCGCGGCTGCACGAGCTCGCGCGCGCGTACGGCCGTCGCGTGCGGCACGAGACCACGGTCGGCGCCGGCCTTCCCGTCATCGACACCTACTACAAGCTCACCGAATCGGGGGACCGGGTCGAGAAGATCGAGGGTTGCCTGTCGGGAACCCTCGGTTTCCTGCTGGACGAAGTGAGCGGCGGACGAGCGTTCTCGGCGGCGCTTCGCGACGCGATGGAACGGGGCTACACCGAGCCCGACCCGCGCGACGATCTCTCGGGCATGGATGTCGGCCGGAAGACGCTCATCCTTGGCCGGCTGCTGGGATTTCCCGGCGAGCTCAAGCCGGCGATGGTCGAGTCGCTGGTCCCGCGCCCGATGCGAACGCTGCCGCTGGCCACGTTTCTCTCCCGCGTGGACCGGGTCGATCCGGAGTGGAAGCGGCGGGCCGAGGCGGCGGCCGCCCGCGGCCGGGTGCTGCGGTACGTCGCAACGGTCACCCGCCGGTCACTCCGTGTGGCGCTCCGCGAGGTCGATCGCTCGAGCCCGTTTGCCGCCCTCAAGGGAGCGGACAATACGGTGGTGTTCACCACCGCGCGCTACAAGTCGAATCCTCTCGTCATTACCGGCCCCGGCGCGGGACCCGCGGTGACGGCCGCGGGCGTGCTCAACGACGTGCTCGATCTCGCTGGCGCGGGATGACCGCCACGCTGGTGCGCGCACGCGCGTTCGCGCCGGGCTCGGTCGGCAACGTTGGCCCCGGACTCGACATTCTGGGCCTCGCCGTCGCCGGCGCAGGTGACGAGGTGCTGGTCGAGCGGGTGGACACCAGCGGCGTCGTGGTTCGGGACCCGGGGCACCCGGATCTTCCCGCTCGGGCCGATCGCAACACCGCCGCGCTCGCGGCGGCGGAAGTGCTCCGCCGGGGCGGCTCCTCGGTGCGCGGCCTGGCCGTGTCGGTGCGGAAAGGGCTGCCGCTCGCGGGTGGACAAGGCGGCAGCGCGGCATCGGCGGTCGCCGCCGCGGTGGCGGCGAACCGGCTGCTGGGCGATCCGCTCGACCGCGCGGCGCTACTCGAGGCCTGCCTGGCCGCAGAAGAGCGAGTGGCCGGCCGCCACCCTGACAATGTTGCCCCCTCGTTGTTCGGGGGCGCGGTGCTGGTCCGGTGTCTCGCGCCGCTCGACGTCGTCTGTCTGCCGGTGCCACCCGAGCTCAGGGTGGTGCTCGCCCACCCCGACCAGCGGCTGCG
>DATAFP010000153.1:0-6340 GCA_036257415.1 Gemmatimonadales bacterium
GCGCCGGCGCGGCCACTGGGGGGTTGATCGGCGGCCTCATCGGCCTCGGCGTGCCGGCGGACGACGCCCGCCATTTCGACCGCGGTTTTCGGGCCGGAGGCATCCTGCTCAGCGTAGGGGCCGATGGTCAGCGGGCCGCGAACGCCGCGCGCATCATGGCACAGCACGGCGCCGATCTCGGGCCGTCTGGCTCGCCGCGCACCCGGGAACGCCGGGTCCGCGCCGACGCGACTTACACCGGTCCGGAGCGCCGCGCGACCGCGCTCTGAGCGGCGAGCAGGACGGCGGATTCGCCCGGCAGCAGGGCGCCCCGGCGTGCCGCCTCGGGCACACCCGGCCCGCCATACTCGACCGCGTCGGACGACCACCGAGCCGACCATGCGGCTCCCACCGGGGCCGCGAGGATTCCCTCCGGGTTCGACGGAAGCGGGAGATCCGCTCCCAGGTTCACCAGAAGCAGCGTCGCGCGGCCTCCCACGTCGGCGCGTAGCGCAAGCGCGTGCTCCGTTAGCGCGGCCGAGACGACCCGAGGCCGGGTAAGCCCCGCGCCCGAACGCCTGAGCGCGATGAGGTCGCGATGCAGCCCTACCGCCTCCGTATTCCGTTCTCGCTCGGCGTTGTCGAGCTGCGACCTGGCGAACGTTTGAGGATCCGAGGGGTCGGAAATCAGCGCCTGCGCGGCCGGGTCGGCGAGGCTCGCGAACTGCGCCAGGTATGCCGCACGCCCCTCCCGCACCAGGCGGGCGAGTGACTCCTCGTGATCGGCGAAGTACAGAAACGGCGCCGACGCGGCGAACTCGTCGCCCTGGAAGAGCATCGGCGTGCCGGGGGCCAGCAGGAGCAGTGACGTGAGCGCGCGCAGCCGTCCCGGGCTGGTCAGCTGGTGCAGCCGGCGCCCGCCGGGCGCCACCGATATCTGGTCGTGATTCTGCAGGAAGTTCACCAACCCCGGGTGCCCCCGGCCGCCCTCCTCCGCAAAGTGCACCGCAGCCAGCGCGAGCTCCGCCGCGGTGCCACTGAATCGCGCCAGGTACCCCTCCCGCCTCCCGGTAGCGGCGACCTGTGCGGAGTGATGAAAGTCGTCGTGCCAGATCGCGTCCATGCCCCAGCCCTGCGCCGACACCGGCGCCAGGAGAGCCGTGCGCTGTGGCTCGTCTTCGGCGATCACGAGCGCGCCGCGCCGGCCCGCGCGCTCGCGGACCACCCGTGCGACCGCGGCCAGGATGTGCTCGTCGGACGCGTCGTTGACCGTATGGGTGGCGTCCAGCCGAAGCCCATCCAGATGGTATTCGTCCATCCAATAGGCGGCATTGGAAAGAAAGAACTCCCGTACTGGTCCCGATCCCTCGCCATCGAAGTGCAGCGATCGGCCCCACGGGGTGGCATAGCGATCGGTGAAGTAGCCGTCGGAGAACTCGCGGAGGTAGTTGCCATCCGGACCAAGATGGTTGTAGACCACGTCGAGCAGCACGCCGAGTCCGAGCGCGTGCGCTCGATCGACGAAGGCACGGAAGTCATCGGGCCGCCCGTAAAGCCGGGTGGGGGCGAACAGGTTGACTCCGTCGTAACCCCAGCCGAATTGTCCGGGGAAGTCGCCCACCGGCATCACTTCCAGCAGCGTAACGCCGACCTCCACCAGCGCCGGCAGCAGAGCGGTCGCTGCCTCCCAGGTCCCCTCTCGGGTGAAGGTCCCGATGTGCATCTCGTATCCCACGTGGCCGTCCCGCGCGGCGCCGCGCCAATCGGCGTCGGTCCACCGAAACGTGGTGGGGTCGATCACCTCCGACGGGCCATGCGGACCCTGGGGCTGAAAGCGCGATGCGGGATCGGGAACGGCGAGCTTGCCGTCGAGCCGCAGGCGGTACAGTGCGCCCGCGGTCGCATCCGGTGCCAAACCCTCGAAGTAGCCGTCCGGCTGGCGCGCCAGAGGCACGACACGGCCATCGCCGAACACCACGTCCAACCCCGCCGGTCGGGGGGCCCAAACCCGGAAGTGCACGCCGTCGGGCCGGACTTCGGCCCCGATCGGCAGACGCCGCGCGACGGCGGGCGAAAGCTGCAGGTTCCCCGACATCCCGGAAGAATACTCTCCCCCGCGGGGCTAACTTCCGTGCATCGCATCCCGGACCGTGCGTGAGATACAGCTTCCTGGTCGAGACGTACGCCACGGAGCGGCTGAAGGTCCTCGCGGTGTGGAGCTCGTTCCGCGAGGAGGACCTCCAGGTGCGTCCCAACCCAGGCGACCGGCGGGGTCGCAGCGTGCTGGAGCAGATGGTGCACCAATGCGTGAGCGAGAACCTGTGGTTCCGGGACATGCTCGGCCTCGATGTGGGCGCGCCGCCGCTTCCGCCGGCGGAAACCCGGGTCGGGTTCCTCGAGCGGTACGCGGAGGACTCTGCGAGGCGCGCCGCGGCGCTGGCCAAGCAGGACGACGGATGGTGGGAAGAGGAGGTGCGCTTCTTCGATGTGAGGCGGAGCCGGGCCTGGGTGGCCGTGCGCCGGGTGGCACACACCGCCCATCACCGCGGGCAGCAGGCAGCGATGCTCCGGATGCTCGGCCGCGACCTTCACAGCACCTATGGACCCACGGCCGACACCGGCGGCCTCATGCAGCACCAGGCGCCCACCATCTACGCCTATCCGGACGCCGAATCACTGCTCGCCGGCGAGCGCGCGGGCGGCCGGAAAACCCAGCTCCCGGGACCTGGCAACCGGCCGGTGACCGAACGAGGGTAGCGTCTGGATGAAGGCAATCATGATCCACCAGCACGGTGGGCTCGACGTGCTGCACTACGAGGACATTCCCATTCCGAGCCCGGGCCCCGGCGAGGCGTTGGTCAAGATCTCGGCCGCGGGTATCAACTTCATCGACGTGTACCACCGCACGGGACTCTACAAGGTGCCGCTGCCGTTCACGCTCGGAATCGAGGCAGCCGGGACGGTGGTGTCGGTGGCCGGCGATGTCACGCTCGTCCGAGCCGGTGACCGGGTAGTGTACAGCGGCCCACCCGGGGCATATGCCGAATATGCCGTGGTGCCCGCGGATCGCCTGGTGCAGGTTCCTGATGGGATGGACCCGCGGCTCGCCGCAGCCGCGTTCCTCCAGGGCATGACCGCGCACTACCTCGCGCTGAGCACCTATCCCCTCAAGCCGGGGGACCGCTGTCTGGTCCACGCGGCGGCCGGCGGACTCGGGCTGCTCCTCTGCCAGGTCGCGAAACGGCGGGGCGCCCGGGTCATCGGCACCGTTTCGAGCGAGGCCAAGGCGCGCCTGGCACGTGAGGCGGGCGCCGACGACGTCATCATCTACACCGAACAGGACTTCGAGGCCGAAACCAAGCGGCTGACCGGAGGCTCGGGGCTCGAGGTGGTGTACGACTCGGTGGGCAAGACCACCTTCGACAAAGGGCTCAACGTGCTGGTCCGGCGCGGGATGATGGTGCTGTGCGGCCAGTCGAGCGGTCCAGTGCCCCCGTTCGATCTCCAGGTGCTCAATCAGAAGGGCTCGCTGTACGTCACCCGGCCGACGCTGGGCCACTATACCGCGACGCGGGAGGAGCTGCTCGCGCGCGCGAACGACGTGCTGGGCTGGGTGGCGGGCGGCTGGCTCAAGGTACGAATCGATCGGGAGTATCCCCTCGCCGATGCGGCAGCGGCGCAGCGAGCCCTGGAGAGCCGCAAGACGACCGGGAAGCTGCTGCTGCTGCCGTGAGCGGTGAGCGGGTGACCGCTCATCGTTCACGGCTTACCTTTGATGTCCCATGCGTCTCAACCCCTTCCGCGCCCTGCGCCCGCGTCCCGAGCTGGCGGCCCGAGTGGCCGCCGTGCCCTACGACGTGGTGAGCCGGGAGGAAGCGGCGGCGCTGGCCCACGGCAACCCCTACAGCTTTCTCCATGTGGGCCGGTCGGACATCGACTTTCCGCCGAACATCGATCCGCAGGACGATCGGATCTACGCCGCGGCGCGGGCCTCGCTCGACCGATTCGTCGCCGAGGGCGTTCTCGTGCGGGATGACAAGCCGGGGCTGTTCCTCTATCGCCAGGAGCTGGACGGGCGGACGCAAACGGGGATCGTCGGCTGCGTGAACGTGGACGATTACGAGCACGACGTCATCCGGAAGCACGAGAAGACCCGAAAGGACAAGGAGGACGATCGCACGCGCCACGTCCTCACCCTCAACGCGAACGCGGAGCCGGTGTTTCTCACCTACCGCCCGCGGCCGGAGCTCGATGCACTCACCCGCGCGGCGACGGCGGAGGCACCGCTCTACGAGTTCACCGCGCCGGACGGCGTGCGGCACACCGTGTGGCGGGTGGCCGACCCGGCGGCGTGGGTTCGCGCGTTCGGCCTGGTGCCTCTGGCGTACGTGGCCGATGGGCATCACCGGTCCGCCAGTGCGTGGCGGGCGGGCCGGGAGCGAAAGTCCGCGAATCGCGCCCATCGGGGCGACGAGGAATACAACTGGTTCCTCGCGGTGCTGTTTCCGGCCAGCGAGCTTCGTATCCTGCCGTACAACCGGCTGGTGCAAGACCTGAACGGGCTCACGCCGGCCGCGTTCGCGGAGCGGCTGCGCTCGCTGGGGACGCTGGAGCAGTCGAGCGCACCAGCTCCGGCCTCGCCGGGCAGCTTCGGTTTCTTCTTCGACGGTCGCTGGCGCCGGCTCACGCTCGACGCCGGCTCCATCGATCGGGCCGACCCCATCGGCTCCCTGGACGTGAGCCTGCTGCAGGACCGCGTGCTCGGTCCGGTGCTGGGGATCGGCGATCCGCGCACCGACAAGCGGATTGACTTCGTCGGCGGCATTCGGGGAACGTCCGAGCTGGAGCGGCGGGTCTGCTCGGGAGAGATGGCACTGGGCGTCGCGATGTATCCCACCACCATCGAGCAGCTGATGGCGGTGTCCGATGCGGGGGCGATCATGCCGCCCAAGAGCACGTGGTTCGAGCCGAAGCTCCGGAGCGGGCTGTTCGTGCATGAGCTGGACTAGGCCAAGGGTCAGGCAATGAAGGTTCTCATCGCCGATAAGTTCGAAAAGGTCGGCATCGACGGCCTGAAGGAGCTCGGTTGCAGCGTGATCTCGCAGCCGGATCTCTCGGCCGATACCCTGCCGGCGGCTCTCAAGGAGCAGGACCCGAACATTTTGATCGTGCGGAGTACCAAGGTGACGGAGGACGCGCTCAGGGCGGGCGCCAGCCTGGCGCTGGTGATCCGCGCCGGGGCCGGCATCGACACCATCGATGTGGAGGCCGCGTCCGACCTCGGCATCTTCGTCTCCAACTGTCCCGGCAAGAATTCGGTGGCGGTGGCGGAGCTGGTGCTCGGGCTCCTGCTGGCGTGCGACCGCCGGATCGCCGACCAGACCGCCGATCTCCGGGCGGGGAAGTGGAACAAGACGGAGTACGCCAAGGCCCGCGGGCTGCACGGCCGCACGCTCGGCATCGTTGGACTGGGTCAGATCGGCCGCGAGATCGCCCGCCGGGCCAAGGCATTCGGCATGCACGTGGCCGCGTGGTCCCGGAACCTCACCCACGACGAAGCCGACCGCCTGGGGCTGCGCTACTGCCAGACCCCGCTCGAGGTAGCCCGCATCAGCGACGCGGTGTCGATCAACGTGGCAGCCAACGCGGAGACCAAGCACCTCGTCAATGCGGAGTTCCTGGCCGCGATGAAGCCGGGCGCGTACCTGATCAACACCGCGCGGGGCAGCGTGGTGGACGAAGCCGCCCTCGCCGCGGCGATCGAAGAGCGCGGGCTTCGCGCCGGGCTCGACGTCTTTCAGAACGAGCCCGCCGGCGGCACGGCGTCGTGGGACAGCGCGCTCGCGAAACAGCCCGGGGTGTACGGCACCCATCACGTGGGCGCGTCGACCGACCAGGCGCAGGTGGCCATCGCGCACGAGGTGATCCGGATCGTGCACGAGTTCATCCAGGAAGGCAGCGTGCCCAACTGCGTGAACCGGCTGGCGAAGAGCTCCGCGACCCACATCCTTGCCGTGCGGCACAAGAATCGGCCGGGCGTGCTCGCGGATGTGTTCCGCATTCTCGCCGACCGCACGATCAACGTCGAGGAAGTCGAGAACATCATCTATCACGGCGCGCACGCCACGCTCGCGCGCATCCACCTCGACGCGGGTCCCGGCGCCGACGCGCTGGAGGCGGTGCGTCGTGCCAACGAGAACATCATCAGTGTCGAGCTGACCGAGATCGACGGGAGGAAGTAGGTGAGCGACCGCATCTACAACTTCAGCGCGGGACCGGCCACGCTGCCGGAACCGGTCCTGAAGCAGGCCCAGCAGGACATCTGGAACATCGCCGGCAGCGGGATCGGCGTACTGGAGCA
>DATAFP010000099.1:0-4489 GCA_036257415.1 Gemmatimonadales bacterium
TCGACGAATCGGGTCGACGCGAGCTCCTCGGCAGCCTGCGCCCGAGCGAGACGTTCCCGAGCCCGCGCATCGTCCTCCTCCAGCTCGGCCGGGTCGGGCAGCCCCGCTCGGAGGGCCTCGAGCCGCGCACGGAGCGCGGAGCGTTTCTCCTTGAGCCGCTCCTGCGCGGCGCGAATGCGCTCGTATCCCAGCACCCGCGACAGAAAGTGAGCTCGCTCCGGCGCGGTCATCGCGGCCATGACCGCCAGCTCTTTCTGTCCAGTGAAGTAGGTATTGAAGAACTCGTCACGGGTCATCCCCAGGAGCCGCGTGACGCGCTCGGTGACGGCACCCAGTGTCGTGGCGATGGGCGATTGCCCACCGTCCTGATACAGCTCCGCAGTGGTGAGACCGCGCACCACACGGTAATCGTGCGCGCCAAGAGTGAACTGGAGCTCCACCTCGACCTTCGCGCGCACCCCGGCGTTGCGCCGCCGAATGGTCTCCCGGTTTCCCCGCGCCGCGGGCATGCCGTACATGGCCCACGCGATCGCCTCGAGCAGGGTCGTCTTCCCCGCCCCATTTGGCCCGATGATGCCGGTCAGCCCGGTGCCGAACTCGAGGTCGGTAAGCTCGTGCTGCCGGAAGTTCACCAGGCGGAGACGGTGGATGCGCATCAGCCAGCGGCGGTGGCGTCGCGTTCGACCGAATCGATCAGCTCCCCGCCGCTCCGCACGAACGCGGCACGGTCGATCTCGGCCGGCAGCGGGCGGCGCTCGAGGTAGTCCCGCACCAGTTCCGGCAGTGTCTGCCGTCGGCCCGGCGCGCCGATCCCGACCGTGCGCTGCAGCTCCGGCCGGCGGATATCGAGGTTGAGGTGCAGCGCGTTCGATTTCCACGCCCGGATGGCGGCGTGGTCCAGCGATCGAGCGACGTGCCGTGGCACATCGAACACCCGGAGCCGGAGTATCTGATCGGTGATGCCACCCGGCACTGCCGCGAGGCGTCGCTCGATCTCGGCGTCGATGGCGGCAGCGTCCAGGCCCTTGCCGTGCACCGGGTCGAGGTCGAGCACGCGCCGAGCCGCGGGCACGGTATGCACCTGGGCAGCTCCACTATCCACGTCCACCAGCAACCATCCCTTGCCGTTCACCCCGAGATCGGCTTCGTCCGCGAGCTCGCCCCAGAGATTGGAGCTCACGTAATCCAGCGCGCCGGCGTACCAGGCTCGGGACGCCACCTGATGCCGCACGTGATAGTGGCCCAGGGCAACGTAGCTCCATTCGTCAAGCCCGAGCTCGGCGCGGGTGAGCGGCGCGCCCCCGTACTCCAGCGCCGCGCGATTCCCTGGAATGACGCCCTCGACCTCACCATGCACCACCAGCACCTGCCGCCGTGCCCCACCTTCCGGTCGGAGCACCGGCCGCTCTTCGCCCACGAGCGCCGCGTGGGGCACGGCCAGCACGCTGAGCTCCAACGGTGGATAGACCAACCGTCGGGCGTCATCGGTGGCCACATCCACCCCGAGCTCGGCAAACAGCCGAAGGATCGATCCGGTCTCGCTGGACCGCGGGGTATCGTGGTTGCCTGCGATGAGGACGATCGGTGCGGCGGGCAGCGCCTCGCGGAGCCGCTGAAACTCGCGAAAGGCGAACACGATCGCCGCGTTGGTGGGCCGGACGCTGTGGAAGAGATCGCCGGCTACGATCACCGCATCGGGCCGGGCCGCGATGACGCCGTTCACCGCGGCGCGGAAGGCGTTGGCCACATCGGCCTCGCGCTGGTTGATCCCGGCGTTGGTCTGGCGGTGATACTGGCGAACGCCCAGGTGGGGGTCGGCGATGTGGGCGAGCTTCACGCGGTGAAATGTCGCGCCAGGCAAGGCGTTTTCAAGGGCGTCGGGGGCGCCGCGTCAGGTCTCGCGGAGGCGCTGGCGAACCAGGTCAGCCGCGCCGTCCATCCCCTGCGCGCCGAGGAGCAGCACCAGTTCCTCGGGCCGGCACCCGTCGAGCGTTCGCCGAACAGCTCCCTCCAGGGTGGGCTCGAACGCGTACGCGAGGCCCGCCTGGTCCAGGGTCTCGATCACGGCCGCCCGCTCCTCGTCAGCGACGCGATTGGCAGGGCCCGTCGCTTCCTCGCTCGCGGTCACCACGAGATTGACCGGGGCGGTCCGGCGCAGCCTGGCCACCTGATCCGCCAGGGTTGCGGCGAGCTGCCGATTGATCGCGGTGCCGCGGCCGCCCCGGATGCCGAACGCAACCCGCATTCCCCGCCGACCAAGCCGGTGCACGCTCTCGAACACGGCGCGAAGGCTCCGAGGATTGCCAACGGTATCATCGATGACCAGGGGCCGCCCGGGCCAGACGACCTCCATCCGCCGGCGCAGTGGCGGCGGCGCTTCGAACGCGCGAGCGACGGCCGCCTCATCCACGCCCAGGAGCAGCGCCGCGGTCGCGGCGAGCGCGGCGTTAGCGAGCTGGTGGCGCCCGAGCAAGGGCAGCGCTATGGGCACGTCGGCGGGCGCCACGACGAGACCCCCGGTCCCGCTGACCTCTCGCGCGATCGTGAGCACGAACGAAACGCCGTTGAGGTGATGCTGCACCGACCGCACCCGCACCGGTGCGCCGTCGGCGCCGTCCAGGGCAACCGCGACCCCGCGGCGGCCCGCGCGCGCGGCGACTTGGGTGTCCGCCCGGACGTGCACCAGGGGCGCCTCCCGCCCGAGCAGATCGACGAACCGGAGCTTGGTCTGGACGTAATGCTCGGCGGTAGGATGGTATTCGAGGTGCTCGTCGGGAACCAGGTTGGTAAATACGCCGAGCACGAACTCAAGCGCCCCGACCCGCTCCTGGAGAATCCCATGCGAGGTTACTTCCATCACCGCCGTCTCGATCCCCGCATCGGCGAAGCGGGCGAGCGTCGAATGGATCGCCGCGGCGTCGGGGGTCGTGAGCCGCGCGGTTCGCCCCGCGGCCCCCGCGCGGGGTGGGCCCTGCCGCGCGCCCAGTGAACCAAGCGCGCCGACGCTGACCCCGCCGGCGGCGAGCGCGGCCTCGAGCAGGAGTGAGGTCGAGGTCTTTCCGAGCGTGCCGGTAATCCCTACCATGCGGAGTCGCCGGGCGGGGTAGCCGTGAAACGCGGCGGCAACCGGGGCGAGCGCGCGGCGCGGATCGGGCACGACGAGCGTTGGCAGCCCATTTACGGGTTCGCGCGCCATGGCCGCGGCCGCGCCACGTCGCGCGGCGTCGGCCACGTACCGCACGCCGTCGTCCTTGGTACCGGGAAGCGCGACGAAGAGATGGCCCTGCCGGACGGCACGTGAATCAACCGAGAGTCCGGTGATGCCGACGTCTCCACCCGCCACCGCGCCGCCAACGGCGCGGGCCAGCTCCGACAACAGCGTCACGCGCTCACGGCCGCAACCGGACGAGCACGCCGGTAGAGCCCGACCCGCTCGCAGAGGCGCGCGCCGCCCCAGAAAATCGTGAAAACCATTACCGCATAGCTCAGGTAGGCAGTCCAGCGGTCACCGAGGGCAGCGGAAGGGATCAGCACCACGATCTCGTGGATGGCGCCCCAGACCGCTCCGGCAACCGCCACTCGCCCAAGGCGCCGAAATCCGGATGCGCTGTCGCGCGGGAGGTCTCGGAGGAGCATCCGGGCGATGTAGAGTCCGCCGAGGCCGCCCGCACTCGCCGGGTCGACGTGTGGCAGCGCGAGGAGCGCGGCGAGCGGCAGCAGCGCGAGCACCACGGGCCAGAGCGGAGACTTGAAATACCACGGCGGGCGGAGAACGCCACGCCGCAGTGCACCGACCACCACGAGGCCAACGACCGCGCCGGCGGCGACGTCGGCCAGGAAATGGCGGCCGAGATAGAGCCGGGAAAGCGCCGTCAGCAGGATGATCGTCGTGGCAAGCGTCACCATTCGAGAGGAGCGGGAGACGAGCGCGGTGCCGCCCCAGAACGCTGCCGTCGTGCTCACGGCGCTGGAGGGGAAGCCGAACGAGGGATGAAGCCGGGCCCGCACGGCCTCGACGGCGGCTGTCTGCGGGAGATCGAAGAAGCTGATCCCGGCCGCGGCAATGAACGGGGAGTCGTTGGCCGTCCCCTCCACCAGGAGGTTTACCCGCCGGTCGACGTCCGACGGTCGGGGAAGTCCGACCAGCCCCTTGACCAGCCCGGTCAGCAGCTCGGTCCACAGCACTGCCTCCGCCAGCACCATCCCGGCGCGAAGATTGAGGCCGAACGACACCAAGATCACGAGCCCAGCGAGGACGTTGGGATAGGCCATGCGGCTCACCGCCGTCATCATGCCCGTGAGCCAATCGCTCGCGAACGACTGCAGGAACAGAATCGGCTCAGTCTGGAACAACGGACAAAGCTACGGTTGGTACGGATCGTCGGCCGTGCGCACGGCTGGAACGCCGCGGCGCACCGGCACGACCTCACCATCGACCCGGCGTCCGAGCGCGGCCCGGAAGAATGACAGCGGATCGGACAGGCGCTCG
>DATAFP010000114.1:0-20059 GCA_036257415.1 Gemmatimonadales bacterium
AACGCCCGGGCCCGCCACGGCTCGACGACGAGGACGTCGCCATCCCGAAAGCTCCGCATATGGAGCTGGCAAGTTGCCGTGCCCTTCACGGGGCCGTGGGCCACGCCATTGATCATCAGGCCGCAGGAACCGCAAATGCCCTCGCGGCAGTCATGATCGAAGGCGATCGGAGCTTCCCCCCGTTCAGCCAGCCCTTCGTTGACGACATCGAGCATCTCGAGGAACGATGCGTCCGGGCTGATTCCCTTGGCGTCATACTCCACCAGTCGTCCTGGCGCGCCGGGGCCGGGCTGGCGCCACACCCTAAGCGTCAGGTTCACTTGTAGCTCCGCGTCGCCGGCTTCACGTACTCGAACTCCAGCGGCTCCTTCACCAGGCACGGCTCCTGTCCGTCGCCCCGGTGCTGCCACGCGGCGACGTACGCGAACCGCTCGTCATCCCGCTTGGCCTCGCCGTCTTCGGTTTGATACTCTACCCGGAAATGGCCGCCGCACGATTCCTCGCGGTGAAGCGCGTCGCGGCACATGAGCTCGCTCAGTTCCAGGAAGTCGGCTACTCGGCCGGCCCGCTCCAGTGCCTGGTTGAGCTCACCGTCGCTCCCCGGCACGTTGACGTTGCGCCAGAACTCTTCCCGGATCGCGGGAATGCGCTGAATGGCCTCGCGCAAGCCGGTGGCGGTCCGCGCCATCCCGCACTTGTCCCATATCAGCTTTCCCAGCTCACGGTGGAAGGAATCCACCGTGCGCTTGCCGTTGGCCGCAAGCAGACGCTCGGTCCGTGACTCGACCTGCTCGGCGGCAGCCCGCACCTCGGCGTGATCGGCCGGTGGGCGATCCGGTTTGATGCCGGCGAGATAGTCACCGATCGTATACGGCAGGATGAAGTAGCCGTCCGCCAGGCCTTGCATGAGCGCGCTGGCGCCGAGCCGATTGGCCCCGTGATCGGAGAAGTTGGCCTCGCCGATCACGAACAGACCGGGAATCGTGCTCATCAGGTTATAGTCGACCCAGAGCCCGCCCATCGTGTAATGCACCGCGGGATAGATCCGCATCGGCACCTGATACGGATTCTCGTCGGTAATCCGGTGGTACATCTCGAACAGATTGCCGTACCGCTCTCGGATCTTGGGTTCACCGAGCCGCTGGATGGCATCGGCGAAATCCAGATAGACGCCCAAGCCACCGGGGCCGACGCCGCGGCCGTCGTCGCAAGCCTCCTTGGCCGAGCGGGAAGCGATATCGCGTGGCGCGAGGTTGCCGAAGCTGGGATACTTTCGTTCGAGGTAATAATCCCGCTCCGCGTCGGGAATCTGGTGGGGCGGACGGCTGTCGCCGCGCTGTTTCGGCACCCATACCCGACCGTCGTTCCTGAGTGACTCACTCATCAGGGTCAGCTTGGACTGGAACTCACCGCTCACCGGGATGCAGGTGGGGTGGATCTGGGTGTAGCACGGGTTCCCGAACAGCGCGCCCCGACGATGGGCCCTCCAAATGGCGGTGGTGTTGCACCCCTTGGCGTTGGTGGAGAGGTAGAACACGTTGCCGTACCCGCCGGTGGCGAGCACAACCGCGTCGGCCATATGAGTGGAGATCTCGCCACTCACGAGGTCCCGGGCGACGATGCCTCTCGCGCGGCCGTCCACCACGACGAGGTCCAGCATCTCGGTGCGCGACATCATCCGCACGCCACCCTTGGCGATCTCCTTCTCCAGCGCCTGATAGGCGCCCAGGAGGAGCTGCTGGCCGGTCTGTCCCCTCGCGTAGAAGGTGCGCGACACCTGCGCCCCGCCAAACGACCGGTTGGCCAGCACCCCGCCGTACTCGCGGGCGAACGGGACGCCCTGCGCGACGCACTGGTCGATGATGTTCACGCTGATCTGCGCCAGTCGGTAGACGTTCGCCTCCCGGGCTCGGAAATCGCCGCCCTTCACGGTGTCGTAGAAGAGCCGGAAGATGCTGTCGCCATCGTTCTGGTAGTTCTTGGCCGCGTTGATTCCCCCCTGTGCGGCGATCGAATGAGCGCGTCGCGGCGAGTCCTGGAAGCAGATACAGAGCACCTGGTAGCCGAGCTCGCTGAGCGTCGCCGCCGCGGACGCGCCGGCAAGCCCGCTGCCCACTACGACGACGGTGTACTTCCGCTTGTTTGCCGGGTTCACCAGCTTGAGCTCGAACCGGTGCCGGTCCCATTTGTCGGCCAGTGGGCCGGCCGGAATCTTCGCGTGCAAGTCCATCAGGAGGCTCCGAGCTACTTCACGATACCGAAGAACACGGCCAGCGGGACGAGGGCGAAGCCCGCGGCTATGACGAGCGCGATGGTCGCAGCGATCGGCCGGCGAAATGGTCGCGGCGAGGGGCTAGCTACGCCCAGCGTACGCGCCGAGCTCCACACGCCGTGATACAGGTGAAAGCCGAGCGCGAGCATCGCGAGGGCATAGAAGAGCGCCACCCACCATACCCGAAACCCGCCCACCAGGTTCCCGTACACATCCCCCGCCACGAACGGGGCCGGCTGGATGGTGCCGGTGGTGAAATGCAGGATGTGGAAGACGATGAATACGAGAAGCAGCACCCCGCCCCAGCGCATCGTCCGCGACGCGATGGTGGCGATCTGCGGCTCCCGCCGAGCGTAGCTGGCGGGTCGCGCGGCGCGATCGAGCCGGGTCAGCTGCCATGCCGCGACCACGTGCAGGGCCACGGCCGCGAGGAGCACCACACGAGCCGCCCAGAGGGGGCCCTTGAGCGGGCCATGCAGCATGGCGGCGTAACCGTTGAGCTTCGCCGCCCCCTGAAACACCTGCAGATTGCCGACCATGTGCGCGATCACGTAGGCCACCCCGACCAGCCCCGTGATCGCCATGACCACCTTCTTGCCGATGGTGGAACGCCAGAAGACCGCCAGCCGCGCCTCGGCGCGCCGAGGCATTGCGCCCGCGCTCACCTCAGGCCCCTACCGTCTCTTGAGTCGCCCGCACCGCCGCCGCTGACTTCTCCAGGTCGCGCCGCTCGGCGTCGGTCAGCGTTACCTCGATGATCCGCTGAAGCCCCCCGCGCCCGAGCTTGCAAGGCACGCCGCAGTACACGTCCCTGAGGCCGTACTCACCCTGCAGCCACGCGGCGCAGGGGAGAATTCGACGCTTGTCGAGCGCGATCGCCTCCACCATCTGCACGGCGGCGGAGCTGGGTGCATAGTAGGCGGATCCCGTCTTGAGATGCGCCACGATCTCCGCGCCGCCGTCCCGGGTGCGCTGCACGATCGCGTCGAGCTTCTCGCGCGGGAGGAGCTGGGTCACCGGAATCCCCGAGACCGTGGTGTAGGAGACCAGCGGCACCATGGTGTCGCCGTGGCCGCCGAGGACCATGGCCTGAATGTCCTCCACAGAGACGTCCAATGCTTCCGACAAGAACATCCGATAGCGCGCGGTATCGAGCACGCCGGCCATGCCGAGCACCCGCTCGCGGGGGAATCCGGTCGCTTTGAGGGCGACGTAGCACATGACGTCGAGCGGATTGGACACCACGATGACGATGGACTTCGGGGCCACCCGGGCGATCTGCTCCGACACCGAGCGCACGATGCCGGCGTTGGTCTTCACCAGGTCGTCGCGACTCATCCCCGGCTTCCGGGCGATGCCCGCAGTGACCACGAAAATGTCGGCTCCCGCCGCGGCGCCGTAGTCTTGCCCACCGGTCACACGGGAGTCGAACCCCTCGATGGGGCCGGACTGCCATTGATCCAGGGCCTTGCCCTGCGGGACACCCTCGATCACGTCGATCATCACCACCGAGCGTGCCAGCGACTTCTCGGCGAGCCGCTGCGCCGCCGTGGCGCCGACGTTTCCTGCGCCGACTACCGCAACTTTCTCGAGCATCGAGACGTCCCGTGGGCCAAAGCGCCCAAGTATAGCGACTTAGGCATGGGGGCGGCAAAGTGAATTCTCGACGCCGCGTGCGCCAGTCCGCGCAGCTGGACGCGCTCTACGCCGTCCTATGCGTCGTCCGACGTGTCGGGCAGGATCGATGCATCCGGGACCGCGACACCGAGGCGCCGAAGCCCCTCATAGAGGACCACACTCACCGCGTTGGCCAGGTTGAGGCTCCGAACCTGACCGGGCATCGGGATGCGGAAGCAGTGGCGAGGATGCTTTTCGAGGATCCGGGCGGGCATGCCGTCGGTCTCGTTGCCGAAGATGAGGCAGCTGTTGGGGCGGAACCTGGCCTCGCGCAGATCCCGGGTGGCGTTCGCGGAGAAGTAGAGGCATCGCTCACGCGCGATGGCTTCGCGAAAGTCCCGCCACCCGGCATGTACCCAGAGATCCACCTTGTCCCAGTAGTCGAGCCCGGCGCGGCGCACGTGGCGATCATCGATGGAGAAACCGAGTGGCTCGATCAGGTGAAGTGGTGTGTCGGTCGCGGCGCACAGGCGCGCAATGTTGCCGGTGTTGGGCGGGATCTGGGGCTCGATCAGGACGACATGCAGCGCCATCCTTCAGCCGCCCCGGGTGTGCATCTCGCGGTGTGGGTCGGCCCGCAGCCCGTCGAGCTGGTAGAGCACTCCGCGCTCCGGGGCAGCGGCTCGCACCTCGGCGCCGCGGTCGGCCCGCGCCGTCCAGTGGTGGCGGATGAGGGCTTCGATTTCCTCGTCCGATGCGCCGTCGCGAAGCGGCTCGCGCAGATCCACGCCGTCGGCCGCGTAGAGGCACAGGTACCAGGTCCCGTCGGCGGTAAGCCGGCTCCGGTCGCAATCGCGGCAGAACGGAGCCGTGGTGGACGCGATGATCCCGAACCGGGTGCCGTCAGGAAGGGTGAACTCCTCGGCGGGTGCCGATGCATCGTCGCGAGGTGCGGCGTGTACCCGCCCGTACCGGCGGCTGATGAGCTCGAGCATCTCGTGCCGCGAGACCACCTGGTCGATGCTCCAGCGGGTGGCGCCGCCCACGTCCATGTACTCGATGAACCGTATCTCGAGCCCGCGCGCGCGGCCGAATTCCAGCAGGTCGCTGATCTCGTCCTCATTGAACCCGCGGATGACCACCGTATTTACCTTGATCCCGCCGAACCCCGCGGTGCGAGCCGCGTCGATCCCTCGCACGATGTCCCCGTGCCGGTCGGTCCGCGCGAAGTCGAGGAGGCGGGCGGGACGAAGCGTGTCGAGGCTGATGGTGAGCCGGCCCAGACCCGCCGTACGCAGCGCCGCCGCGTGCTGCGGCAGCAGCATGCCGTTGGTCGTGAGCGCGAGATCGCGAAGCCGGACGTCCCGCCGGAGCAACGAGACCAACCCGGGCAAGTCGTGTCGAAGCAACGGCTCGCCGCCGGTGAGGCGCACCTTGGTCACACCGACAGCTGCGAAAATCCCCGCCAGGCGGGCGATCTCCTCGAAGGTGAGGATCGAAGCCCGCGGCAGCCAGACGTATTCGGCCTCCGGCATGCAATAGCCACAGCGCATGTTGCACCGGTCGGTGACCGAGATGCGCAGGCTGCGCAGCGGGCGGCCAAACTGGTCGGAGGGACCGATCGCCAAAGGTGCGGCTGAACCGCGCATCAGACTCCCCATTCCGCGTCACCGGGTGCCGCGTGCGGCACCGTACGGTCCGCCCGGCCTTCGGGCGATCCGGCGCTCCGCGTCGGATCTACCCACGCCTCGGTCCCGTCGGCGTACAGCTCTCGCTTCCAGATCGGCACTCGCCGCTTGATCTCCTCAATGACGTAACGGCACGCCGCGAACGCCGCATCGCGATGCGGCGCCGCGGCGGCGATCGCGACCGCCGCCTCGCCGATCCGAAGATGCCCCAGCCGGTGCTCGACGGCCACCTCCGCCTGCCACCTCGTACTGGCTTCCGCAACGATCCGCGCGCACTCCGCCTCGGCCATCGGCTCGTAGGCCGAGTACTCCAGGCTTCGGACCGCGCGACCGCCGTGATGGTCGCGCACCGTGCCGAGGAAACAGGCGATGCCTCCGCGCGCCGGCGCCGTGACCCGGGCCACCAGCCGACCGAGGTCGAGTGGTGCACTGGTCAAGTATGCCAACTCAGCCTCCGGACAGTGGAGGAAGAATGGCGATCTCGTCGTTGGCTGAAAGGGGGGTGTCGAGCGAAGCGTGCGCGCGGTTCACAGCCACCAGCGGTCGTTCAGGGAGCCGCAGCCCGCCCGGAAGGCCGCGCAGCTGCTGCAAGGCTGACCGCACCGTGGCCGGGGCGGTCAGCGTCAACGTCACGATCCCACGTCCGACGACCTCGGCGTAGCTCGCGAACAAGAGCGCGCGGACTGAAACGGTCGTCGAAGTGGAAACACCCATGTCTGAACTGCTTACACCCCAGGCGCTGGCTCGGCAGGCTCCTCGGACTCGTATGGCTCGTCGGCGACGAGCGCCCGCAGCTCTTTGCTGGGCTTGAACACCGGAACCGGACGCGCCGCGACCTCCACTGGCTCCCCGGTCCGCGGATTGCGCGCCATGCGAGTCTTGCGGCGGCGGATTTTGAAGGTGCCGAAACCGCGTACCTCGATGTTGTGCTGCGCCTTGAGGGCGTCCTTCACGGCTTCGAGGAACGCATCCACCACGCGGGCGCAGTCCTTCTTCGAGATCATTGGACCGGCGGTGCGGGCGATCGAAGCTGTCACCTGCTCGACGAGATCGGCCTTGGTCATGCATCCCCCAGGAGGGTCACGGATGGGCGGGCGCCCACAGGCTCCCAGAGCGCGATCTTACGAGCTTACCTGTTGTCTGTCAAGGGCTTGGGGGCTTGAGGCGATTGGGACCCTTGAGCAAGCCGAGAAATTCGTCGAAGTGAGGGTGCGCGTCGTGGGGCCCTGGCGCCGCCTCAGGATGGTATTGCACGGCGAAGAGCGGAAGCTCGCGATGGCGAACACCTTCGATGGTGCCGTCGTTGAGGTTGACGTGGGTGACTTGGAGCCCCGGTGCCCCCGGCACCCCGCGATCGTCCCCCACGACCGCGAATCCATGGTTCTGCGTGGTGATGAGCACCTGTCCGGTCGCCACGTCTCGAACCGGGTGGTTTCCACCCCGGTGGCCGTACGGCATCTTCGCCGTGTTGCCGCCAAACGCCAGGCCGACCAGCTGATGGCCCAGGCAGATGCCGAACGTTGGGATACCACTGGAGGCGAGCTCACGGATGTTCCGGATGGCATACCCGATAGCGGCGGGATCGCCCGGACCATTCGAGAGAAACAGACCATCAGGGGCCAGCTCGCGCACGGCGCCCACTGGCGTCTCCGCAGGCACCACGGTCACCCGGCAGCCGGCGTTCACCAGCATCCGCACGATGTTCCGCTTCATCCCAAAATCGTAGGCGACGACATGGGGCCCATCACCCTCGCTGTGGGGGTCGCGCGTTCCGGCGCGCGAAGCGAGGTCGAGGCCCGCCATCTTGCGCGACGCCAGCAAGTGGGACGACAGCTCGCGACTGGGCTCGCGGCCTTCGGCCACAACGCCGCGCATTGCGCCTCGTTCGCGGATGTGCCGGGTGAGGCGGCGGGTGTCGATCCCTTCGACCAGGGGGACGCCGGCCTGCGCCAACCACGCATCCAGGTCGAGCGACGAGCGCCAGTTGGACGGCTGGCGCGACAATTCGCGCACCACGACGCCGGACACCTGCGGCCGGGCGGATTCCATGTCCTCGCCGTTCACGCCGTAGTTCCCGATCATCGGCGCGGTCATCACGACGATCTGACCTAAGTAGCTGGGGTCGGTGAACGTTTCCTGATAGCCGGTCAGGTTGGTGGTGAACACCACCTCACCGAACGCCGGCTCGATCGGCCGCGGCGACGTCCCGGCGAACCAGGCATCATCCTCGAGCAAAACAAACGCGGGGCGATCGGTCATCCCGTCACCCCGCGCCTTTGGATTGCCCCAGAATCACGGCGTCGGTTGCGCCGGCGGCGGCGCCGCAGAGTCGGCCCCGCCTGGGGCCGGGGTTGGGATCAGGCCGGGAACCGACGAGGGTGCGGCCGGCGCTGTTGGTGCCGCCCGCCGGAGCCGTTGCTGCAGCGCACTCGACGCGCCGCCGCGCGGGACCAGCGAAAGCAGGAGCGACAGCAGCAGAAAGATGCCGCCGCACCACCAGCTTGCCTTCGTCAGAATGGTCACCGCTTGCCGACCGCCCAGCACGGTCTCGGTGCCGGTGCCGCCCAGCGACGCGAGTCCGCCGCCCTGCCCGGCTTGAAGCAGCACGACCACGGACAGCAGGAGCGCATCCAGGATGAGGAGCACGAGGAGGAAATAGAACATGCGGGAATGATAGCCGAGCGCGCGTTCCGCCTCAATCCGTCGGCGGCTTATCCACCCAGGCCGACGATCTCGGCCCAGCCCTCAGGGTTGAGGCTGGCCCCGCCGACAAGGACCCCATCGACATCCGGCTCAGCCAGGATCGCGAGCGCGTTGCCCGCGTTCACGCTCCCTCCGTACAGCACCCTGAGCCGGTCGGTCCAGCCGCGGCCTTCGACCCGGCTTCGAATGAACCGGTGCACCTGGGCGGCGTCGGCAGGCGTGGCGTTTCGGCCGGTCCCGATTGCCCAGACCGGCTCATAGGCGATGAGGAGCCGGCTACGATCGGCTGTCGCGACCACCTCAAGCACCAGGTCGAGCTGGCGTCTTACCGCGTCTTCGGTGCGACCGGCCTCCCGCTCGGCGAGTGTCTCGCCGACGCAGACGAGCGCCGTCAAGCCCGCTGCCAGGACGGCGACGGTCTTCCTGGCGCTCTGCTCAACGGTTTCCCCGAAGATGTGGCGCCTCTCCGAGTGTCCGACCAGCACGTGCGTCGCGCCCGCCTCCGCCACGAGCGGCACCGACAGCTCGCCGGTGAACGCGCCCTTGGGCTCCCAGTGCACGTTCTGCGCTCCGACGCGCACGTCGGCGCGGCGTCGAAAACCATCGGCCACAGCGGCGATCGCGATGGCGGTCGGGAAGAACCACAGCTCCCGGCCTTCGCGGGGCTCGGTGAGCTCCGCGAAGCGGGCGACGAAATCCCTCGCGGCCGCGGGCCCGTGGTGCAGCTTCCAGTTGGCGGCGTAGACGAGGGAGCGCACCATCAGACGTCGTCCAGCGCAGCGACCCCTGGTAGCTCCTTCCCTTCGAGAAACTCGAGCGAGGCACCACCGCCGGTGGAGACGTGGGTCATGCGGTCCGCCAAGCCGGCCTCGGCCACCGCCGCGGCGGAGTCGCCGCCGCCAACGACCGTGACCGCGCCCCGCTCGGTCGCGCGGGCCATGGCATGCGCCACCGCGAACGTGCCGTGGTCGAACGGCGGGGTCTCGAAGACTCCCATCGGTCCGTTCCAGACCACGGTGCCCGCCGGCTCGATGATAGCGGCATAGTCCTGCTCGGTCAGCGGATCGATGTCGTACATCGCCCAACCGACGGGGATTTCGTTGCGATGCACGGTGCGGGTGGCCGTGTTGGCTTCGAGCTTCTGCCCAACCACCGCGCCGCTCGGCAGCACCAGCTTTCGGCCGGCCTTGTCGATCAGCGCCTTCGCCAGCTGCAGGCGATCAGCCTCTACCAGCGAGGTGCCGGTTTCGAGACCCATCGCCCGAAAAAAGGTGCAAGCCATCGCCCCACCGATCAGGATCTCGTCCACCTTGGGGAGGAGGGCTTCGATCAAATCGATCTTTCCGCTGATCTTTGCGCCGCCCAACACTGCCACGAATGGGCGCTTTGGATGGTCCAGCGCCTGGCCGAGGTAGCGCAGCTCCTGCTCCATGAGGAACCCGCTCACCGCGGGCTTGAGTATCCGCGCTACGGCCTCGGTGCTCGAGTGGGCCCGATGCGCCGAGCCGAACGCATCGTTCACGTAGAGGTCCCCGAGCGCGGCGAACCTCCGGGCGAGATCGGGATCGTTCTTCTCTTCGCCGGGATAGAACCGGGTGTTCTCGGCCACCGCCACCCCGCCCCGCGGCAACCGCCGCGATGCCGTGACGGCGTCGTCGGACAGGGGGTCGACGAGGAAGGTGACCGGTGCTCCGAGAATTCCTTCGAGCGCCCGCACGACGGGCGTGAGCGAGAAGGATGGATCGGGGCCACCCTTGGGGCGGCCCAGGTGCGAGAGCAGAATCACCCGGGCACCGCGCTCGCGCAGGTAGCGGATCGTGGGGATGGCGGCCCGAATGCGGGTGTCGTCGCCGACCTCCCCGTTCTTGATAGGCACGTTGAAATCCACTCTCACCAGCGCCCGGCGGCCGTCGAGCGCCGCGGGATCGAGCTGCGCCAGACTGCGCTTCACAAACGGGCGCCCATGTAGCTCAGAAGATCGACGCACCGGGCCGAGTAGCCCATTTCATTGTCGTACCAGGACGTCACATTGACGAGCGTGCCGCCGATGACATTGGTGGAGAGCGCGTCGATGGTGCTCGATTGCAGCGTGCCGATGTAGTCCACCGAGACCAGCGGTTCGTCACTCACGACCAGGATGCCCTTGAGCGCGCCGGCGGCCGCGGCACGAAACGCCTGGTTGACCGCCTCGGCGCTGGTTGCTCTTTCGACGTTGGCACTCAACGCGACGACCGACACGTCGGGCGTCGGCACCCGGAGCGCGACGCCGTCGATTTTGCCTTTGACCTCGGGAATGACGAGCGACGTAGCCTTGGCCGCGCCGGTGGTGGTCGGAATGATGGAGATCGCAGCGGCGCGTGCCCGGCGCAGGTCCTTGTGCGGCAGGTCCAGGATCTGCTGGTCGTTGGTGTAGGAGTGCACCGTGGTCATGAACCCGCTGTTGAACCCGAAATTATCCAGGACCACCTTCACCACCGGCACCAGGCAGTTGGTTGTGCAGCTGGCGTTCGACACCACGTGGTGTTTCGCGGGGTCGTACTTGGCGTGGTTGACTCCCATCACAATCGTGATGTCTTCCTGCTTCGCGGGCGCCGAGATCACGACCTTCTTCGCCCCGCCGGCAAGATGCGCGGCGGCCTGGTCCCGGTCGGTAAACCGTCCCGTGGACTCGAGCACCAGATCTACGCCGAGACTTTTCCAGGGCAGCTTCGCGGGGTCCCTCTCGGAGAGCACCTTGATCACGCGGCCGTTCACCCTCACCCCATCCGGCGCCGCCTCCACGGCGCCGCCGAACCGGCCGTGCACCGAGTCGTACTTGAGCAGATGCGCGAGAGTCTTGGTGTCCGTGATGTCATTCACCGCCACGAACTCCAGGTCCTTGACGCCCATGGCGGACGCTGCCCGGAGTACGTTGCGGCCGATTCGGCCGAAGCCGTTGATGCCCACCTTCACAGCCATGCTGTAGCTCTCCTTCGCGAAGTGGCCGTCCTACCCCAAGGCGCGCGCGAACGTCACCGCCTCGACGCTCGCCGCCCCGCCGGTCGCCAGCGCTTCGGCGGCGGCAAGCAGAGTCGCGCCAGTCGTGAACACGTCATCCACCAGCACCGCGTGGACTCCGCGAGCGCCCACGGCGGCGAACGCGCCCGCGACATTCGCTCGACGCGCGTCCGGCGGAAGCGCGGTTTGCGTCGGCGTGTGCCGAGTCCTTGCCAACAGCTCGGAACGGACCGGGAGCCCGGTGCGCTCCCCCAGCGACACCGCGAGGCGTTCCGCCTGGTTGTAACCGCGGGCTCGCGCCCGCGCCGCCGAGAGCGGAACGGGAATCAAGCATACTCCCGCGGTCAATGGCTCCAGCCCGCGCATCGCTACGGCCAGCGACGCCGCCATCCGCCACCATCCCTCGTATTTGAGCAGGTGCACCGCGTCGCGAGCACCTTCCTCGAGGAGGACCGCGCTCCGCACCCGCCCGATGACAGCGGGCCACTCGACACAGAGCCGACAGGCGGCGCCATCCTCAACCGGCTGGCCGCAGCGGGGGCACCACGGCGCCGGCACCAAACGCCAGCGGCTCCGGCAGAGGCCGCACACCAGCGCATCGTGGTCCGACAGCGGAACCGGTTGGCGGCATAACAGGCATTCGGGCGGCAGCAGCCAGCGCTCGGCCTCGGCGAGGGCCGCACCCAACTCAGCGAAGCGCAGCATCCACGGCGGCACGCATGATCTCGCGCGGAGCGGGCACGGCGGGGAACCAGCGTTCGAATGCGGCGGCGCCCTGCGCGACCAGCATCGCTCGCCCGTCACTTGCGCGAAGGCCTCGCGCGCGGAGGGCGCGCACCCACGGGGTTTCGCCGCGGGCATACACAAGATCCAGGGCGACTTCCGCGTCCGGCGCGAGCTCGGCCGCGAGCGGAACGGGGTCGCCATCCCGGAGCCCGAGCGGCGTCGCGTTGATGAGCACGCCGCATTGCTCGGGCGCGGCCGCCCTGACGCCGAGCCCGCGTGCCCACGCCATGAACGCTACGGCGCGCGTGGGGTCGCGCGATTGGACGGCGATGGCTGCCTCGCGTTCACGGGCCGCTCCGACGACGGCGCGGGCTGAACCGCCGGTGCCCGCGACCAGCCAGCCGCGCGCCGGCGGTGCGAGCCGATCGAGCGCATCGAGCAGTCCCGCCACGTCGGTGTTGTCGCCGGCGATGCGGCCATCTTCGGCCCAGAACGTATTGCACGCACCCAGCGCGGCCGCCCGTGGCTCCAGGCGGTCGACGACTCGCGCGGCCGCTTCCTTGTGGGGCACCGTGACGTTGCCCCCACCACCCGCGCGCGCGAGCCCGCCCACCAGCGCCGCAATGTCATCGGCTCGGCACTGCAGGGGGACATATGCGGCGTCGAGGCCCAGCGCCCGGAACGCCGCGTTGTGCATGGCGGGAGACAGCGAGTGAGAGACAGGTTCGCCGAGAATCGCGAAGACGCGGGTCTTACCGCTGATCACCGGTGTGCTTCGCCGTCAGGCGCGCGGCCACGCCGGCGGCGAGCTCCGCGAGCTCGGTAAAGGTCTCGCGATACCCGTCGAGGTCGCCCCCAAACGGATCGTTGACTTCGGCATCGGCGCCGTTGCGACCGGCGAATTCACCGAGCAGATGCACGCGGTCGCCGCCGCCGAGCTCGGCAACCCGCGCGGCATGATGCCGCGACATGGTGAGAATGAGATCGGCGGACCCGACCAGCTCCCGGGTGAGCAGCCGCGCGCGATGGCCGCTCAGGTCGAGCCCATTTTCCAGACCGACGAGGTAGGCCCCTTCCGAGGCGGGAGCGCCTTCCCAGGCCCCGGTGCCGGCCGATGCCACGGTCCCCCGCGAGCCAAGGACGGACCGCAGTAGCGCCTCGGCCAAGGGGCTCCGGCAGGTATTGCCCGTACAGACCAGCAAGATGTGCATCACACTCCCCCCGGCAGCTTGCCGGCGACCCTGCGTGAATCTAGCGCGAGCGAAGCGGGGCCCTGCACGGCGCGACGATTCACCGCGAATCCGTTCAGCGCGAAACGGTTCACGGCGCGAGCCGTCCCACCGCACGGCGAAGCTCAGCTCGAGGCAGCGCGCCCTCTCGCACCAGGGCAGGCACCGGCGACGTACAATCAACCAGGGTGCTGGGCGGCACGTTCCCAAGTACCCCGCCGTCGAGCACGAGCAACTCCCCCTGCGCCACCGCGTCCCGAAAGATTTCCACCAGGCCGTCGGCGCCTGGCGCCGTGGCCCCGCCGGGACGATTTGCCGAGGTGGATGTCAGCGGCCGATCCAGTTCCGCCACCAGCCGTGCGATGCCGGGGTGCGAGGTGTGGCGCACCGCGATACCGCCGACCGCGCCCCGCAGGGCATCGGGCAGCTTTCCCTCGCCCCCGGGCAGTACCAGCGTCAGGGGACCCGGCCAGAATGCGGCAGCGAGCGCCGATGCCGCCGCGTTGAACACGAGGCCGCTGGCTTCTGCCATAGCGCGACTCGACACCAGGAGCAGGAATGGTTTCTCGGGCGGGCGACCCTTGAGTCGCGCGAGACGCCCGAGCGCCTCTTCACTCGGCAAGCATCCGAGCCCATACACGGTCTCGGTGGGGTAACCGAGCAGAGCGTCGGCGCGCAGGTGGGATACGACTCGAGCGAGCGCCCGGTCCTGCTCGGCCGGCGTGCGAAACGGCAGCGTCAGCGCCGTGCTGCCCAGAGCTCCGCCCATTCCAGATCCTCGGCGGTGGTCACCTTCAGATTGTACGGCGAATCCGGCACGATACGGAGCTCGGCACCCAGCCGCTCCACCAGTGCTGCATCGTCGGTGGCGCCTGCTCCATCTTGCCGAGCACGCTCGTGCGCGGCGACCAGGAGCGTGCGGGGGAAGCCCTGCGGCGTGTGGGCGCGCCAGAGTGCATCGCGAGGAACAGTGCGGAGCACCCGATGCGAGCCGTCGCCGGCGACCTCCTTGACCGTATCGGTGAGCGGCACCGCGGCGATCGCGCCTCGACCCGCCCGGGCCTCGCGAATGACCGCCGCGATCACGCCGGGATCTGGAAAGGGCCGCGCCGCATCGTGCACCAGCACCAGCGCGCAATCGGCGGACAACGCGCGAAGCCCCGCGGCCACGGAGTCGGTGCGCTCGGCCCCGCCTGATGCGATGGCGAGGGACGGTCCCGCGAGGTCGGCAAGAAACGCGGGTGGTGTGGCGGCGTCGTCGGGCGGAAGGACCACTACACTCTGGAGCACTTCCGGGTGCGCCACGAACGGCCGGAGTGCCCTCAGCAGCATGGGCACGCCGGCAATCGGGCGGTACTGCTTCCGCAGCCCGCCGAGCCGCTCGCCTCGCCCCGCGGCAACCAGCACCACGCCGACGTCACGCGGCAAGCGCCCGCACCAGCTGTTCTACGTGGTCCAGCCCGATGAGCGCCATACCTGGTACCTGCAGCGTGCTCCGCGCGGAGCCGTAAACCCGGCGGAAGCCGAGCCGCGCTGCCTCCTGCACCCGTCGCTCCACCCCGGCCGTGGGACGGATCTCTCCGCCCAGTCCGATCTCGCCGAGGAAAATGACGTCCGCGGGCGCCGGCCGATTGTACAGGCTCGACAGCAGTGCCGCGGCGACTGCCAGATCGGCGCCCGGCTCGTTCAGCCGCACCCCTGCGGTGACCTGGAGGAACACGTCGAGATCGGCGAATGACGTTTGGGCCCGGCGCTCCAGCACGGCGAGCAGCACCGCCAGCCGCTTGGGATCGATCCCGGTGGCCACCCGCTGCGGCGTGCCGTAACCCGATTTGGCCGCCAGCGCCTGGACTTCGACCAGCACTGGCCGCGTTCCCTCCATCAACGCCGTCACTGCGCTCCCGCTGATCCCATCGGCGCGGGCCGCCAGGAACATTGCCGACGGATTCGGAACCGGCGCGAGGCCCCGTTCGGTCATGGTGAACACGCCCAGCTCGTCCACCGACCCGAACCGGTTCTTGGTAGCCCGTAGCAGCCGATAGTCCAGCGTCGCCTCCCCCTCGAAGTAGAGCACCGTATCCACGATGTGCTCGAGGGTCTTGGGGCCGGCGATGCCCCCGCCTTTGGTCACGTGACCCACCACCATCACCGCGGTGCCTGTCTCCTTGGCGAACCGCATCAGGTGGCCCGCGCACTCCCGCACCTGGCCGACGTTTCCCGGCGCGCTCTCGAGCGTCTCGGTGTACACCGTCTGGATCGAATCGACGACGGCGAGATCGGCGTTGACCGCAACCGCGGCGTCGAGAATGGCCTCGAGCCGGGTTTCGCCCAGCACGTGCACCGCGCCGGCGTCTTCATCCAGGCGCTCCGCCCGGAGCCGGAGCTGGTCCGGGCTCTCCTCACCGCTGGCGTACAGCACCTGGCGCCCCGCGGTCTGGAGCCTGGCCGCCGCCTGGAGGAGCAAGGTTGACTTGCCGACGCCAGGCTCTCCGCCGATGAGGCTCATGGACCCCGGCACGATGCCGCCGCCCAGGGCGAAGTCGAGCTCGGCGAGGCCGGTGCTCCAGCGCGCCAGCGGCTGGGTTGCAATATCCCGGAGGCGGGCGGGAGCGGATGGGACCAGACGGGAGCGGGCGGGAGCGGAAGTGCCGGCAGCTCGCTTCCGTCCGCTGCCACCGGCGCGAAGCACGACCGGCTCCTCCGAGACGGCATTCCACGCGCCGCAGCCCTCGCATCGACCCACCCACTTGGCATGTTCGTGCCCGCACTCGGCGCAGCGATAGACCGATCGGGCGCGTGGCATGTTATTCCGGCTCCCCTCGCGCGCTCAGATTGTCGAACCGGGTGAACTCACGGTGGAAATAGAGATCGATGTCTCCCGTGGGGCCGTTCCGGTTCTTCGAGAGCATGATCTCGGCAATGCCCCGCTTGGACTCGTCTTCGCGATCGTAGTATTCCGGCCGGTGGATGAAGATCACCAGATCGGCGTCTTGTTCGATGGCGCCCGAGTCGCGGAGATCGGAGAGGATTGGCTTGCGTTCGCCACCCCGCTGTTCCGACGCCCGGGAGAGCTGCGACAAGGCGATGACCGGCAGCTCCAGCTCGCGCGCCAGACCCTTGAGCGACCGGGAGATGTCGGAGATCTCCTGTACCCGGTTCTCGGAGTACTCCGGGCTCCGCATGAGCTGGAGATAATCCACGACCACGAGCCCGATGTCGTTCTCCGCCTTGAGGCGGCGGGCCTTGGAGCGCATCTCCAGCAGCGTGATGGCCGGCGTGTCGTCGATCCAGATGCGACTGGTCTGCAGCACTCCCGCCGCGCGGGCCAACATGGAGAAATCCGAGTCGCGGAGCTGGGCTCGCCGCACCCGCTGGCTGTCCACCCGCGCCTCCGCGGTCAGCATGCGCTGCACCAACGCCTCTTTCGACATCTCGAGCGAGAAGATGGCGACCCCGGTGCCGGCGTCGATCGAGGCATGGGCGGCAATGTTCAGACAAAATGCCGTCTTCCCCATGGACGGGCGCGCTGCGACGATCACGAGCTCCGACCCCTGGAACCCCGAGGTGAGCTCATCCAGCTTCTCGAAGCCGCTGGGCACTCCGGTAATCGCTTTACCACTCCGCTGGAGCGTTTCGATGCGCTCCATCGTGGGCCACAGCATCTCCTTGATTCGGGTAAAGCTCTGGTCGCGCCGCTGGCGCGAAATCTGGAAGATCCGCGACTCGGCCGTATCGAGGAGATCGCTCGCATGCGAACGGCCTTCGTACGCCTCGGTGATGATCGCGGTGGAGGTTTCGATCAACCGGCGGAGAATCGATTTGTCGCGAAGAATGCGGCAGTGAAACTCGAGGTTCGCCGCGGTCGGAGCCGCGTCGACCAGCTCCGCGAGGTATTCCGGTCCGCCGATCACGGAAAGCTCACCCCGACGGTCGAGCTCGTCGCGCAGGGTCACGTGGTCGATGACGACCCGGCGCTCCGTCAGCGCGCGCAGCGCGCGGAACAGGCGCCGGTGCTCCTCGCGGTAGAACACGGTGTCATCAACCAGCTCCACCGCTCGGAGCGCCGCATCCTGATCCAGCAACATCGCGCCGAGGACCGCCTGTTCCGCCTCCGGGCTCCACGGGGCCGACCGGGCGGCTGGCGCCTCAGCGGCCGAGTAACTGTCGGGCGATACGGATGTCATCCCAGGTCGGCTTCTTCCAGTTCGGGTTCCTCAACAACGCGGCCGGGTGGTAGGTCACCACCAGCGGAATCCCGCCGTAGGAGTGCACCTTGCCACGAAGGTCGCCCAGGCTCTTCCTCACGCCCAGGAGCGTTTCGCCGGCCGTGCCACCCAGCGCGACTATCACCTTGGGCCGGATCAGCGCGATCTGCCGATGCAGGTAGGGCATGCAGGCGGCGATCTCGTCCGGCAACGGTTTTCGATTCTGGGGCGGACGACACTTCACGATGTTGGTGATGTAGACGTCTTCCCGCTTGAGCTCGATGGCTTCGAGGATCGAGGTCAGGAGCTGTCCGGCTTGCCCCACGAACGGCCGGCCGGTCGCGTCTTCGGTTGCGCCGGGTCCCTCGCCAACCAGCATCAGCCGCGCACGCGGATTCCCCTCGCCCGGTACGGCGTTGGTGCGGTGCGGACAGAGGGTCTGGCAACAGTAGGTCGTGCGGATCCGTTCGGCCACCGCGTCGAGCGTGTCGAGATCGGCCAACGGATCGCCGGTGAGGTCGGGTATCGGCGGATCCACTCGAATTCCCGGTCCGGGAACCTGCGGGGCACCCTTTCTCCAGGCGCTCGATGAGCGAACGGGCGGTTCGGCAGCGGCGCGCTGCGACGGACTGGAAGCCGGTGCCGAACTCTTGCCCATGTCTTGATCTCCCTCACCGCCCATCCCGCCGTCTGCCCATCGGCTCATCTTCTCTGGCAGGATAATCTCGCTGCCGCCGATCTCCAGCTGCTGGGCCAGGTAGCGCCGCCAGCTATCGGTCAAGCCGCGCCTCCACGGCGTCCATGATGGCCTCCGCCACTTGCTCCTTGGATTGCAGGGGCAAAATCTGCAGCCCGCCTTCGCGATCCAACAAGGCCACCCGATTGGTGTCGTGCTCGAACCCGGCCCCCGGCTCCAGCGCGTCGTTCACCACAATGAGGTCGAGGTGTTTGCGCTCCAGCTTGGCGCGGCCTTTGGTAACCGCGTCGCCGGTCTCCAGCGCAAAGCCCACCACGAAGCTGCCCGGTTTCCGCTGCTCTTCCGTGGCGCCCAGGATGTCGTCGGTCGGCTCCATCGGAATGGCCAGCGCCCCCTCGGTTCGTGACTGCTTGCTGGCGCTCGGGGTTGCGGGGCGGAAATCGGCGGGCGCTGCCGCCATGACCAGCACGTCGGCCGAGGGAAGCGCACCGGCGACCGCGCGCTCCAGTTCCTTGGTGGTCTCGACCCGCCGCACGATCACCCCGACGGGGTCCGGCAGCGCGACCGGCCCGGCGATCAGCTCGACCTCGGCCCCACGCACCCAGGCCGCTTCGGCAATCCGGTAGCCCATCTTCCCGCTCGAACGGTTGGTCACCACCCGCACCGGGTCGATCGACTCCCGGGTGGGGCCGGCGGTCACGACCACCCGGCGGCCGAGCAGCGGACCTCGTCCGCGCAGCAGACGGGCCGCGTAGGCCAGGATCGTCTCCGGTTCGCTCATTCGCCCAGGGCGCTCGGCGGGACCTTCGGCGAGCGCACCAACCTCCGGTCCGACGACGGCAACCCCCCGGCTCCGCAGCGCGGCGAGGTTTCGTTGGGTGGCCGGGCTGGCGTACATCTCGTCGTTCATGGCGGGGGCGACGAGCACGGGAGCGGTTCGCGCGAGCAGGAGCGCGGTGAGGACGTCGTCGGCCATGCCCTGCGCCATCCGGGCGATGAGATTGGCGGTGGCAGGGGCGACGATCACCAGATCCGCCTGCTGCCCGAGTCGTACATGAGAGAGCGCCCCGCCGGCATCCCAGAGGGACCTGAGGACGGGGCGCCCGGTGAGCGCTTCAAAGGTGACCGGCCGCACGAACTCGGCCGCGCTCGCGGTGAGCACGGCATCGACCGCGGCGCCGGCCTCGGCGAGCCGTCGGGCGAGGATGCAGCTCTTATAGCACGCTATCCCGCCCGACACGCCAAGAACGACGTGGCGGCCGGCCCACACGTTCAGGCCTCGGAGCGGCGGCGACGCACCAGCTTGAACTCGAGCTCACTCTTGACCAGCGCTTCGAGCGCTTTGGTGGTGAGCTTCTCCTCCTGCTGGACCAGCCGCTCGCGCGGCAGCTCATTCAGGTACCGCGCGAATCGCGCGGCCACCAGGACTCCGAGATACTTGTTGCCGGCCTGGTCGGCGACTTCCGACGGCGTGATGATGCGCATGGGGCGTGCTTTCTCCTCCGGAACAGTTACGAAACTGGAAATCGTGCGGCCTCGGCCAGCACCTGACGCCGGAGGGCCGCGACGAAACCGCTGAGCTCATCCTGCCGGCCGATCCGCTGCGCCTCCGCGTCGAGAATGGCGGAGACACGCGAGACGGCCAACTCGAGGTCGTCGTTCACGACCGCGTAACCATACTCCGCCACGGCCGCCAACTCATTGGCCGCGTGATCCAGGCGCCGGCGGACCGCGGCCGGATCTTCGGTATTGCGCCCTTCGAGCCGCCGCACAAGCTCGTCACCCGAGGGCGGGAGCACGAACACATGCACCGCCGCCGGAAAGCTGGACCGGAGCTGGCGGGCTCCGTCGATCTCGATGTCCAGCAGCGCGTGCTTTCCGCGCCGGAAGATGGCCTCGACTTCGGCCCTGAGCGTCCCGTACCG